>NZ_QSPM01000007.1:0-21718 GCF_003466445.1 Collinsella sp. TM05-38 | reverse complement strand
CGGCCCGGCGCGGGCACCCCGCGGCGCGGTCCGCCGGGGTTCGGCCTACTGCCCCTGCGCGCGGTAGCGGGCTTCGGTGGCCTCCTTGGCCGGGCGCCACCAGGCCTCGTTGGCGACGTACCAGTCGATCGTCTGCCTGAGGCCCTCGGCGAAGTCGGTGTGGGCCGGCCTCCAGCCCAGCTCGCGCTGGAGCTTCGTGCTGTCGATGGCGTAGCGGCGGTCGTGGCCGGGGCGGTCGGCGACCCAGTCGAAGTCCTCGGGGTCCTTCCCCATGGCCTCCAGGATCATGCGCAGCACGGTGATGTTGTCCTTCTCGCCGTCGGCGCCGATGAGGTAGGTCTCCCCCGTGCGGCCCTTGGTGAGGATGTCCCAGACGGCCGAGGAGTGGTCCTCGGTGTGGATCCAGTCGCGGACGTTCTCGCCGCGGCCGTAGAGCTTGGGGCGGACGCCGTCGACGATGTTGGTGATCTGCCTGGGGATGAACTTCTCCACGTGCTGGTAGGGGCCGTAGTTGTTGGAGCAGTTGGAGATCGTGGCGCGAAGGCCGTAGGTGCGGGTCCAGGCGCGCACGAGCATGTCGGAGCTGGCCTTGGTGGAGCTGTACGGCGAAGAGGGCTTATACGGCGTCTCCTCGGTGAACTTGGCGGGGTCGTCGAGCGCCAGGTCGCCGTAGACCTCGTCGGTGGAGACGTGGTGGTAGCGGATGCCGTGCTTGCGGACGGCCTCCAGCAGGCGGAAGGTGCCCTCGACGTTGGTGCGCAGGAACGGCTCCGGGTCGGCGATGGAGTTGTCGTTGTGGCTCTCGGCGGCGTAGTGCACGATCGCGTCGTGACCGGGGACGATCCTATCGAGCAGCCCGGCGTCGCAGATGTCGCCGACGACGAGCTCCACGCGGTCGGAGGGCAGCCCGGCGATGTTCTCGGGGTTGCCGGCGTAGGTCAGCTTGTCCAGGACGGTGACGTGGACGCCCGGGTGGTTGTCCACGACGTAGTGCACGAAGTTGCTGCCGATGAAGCCGCAGCCGCCCGTGACGATGATGTTCTTAGGTTCAAAAATCTCAGACATGAAAATCCAATCTGAAGCAAGTACAGCTTCTTTAGTATGCCGCAGGAAGTGACGCCGTGACACTATTCAACAAAACTATCGGACATTTCGGCATGCGATAAGAGCCATGACCTTCGCAGAATTACTTCCCCTACAAAACGCCTCCGGAATGCAGTCTTTGTCGTACCGGAAGACCGAATTCCCAGTTTTATCGCGTAAGTACTTATAGAAGAAGTCTTCCCAGCTTTTAAACTTCTCACTGTTTACAAAGGCTTCTGGGGTTTCCAAAACCGCCTTAACATCCAGCCCTGAAATTACGCCGGAGCTCAGCAGAAGCCATTCGAACGACTCGGGAAGACAAACCGTAACAGTATCGCGGTGAATGTCTTGCAGCTTAAGGACGCGGTCCGCATAGCACCCAAATGCCGCTCCGTCCGCAACAACAAACACGCGATCGTCGAGATGCTGATCCAACCAGCTCAAAATCGCGCTGTTCGTCATGGCCGAAGTACAGGTAAGCTCACTGTCAGCGAAATGCCGTTCAAAGAACTGGAAACCAGACTTACTATCCTCGCATAGAAGGATAGAAAAATCCTGTTTTGGCGCCGACCGGGAAATAGCATAACGATGATTCCCGCGATCTTGATAAACAGGGACGAAGGAATGGTATTTTCCGCTCGTCTTAATCTTGTAAATCTCATCCACGCTATACGGAAGATTGGGGAAATCAGCCCTTGAGATCAGCACGAAATAATTCGAGGAATACAGCACATGATGGGCAAACTCATCAGAATGGATCTCTTTTAAGCCCTCATCGACAAATACAATCGAGTCATGAACGGACGAAAGCTGGTTTCGCCAATCATAATCGGTCAGGGCGACACAGGGACAATCGCATTGCAAGGAAACGCCCGACTGCTCGCCCGTTCGCATGTAGTCTGCGACCATGTCAAACAGTGTCGTCTTACCCGTGCCGCTATCGCCACGCACAATAGTGATGTTCCGCTTGATGGTAAATGTGTACTTGGTTCCCCTGCGGCGGGAAATCTTAACGAGATGCGAACCGTTCATAAGCAGTACCTACAGATACGGAATCGACTCGTGAATCAATTCGGCCATGTTGTGAACGATTCGGCCGCTATTCACGACTTTAATTTTAAAATCCTCGCGACCAAAGTCCATCACATGATAGAGATTCACAACAAGTTTGCGGTCTTTCGCCATGTCGAGAATCCACTTGGCACAGTTGTCACCACAGGTAGAAGCGTTAAAAATTTGCTTACGATCAAATCTCATAAGCAGCAGCGTTTTCACGCCACCAGAAAGCTGGAGTGGGGAGATGGATCCAAGCACAGGGCTTTCGATGACGTTTTCGGAAACAACATCCGATCGATCAACATCTTTAATTATCGAGACTGCATAGGGATCCGTAATCCAAGAAGACCGGTAAGAGTTTTTGAAATATGTCGCTGTGTTGTAAATCGCTTCTGGCATATCGCCAAAGTAGACGCTTAACACATCCACTCCCAATCATATTGTCTTTATGGTCAACGTAATCATAACGAAAGGGGCCACCAGATAAACGGTGACCCCTAAAAGAAAACAAGCTTGCGCTAGTACTCGCGCGGGCTGTTGACGATCTCGCCGGCGGCGACCTTCTTCAGGTGCTGCCCGTAGACCGACTTGCCGTAGGCCCTGGCGGCCTCCTCGAGCTCGGCAGTGGTGATCCAGCCGTTCTCCCAGGCGATCTCCTCGGGGACCGAGACCGGCAGGTCCTGGGAGTGCTCCACGGCGCGGACGAACTCCGCGGCCTCGTGCAGGCTCTCCATGGTGCCGGTGTCCAGCCACGCGTAGCCGCGGCCGAGGGTGACGACGGACAGCGTCCCCTCCTCCAGGTACATCTGGTTGAGCGTGGTGATCTCGAGCTCGCCGCGCGCGGACGGCTTGACCTCGTGGGCCTTGGCGGCCACGTCGCCCGGGTAGAAGTACAGGCCGGTGACGGCGTAGGAGCTCTTGGGGCACTCGGGCTTCTCCTTGATGGAGACGGCACGGCCCTGCGCATCGAATTCCACGACGCCGAAGCGCTCGGGGTCGTCCACGTGGTAGCCGAAGACCGTGGCGCGGCCCGACTCGGCGTTCTGGACGGCGCGCGTCAGGTGACGGCTGAGGCCGTTGCCGTAGAAGATGTTGTCGCCGAGCACCAGGGCGCACGGCTCGCCGGCGATGAACTCCTCGCCGATGGTGAAGGCCTGCGCCAGGCCGTCGGGGCTCGGCTGCTCGGCGTAGGAGAGGTTCACGCCGTAGCGCGAGCCGTCCCCGAGCAGGCGCTCGAAGTTGGGCAGGTCGGTCGGCGTGGAGATGACCAGGATGTCCCGGATGCCCGCCAGCATGAGGGTGGACAGCGGGTAGTAGATCATGGGCTTGTCGTAGACCGGCAGCAGCTGCTTGGAGGTCACGAGCGTGAGCGGGTACAGGCGGGTGCCGGACCCGCCGGCGAGGATGATGCCTTTCATATAATCCGTCCTCTGTAATCGAAAATAGTTATAAATCAAGCGGTTAATAAGAGTTTAATATTCTTTAAGTTAAACCTTCTCAATATTAACGAAAGAAGCAATTGATGAACAACCGCAAGGACACAACCCGTAGAGACGACATAACGAACGTGAGGGCCCTTGCAATATTCCTTGTAGTCCTAGGCCACAGCATTATTCTGTATTCAAGTGCGTGGGGATATTATCCAACTGAACAAAAATCAATTCTGTTGGATAATCTCAAATTCTTAATTAACGGAATCCAGATGCCCTTGTTCTTTTCGTTATCTGGCTTTTGTTTTTTATGGAGCTGGAATCGATCAAGCGATTTTATAAATCAGGTCATTAAAAAAGCTCAACGCTTAATTATCCCCTATATCATGATTGGAATATGTTGGCTCTTCCCCATCAGGATGCTCGTTAAGTATCCCTACTACAATGGCCTATCTATACCGCACATCATTTTTAAATCAGTTCTGTTGGGAGAAGACAACGGTCACCTTTGGTTTCTCCCGACCCTATTTTTCATTACAGCAGCCACGTCGTGCATCTTTCAAATACTCGATAAGAGCCCTCTAGCATGTTTTAAGGTTCCGATAGTTTTCGGCGCTTCAATTTATCTTTACCATTTTGGAATACCGTCATCGAACAGATATATCAATTTGGCAGAAGCAAATGCGATATGGTTTGCGCTTGGCCTAACAATCCACTACTTGGAAGCAAACAAATGGTTCGAGAGTTATAAAAAGCGTAAAAGCCTATCAATAGTCCTAATACTAGTATTCCTTGTAAATTTACTAAAACAAGTGGTGCCCCCCATTGCTTCCACCGCCCTTACTTGCATGGCGGTTACATCAATTTATTGCGTCATCCCCCAAAAGGCAAACCTGCTAACCGAAAAGGTTAGCAAAAACAGTATGGGAATTTATCTTTTTCATTCTCCACTGGTTTACATTTCTTTTACCTACTGGCCCAACATAGCCCCAATGGCGATGGCAGCAATTAACCTGATTGGATTTGGATCAGTCGCCTATATGTTGACGAATCTAATTCGAGCCACAAATATGGGTTGGATAATCGGAGAAACGCCAGGGGCGCCGCACGATAAGAAATAGGAAAAGCAAAAGCCAAGAAATACAGCTAATTAAACTGTTTCTTCCATTTATCAATGCTTGCCCAGGGAAGGTCGATCTCCGTTTTTACGGGATGGTTAATCCAATCAGCTAATTTATGGAGATAGCCGTCCTCGCGTTCAAGAACGGGAAGTCCCGTGTCTTCACCGATTTGGCGGGCTCGATTATCAATTGCAATAATTAGAGAGCGATGTCCTCCATTTAAACAGCGGATGCCCGCATGGAGACGCGTCCCCACATAATCAAACTCCTCGGTTTCAATTACACGATTAAGCTCTTCGATATTGGGGCCTATGACATTAAATTGCTTCAGATCGACTATTTGATCAAGACACCAATCAACATCATGGCTTCCTTGAATCCAAATCGTTACCTTTTCGTATTCCGACGACAGCAATTCCAGCATCTTACGGTCACGTTCCGCATCGAAACAATAATCGGTAATTGACGTAACAACGTTTTTAGAACGCTTAGAGGATATCTCGAGTTGCCTAGATGGGGTTAACGACCACATGGTCGGACATGCGGTATTAAGAACATTCTCTATGCCAATAGAGTTAAGCCTCTTCTTAGTCATTTCATCTCGAACACTATGAAGATATTCATCGGATAGCAAGGTTTTATAGAACTTCTTTGTATAGGCGTCGATAGCATCGTCCACCCCAATATCAGACATGCCCACGCCGAACAAAACAACATTTCTATTATTGCCCAACCGCTTGGCAAGCGCCCATTGCTGCTGATCAGCCATATGCGTATACAGAATATTGGTGCCGCACAACAGCTTTACGTATTCAGGATACATTTCAAGCTCTTTGGAATAATAGTGCGTTGCCACATGGGGCAACGCACCGCCAAAGATTTGATCCGCGATACAGCCACAGGCATCCATGATCACATGGTCACCAGAGTTCTCGCTTCCCATAGCCGTATCCAAAAGGAGATAGCGTTCTTGCTTAACACCATCGGATTTTTCATCGTGCCTGCGCGATGTCGCAGAGGCTTTAAGTAGCTGAGTCCATTGGTTAAAGCGCGCCATTAGTTTCTCCGAAATAAACGTTTGAGTAGAGCAACGTGACCGCCTTCGACGCCCGTCGAAGCAGAAGGCTGAAACGGTTCACAATAATCATCAGATAGGTTAAAAACGGCAGACACGCTGCATGCGCCACTTTCAACCGAACGAACAACAGGATGAGCGTTGCGAGAAGGCGAAAGACAGACTAGTTGGCTTAGCTCGGCGACACAAAGCGGATTCTTGCCGTCTTCCGCAAAAGAGTATATATGAATGCGAAGATAGGCCTCTTCATCATCATTTAAAAACAGCGGAACATGCCCCGCAAAAAGACCGTCCCTAGATTCAAGACTAATCCAGCGAATATCAGACTGATCAAGGGCACACCAAACTGCCGCGCGAACATCCACAGGCATCAAAGACGACTCAAAACGCACAGTCAAATCAACAGAAGAAGCTTGAATGAGCGTTTGAGACATGGCAGACGATCGCAATCGAGCATCAGCGAGATGATCGCTGAGCAAGAAGACCTTACTTAGTTCTTCGGTTTTTAGCACATTCCCGAAGGCGGACTTCCCGCTAACCAAGGATGGCTCTTCATTCAGATAACGTGTAAAGGCCTCGAAGAACATTTCATTTTCACGCTCAATCGACGTGCAGCTAAATCGATTAGGCGAATCGCATTTTGAGCCTGAAAGAGCCTCAAGAATAGAAGAAGCAATGCCGCAAGCAGAGGGCTCAGCGAGGTGGATGGTGCCCTCCGGAAAGTCGAGTAGATTATTCTCACGGTTTATTTCAATTACCGAAAGCTTCGATGCAAGCATTTCGAAAGGCAGGCGAGAGGGATTAGTCACGCTCAACGATACGCCGGCAACACACTTGGCATAAAGCGAGGCGCATTCATCAGCGGTCAAGATGCCGAGGCTGCGTACACGTGGATCACGAATGGGAGGCATTGCGTCTTCGCCGTATAAATATACGACAACTGCATCGTCGAGCTTGAGAAGCAATTTAATTGCATCAAGCAACATGCCAGACAAACGCCGATCCTTATTGGATTGATAAATAGCACAGACGGCATACTCTCTGCTTAGATTTTGTTCCTGCGCAGTATATATATCGCTAACGCCAAAATCACAATATGGGACTTCATGCGAATAATAGGGTTCAACTTTTTTAGAAAGCCATCTGCCTATTGTTATGGGGTTTAGTTCATAACGATAACTTGCTTCGGCATTTAGATACATCTCCCCCATCGGATAGAACCAAGGTTCAAAATCCTGAATGAAGTAGAACTTATGGGTGCACTTCTGCATAGATGCAAAGTGCGCCGTATTCCAAGCGGTGGCGATTACTGCAAAAAAATCCTCGGACACACTCGGAGCCACACGAACTTCTTTAGGCGAATAACCAAACCAATCCTTTATTTCGGTCTGAACTCTATGAGCACTTTTGTATGCTTCACAGCCCGGCATAATGTAAAAGTAGTTCTCATATCCGCGAGAATCTAGAAAGGAAGCCTTGCTGCAGATGGTTCGAAAGCCGCCAGAACCCTTTGCCGGCGGAGATATTATCCAGGCAATTTGTTTCATTTAAAGCACTCAAATCGCTTCGTAGTCAAAAGGATCGAACTTATATAACGCTGCGCGCTTGGGATCTCGAGAAAAGTTAACGGAGAACCATGGATCTCCCTCAGAGAAACGCTCGGACCAGTTATGCAACAATCGTGCCTTATCCTCAAAATGCTTATGAGAGCGAGATTTACTATCAAGGGATTTGTCAACACATGCCATATGGTAGAGACATGCCTCTGGTGTATAGATCACTTTTAACCCAGCTTGAGAAGACTTGAAGCAAATATCAACATCCGAATAGTCAAGAAGATACGACTCATCAAAACCACCCAGACGATTAAAATGTTCGCGTGAAATAGCTAAACAGACACCGCTCACCGCCGATACATCCCTTACAGTCAATGGCATATAGATATAGCCAGGAGAAGAGCGATGAATGCCTTGCGACAGGTTGACGATTGATTCTCCAACATAAGACAGGCCTGCCTGCTGCACAATGCCGTCAAGATCGCACGTCATTGTTCCAACGACGCCAACATCCTCTCGTTGAGAAAAACCGACGAGAGTCTTTAGCCACGAGGAGTCTAGTGCCTGAATATCGTCATGAATAAAGACGAGTTGCTCGCCACGCGCGGCGAGAGCACCGGCATTTCTCCACACAGATATATTAAAGGGGTCATCAAGCGCGTGAACGATATAGCGGCAACGAAGTCCAGAGCTCGATTGCTTAACAGCAGCTTCCGCTTCCTGCGAGCACACGAAAACGACTTCAAGATCATCAAAATCGGTGTCATTGATTGAAGATACAAGAGTCGAAAGAACCGAAGAATTGCCGCGGGTGGTAACGATTAATGAACAGGACTCAGATGAAGGAACATCATAAATGGGGCTATAACGAAAAGCACGATTATGAGAATTGACCACAGTCGCCTTGATACCGCATCTATCAAGGTGCTCCTGAACAGCTTTTATTCCAGCGAGGGTTGCATAGGGTTTACTATCGGAATTACCCGCAGTCGAATTCTCGCTTATTCTCCAGTGATACAAGATTTTAGGAACGTGATGGATCGTCCCACCAAGTTCGGCAATCTTCAGCACCATGGCATGGTCCTGGGCGCCATCCAACTCGCTGTTAGAAAGGTCAATTCTGTCTAAACATGCCCTCTTAATAGTAAGAAGGTGGCAAATATAATTATTGTCTCGAGCCATATCAAGACTAAAATCCGGCTTAAAAGTAGGATGAGCCAAGGACCCATCAGGCAATAGCTTATCTTCATCACAGTAGAGAAGATTAATATCCGAATTTTGATTTAGAGCGTGTGCATACTCAAACAAGATATTCGGTTCGAGAACATCATCATGATCGAAAAAGCAAAGGTAGTCTCCCTTGGCCATCTTGATTCCGACATTGGTGTTCTCAGTGATACCTAGATTGCCCTCAAGATCAGTCACTTTAATTCTAGAGTCTGCAGTCACGTACTCGGAAACCAAGTCGCTAAGTCCATCGTAATCTGGCGTAGAGTTAACCAGGATGAGTTCCCAATTCGAATACGTCTGAGCAATCACAGAATCAGCCATATCCCTGAAGAAATTCAAGGGAGTCTTATATAGAGGAACGATGATTGAAAACAAGGGCTGGTATGCAAGTCTTATTTGTGCTTGTGCCCGCGAATCGGATCCAGTCAATCTGCGCCCAGAAAACCAGGACAAATAACGGGGTTGATCGAATGCACACGCATGATTCCGATCAGCCTCATCCAAAAGCTCTTTAAGCATATCTTTCTTTAGATTGATAAACGTATCTAGATGACCAGAAGCCCTGTGTATGCAAATGCACAGGCTATCCCCGACCTCAGGAATATGAAGAGAGAAATTTATTAGACCAGGATTCGCATCGGCTATTAATTTATTAAATAACAAAGATTCCCCAACAACGCAGGCTTCTTCATTAAAAGCGACAATACGATCACCCTCAAGGTAATCAGTACCCGAAAGAACACCTCTAACGATTACGCCATCAACGCAGGGAATAAAGCTCTCAATTTGGATAGAAGCGAGCGCATGCACGCCAGAACGGTCAATATTGCGAAATTGTCCACAATGCTCCGCGCGCAGCAAGCCGTTAACTTTCGACTCAATCGAAAACTTGCCAGGATTGATGCGGCGCTGGTAAATTACATTATCTCCGCTAAAGAAAGACAGCGATTGGTCGACACCAAAATCGGCAAGAACAGCAACAAATTCAGTCTCTGAAATAGGAATGATTCTTGCGGGCAGAATTTGCCCATTAGGTGATTGCGACTCAACAGCATCAGGAAAAACGGATGCGGCTTCATACAGTAGATATAGCTTGCCGTCGCCACGGCAATTTAGCTTATTGTTAAATTCGGTATTAAAAACTATGCCCATATCAGCAACACTTTCCAACAACTAAAACAAACTCGCAAATCGTAGCCAAAGTAAACGGGAATACGAGGCATATCAATATGAATCGTTTGCTGTCCCCAAAGACCAAGCGACTTTGGTTAAGGATAAACGATAGGCACGGAACCAGAAGTGGCAAAAGGTAACGACTCTGGCAACCATTAACTGTCCCCAATCCAACGGGAGTAAAAGACACATAAAGTGCAGTTGCCACCAAAATCACCGTAAACAAAAACACAAATGAGGCCCATAGAAATTGTGCGAGACCAATATGATTAACGCTAATCGAATCGGCCGAAAAAAGCCCAAACAACAATAGGCAAACAGCTGGAAGCACCTGAACCAACCCACGGATTGCATTTACAGAAATCTGAGCAGCAAGCGATCCAAGGTATGCAAAGTTCAATGCATATCCAGAAGAGGTTATCGGATTTAAATAATAAGTTGAAAAATAATTGGCGAGTATTTCCGCGTAGCGCAATGGATCAGCGAGAATGAAAGCGATTTGCTGACCAGAGTTAACATCGGAGCCGCCTCGCATATCGCCAACGTTAGATCCGCTGGCCGTTGAAAACAAGAACGGAAGCGCAAATGAGGCAAAAGCAATCAAGCCCAAAACAAACACGGCGGCATAGTAATGAACTCGTTGCTTCGAGCCCGCAAAACGATTACGCGGAACCATAAAGAAAAGACCGATTATCGGAAAATACACAGCTTTGACTGCGAGTCCTAAAAAGGTAAATAAAAATGCGAGTGCTATATTGCGAACTGTAAATTCATTTAAATCACCCCATGCATACCTCAAAAAATAAGCAAAACCGAGAATGATAAACGAAATGAGCCATGCATCATATGAGAAACATGACGCAAGAAAGATCGAAGTTGGCAGCATTCCCACAAAAGCAAATAGTCCCTTTTTTGAGGGCGTAACCTTGATTGCAATGGCAATTGAAAGACAGTAACTAAATAAATTGCAAATCCGAGCGAATTGAATCATAGAAGAAAAATCGAAATGCAGAAGGCGAGCGAGCCAAAGGCCAATTGCCGATGGAATATACCCAATGCTGCTAAGCGTATAAACGAATTCTTCATGCTTGTTAACTTGCACATGACCAGAAGCGATATCAGATCTATAGGAGCCATTCAACTGCCTAGCATGCTCAAGAATTTCCGCTCGATCAAAATGGGAAAGAGAGGGCTCTTCATAGCCCTGTGCACGACGGACCGCTTCGTCAGTAAAGTTAATATCCGAATCAGTTTTTTGAGTTTCAAATAAATAAGATGTCGAAAGGGCATTGGAATAGTGAATTTGATCATCCCATGAAATACCCGTCGTTATCGGAGTGCTCACCACAAGGAAAACACCAATTGAGAATGCAGCGATAAAGAAAGCAACAGGAAGGGCAGAATTTCTCTTTCGAATGCCCGAGCAAGCCGTGAAAACCGAAGTTATGATTACCAGCAGGAAATAAACAACAGCATTAATGAACCCATTCACGAATGCAATCGTAGAGCAGCCAAAAACAATAAAGAATGCGATAATCAGCAGGGAAACGTAATCGGTAGCCTTGACCCTCGCCGAAGCAGAATGGAACAACGCTTTCAGAGAAAAGCCGCTTTGGAATAAATAGAGTATTGCGCAATAGGAAATCAGAAAAAAGAATATGAGCCGCTTTTTATTCCAGTCAGCAATATTCGAGAAATGAGAAGCCGGCGAGCCAAGAACGGTGCAGCCCTCCCAGATGACCGCCACAGCAAATGCCGTAAGCAACAGGACTAATAATTGAGCGCAGCGACCAGAACAGTTGCCACGCTTTTTTTCATCATCTGAGGAAAGGAAGATACAATATGATTGCCAAATGGCAACATCTACAACGACGCAATAGAGCGCTAAAACGAACAGCTGTGAGACAGAGTGGTTCACATAAAAGTGCTTCATGCACAGAAGCTCGACAATAAAGAGAAGAGCAACGAAGACGGCTTTCATTATTTGCTTTTGGTTTACGCATCGAGACAACACGGGGCTAATTCACCTTTATCCAAATCAAGCTGCAAGGGCCCTCGAAGAATCGTTCCCAGTCATCTGGATGACAAGTATGGGCACCAAGCACTGTTCACAACTGTTGAAAGAAATATAAGTAGAGACATTCCCATCCGGATGATTTATACGCCAAAGCGAAACGCATAGCCTACTTTTCCTTCTCCCTACTTAACGCAACAGCCTGAACAAGCGAGTTCAAACGCTCTTCCTGTCGAGAGAGGCGAAGAGAATTGCAGAAATCACGGACCACAAGAACGGCAATAACGTAAAGGAACACGAAGTTAGAAGCCGACATGAAACCAAATAGACTTGAAAGCCACATTGCAACTTGTGGAAAAACGCCCAAAATTACAAAACTGACGCTGAATAGCAGCCAAAACAGAGAATCCAAAACTTGCATTTGGGATTTTTTTAATTTGCGCAATACGAACACGAATACCAAAACAGCGCAAACGAGAAGCAAAATACGAAGAGAGATCGGCAAATGGATCACCTAAACCACTGAACGACAAGGAGCGTAACGAAAACACGAACCATATACTGCATAGACCTAACAGGGTTAAGATAGCTCTCGCCACCTTGACGCTCGCGCATCTTAACCTGTACCTCTGAAATAGAATACCCTTGCTTCAAAAAGAGAGCGAGAGATTCTGGTTCCGGATTTAAGGTATTGTCGTAATAGTATTTCGTAAGAATATCCCGCCCAAATAGCCTAAATCCAGACGTGGGGTCACTGATCCTCTTGCCTGTCAGAATCTTTATTAGCACCGTAATCATACGCGAGCCGATCATGCGAAGCGTCTTGTCTTTGCGCACGCTTACAAACCTAGAGCCAATGACAATATCTGATCCATCAGATTGAGCCCTATCAACAAGGACCTTTATATATTCCGGACAATGCTGGCCGTCAGCATCAAACTGAACCATATAGTCATATCCATGATCAACCGCATAACGCGCAGCCGTCTGAAACCCAACGGTCAAACCACAGTTAATGGGCATATCAATGATGTCACAACCAAGATCCTTGCAGATAGCTAGCGTTCGATCTCGAGACCCATCATTGATAACAACAAAATCAAACTCAGGTGCAATTTGCCTGAGCTCGCATATCGTCTTTTCTATGCATTCCTCCTCATTATAAGCAGGAATAGCAATAAGAGTTTTAGGTGTCATATACACATAAACCGATCTCTAGTTTTTCTCATTATTATAGCGAGAGATATACAAATGGTTAAATAGACACAACGAATGGTGCACCCTTGATTATCAACCCTTGATTATCAACTTCATCCGAACACCTCCCACATTCATCCGCACATGTGCGGATGAATGTGGGAACCCGATACCCTGAGGGCCGAACCGGTTGGCCCCGGGGACTCGAAGGACGGCATGTCCGGAAAGAAGAAAAAGGGTTCCGAGAAGGCGACCCCGAGTATCTACGGCAGGCGCTCACCAGACACGAAAGGGACACGGTCCAGAAGATGCTGGAGCTGGACGCCCGCGCGCCTCCAGGGCGATGCTCGGCGGCGATGCGGAGGCGCTGCTAGACGCCTACAGCCTGGAGGACGTGCCCATCGGAAGACTCGACCTGGCGCCGAGCCTCATCGAGAGGGCACGCGCAGAGAGGCGCGACGCCCCGCTGGCCTAGCCCAAAGGCAAAACGGAAGAGGCGGACCGACCGTCCGGCTGAGTCTGGAAAGAGGTGCCAGACTGAGGGCGGAGAATGGCCCCCGGACCTATCGAACACATATCCACCGTTCCTTCAACTGGGGAAACGGCGCCCCCGGGGTCCATGGGGGTCGCGGGGGGCGTTCGGCTAGCCGCGGGTACGGACTTCTGCGCAGTGTGTTCGGCTGAGATCGGAAATCAACCACGAATGGTGCACACGGCATCGAGAACCCCGCAACAAACCTAGCCCTAGATTTCAAAGCTAGCAATCTTCCGAGTGTTGAACGGCATGGTTGCGCCATGTCTCTCCAAGCGTAGGTGCACAACTACGAGGTTTTCTCAAAAGTCTTAATTGTAACCACACGCGCCATATTAATGACATTCATTAAATACGACTTAGAGCAAAATGGGATTTGAAGCAATTGGGAAATACCTTTTGCTCGATTACCAGAATGAATATTTCTCAACCCATTATTAAATAATGCATTTGCCTTTAGATAGTTCTCAGCTCGTCGCCGATCGAACCGCTCGGCGACGATTGTATCAATCTTATCGACATCCAGTGATCGGCCCTCTTTGAAAGCTGAACGTAAACACTGAGAAACAACGAACTGTTTATACAAATTGCTACGCGAAATGCTATTAACAGTCATTCTGTATCGAATGAGCGGCTCTGGAACATTTCCAATAGTGAACCCTTCCAGCTCGGCACGCAACAGTAAGTCATAATCTTCTGCTAGCGGAACAGACCGATACCCCATTTCAAATACAGACCTTCTTCCAAACCAACTCGGATGAGGTACGCAATTTCTAATCATAAGAGAACGCCTAACGCCTTCACTCGAACTTGGAATTGAATCAACGAGATATAATTGACTACCGTCTTCGTCAATGGCGTTCAAATAAGAACCCACTAGGTCAAGCTCATGTTCTTCAAGATACGACAACTGCCGTTCAATGCGCTGCGCCTCAGAAATGTCATCTGAGTCCATTCGGCAGATATACTGACCGCGTGAGACCTTGAACGCCCTTTCCAAAGATGCAGCAAGACCAAGATTGCGTTCATTTCTCACGAGGCAAATCCTACTGTCATGAGAGCTATAGTTTTGAGCAATATCGTAAAGTGTGTTGTCATCTGGATTATCAAAAACAACAACCACCTCGATTCGATGATAGGTCTGCTTTAAAATAGACGCTAGTGCCTCAGTAAAATCTTTGGCGCTCTCCCTATAACAAGGCATGAGCACTGAAACCAACTGTGAATCTGTCAACTAAAACCTCCAACACCGCTGCGGGAGCAAACGCTAATGAAAACTACCGATAGTTTAATAGTCCTTCATGTGGCATATATTACAAGTGATTTCGCTTCTGGCGTGTCTACAGTGGTGCCTCAATACCTAAATGAGCAGTCAGAAATAAAGGACATGAATATAGCTCTATTAAATCTTACAAACTACAGACCTAAAGATGCGAAATATCCCGTCTTCTATCAGTCATGCATAGAAAAACTTCCTGAACCGTTTTGCAATCCGTCACTCGTAATATTTCATGAGATATATAGGCCAGATCACATTAAACTAAGCCATTGGCTCAGAAGACGTGCGATCCCATACATCATCACACCACATGGGTCTCTAACATATGTGGCGCAAGAACAGCATCATTTAGCTAAACAATTGCTTAATGTTTTCTTCTATAACGCCTTTATTCGCAATGCTGATTGTATCCATTTTCTATCGGAAAAAGAGGCGATGAGTTCAAACGGCTTTAAACATAGGAAAGCAAGCATTATTCCAAATGGTGTTAGCATCCCAAAAGCCAAAGCCTCAAACTTAGACAGCCGCATCGCGCTTTTTATTGGCCGCCTAGATATAGAGGTCAAAGGTCTTGATCTACTGATCAAAAGTCTGCCACTAATTGCTGATGAGCTAAGAGGGCTCGGAGCAAAAATCTACATCTACGGTCCAGACGAAGATGGGTCTATGGCCAAACTGGAACTACTTATTGCCGACAATCAAGTATCCGATATTGTTTTATTAAATGGTCCAGTTAATGGTCAATCTAAAGCGGACGCTTTTCTCCAATCGCAGTTTTATATCCAACTTTCACGCACTGAAGGTTTCCCGACGTCTGTTTTGGAAGCACTAGCATATGGCCTCCCAATTATTGTTACCGAGGGAACCACATGGAAAGAAACAGCGAACAATAAAGGAATTGGAATCGGTGTAGAATCTGATCTCGAAGCCATTTCTAAAGCAATTCTCACGCTGTTCAATGACGATGAACTTCGTTGTAAACTTGCAACTGCAGCTAGAAAGTATGCAATTGAACACTTTCAATGGAAGGCCATTGCCCAGCGTCAATTTATTTTATACAGGGACATTGTAAACGGGCTTTCTAACTAACCATCTTGTTCTTCCAATACGGAAAGGGACTAAATGCTGTTTTCAATTATTATCCCTGCATATAATGCGGCATCCAGTTTGCCGGAAACGCTATCATCCATCTACCAACAAATATATGACGGCTATGAAATTATCCTCATTAATGATGGATCAGCAGACGCTACTGAAAGTGTCTGCAAAGTGTTTTGTGAATCTCACAACAATACTCATTACGTTAGACAAAATAATATGGGCGTATATGAGGCCAGGCGAAAAGGCGCGGAGATAAGCGCCGGAGATTACCTGGTCTTTGTTGATGCGGATGATTCTTTGCGCTTCGATACCCTATCTATTCTTGCTCGCGAAATCGATAAGTGCAATCCAGACATAATCTGTTTCAGCTATACAAGAAACCCAGACTATTCAAACGATCCGTTTATCAATCCCGCCCTTCCGTCTGGCATCTATGAAGGTGACGATCTCGACGAAGTCAAAAAATGTTTGGCGCGAGGGAAACTCAATTCAATTTGGGGAAAGGCAATCAAAAGAAACTGTCTGATTGACGATTTAAGCAATACCGATACAAAGAGAATCGATTTTGCAGAAGATTTTCTGCAAATGATACCCATAGTCGATTCAGCCAGATCGGTTTTACAAATAAGTGATGCGCTGTATTATTATAATTGTCAAAACGGACAAAGTGCAACACACAGCTATAAGGAAAAACAGCTTTCAGATTTAACCTTCGTCACCTCAAGCCTAGTGAAAATCGCTGCTCGTTGGGGAGAAGAAACAGAAAGGCTGGCATGGAAAACAAGAACGGAACAGTATCTTTATCTCCTATCGATCAACGAGCTCAGTGACAATAATGAGACCAAAAAACGTAACTTTGTTTCAATTTCAGAGGCCTTATTTAATCCCTCAATTAAAGCTGATGTCCCTTGCAGCACCTACAGACCTGACAGCTATTTACTGTTCCTTGCGGCAAAGAATAAGCACTATTTGTTATCTCGAGTAGTAATACGCTGTTGTGAACAGCTAAAACTATTGATACTGAAAATCTTGAGCTAATCGCCCTGTTGTCATCGCTCATTTTTCCTGGCACCGAGTAGTAAAACCAACCGACTTAGCCTTCGATAATCAAATGTCAGGCAAGCCGGTTGGTCATAAAAGTAATGAAAGAACATTAGGCTATTCTGCTTAACAAGCGTCACAGATTATCGCTTGATAAATGCAGATATGCTCGTCTTTTCGGATTCGTTTAGCCCAAACATCAAAACCAAGAAGAAATAGATAAAGAAATAAATTATTGCTGACACCAAAACCACCACAAGGCCAGATAAAAGGCTTTTAATTAGGTTATAGAGCAGCAGCAAAGCCCCCGTACCGGCAATAACCAAGACGGAAAGTTTGGCAATTTCAAGCCAAAATTTCTTTATGTTCAACCCAAGCTTTTCAGAATAATACCAATTCATACAGAAACCGTTACCTATAACCATAGCGATGGCTGTTGAAACTGCTGCGCCCACTATGCCCATAAGCTTGAGCAATATAATCGTCACGACCACGTTGACAAGCGCAATCGCAAGATACATATACCCCCTATACAGGTAAACATTCGCAACCTGCATTATGGTAAGTCCCAGGTTCTGAATTAAGTCAATGGTAAATGGAACCATTACGATCAAGGCGATATAGAAAGCGTCTATATAGTCCTTACCAGCCCAAATAATGATGAAATCTTTCCCCAGAACAATAAATAAACTAAGAACAAATCCGCAGACGATAAAGGAAATGCGACCGACTTTAATGAAGAGATCCGAAATTTCAGACATATCCTTATTCTGGCAATACAGTTCTGAAACTCGAGGAAGAAAAACTGAAGAGGCTGCCGTACCGATTGTCATATAAATCGTGTAGATTTGAGATCCAACAGAATATACCGCAACGGCGGCAGCACCAAAATAATAGCCGACAATTAATTGATCGGTTTTCCAGAAAATCTGGTCAGCAATCGTCACCAATACAATCGCGCCGCTAAAAAATAGCAATCCTTTAGCCAGTTTCATGTCCCAGCCATGATATCTGAAACTAATGTGCAGATTATATTTAGCAAACAAACGCTGACTCACCGCGCACAACACATTTGTAACAAGCACAACTAAACATACGGCTAATGCATTCTTAAAAATTGTCGTAAGTCCATACACTATGAAAGGCTGAGCTATTAGGGCGGCCAATTGCGAGCCCTTCAAAAAAACGAACCTTTCATTAGCAGTTATCGCCGCAACGCTAATAGTGTTGTTCATGATAACAATTGTGTTGATCCCTAATACAACAAGCATTGCGGAACACTCATCAAGCTGTGAGTTTGTAAAACTGGCTGAATATACAAACCGAACAACCACGGCGAGAACGCAACTTATTAGCATCACGAACACAGATAGGACCCAGTACAGACGCCTAGCTATTGCGAGAGTATTCTCCATTAAGTCATTTTTGCCCTCTGCCATATACTTGCAATAAAAACGCCCAACACCGGCAGACAAAATCCCATTAATGGAAACTATATAAGACATGATAGAGCCTATCAATTGATAGAGTCCATATTCGTCTTGTCCAATGTTTTGCAACAACATCGGAACATATACAAAGCCGACTAAAGCCTGAGCCAGTATATAACCATATGTAATTATTATGCCAGTAAGTCTTCTGCTTGCGCTACTTATCAGAATCACCGTTTCACAATTAGTTGCTTCAAATACCATTCAGAAATTAAAGCACTATTTAATCAGAACAACCGATTGCCGAACCTCTCCTTTGTTCGCATTGTTAAAACAGGGTCCGATTAAATTCCCAGGCAGAATTTGATGCCACATTTTATTGTCATGCGGATTATCTCCCCAGAAGAACCCAATATGACAGTCGATTGATCCGTCAGTCTTAAAGAAGATAATATCTCCCTTTTGAGCATAACCACTATTTAGCATATCTTGGACAGTACGGAACTCATACATTTTGCATCCCAAATCTCGAGCATAGCCATACCATCTCCAAGCGTTAATATAGCCGCCACCGCCTGGCCCCCCAGCCCAAGGAGAGTGATTATTATTCTGCGCAATACGATTGACATCGCCACCAACCGCAGCATAAGCATGGGCCACGAAGCCAGTGCAATTCATGCCAGTATAGCCATCCCATCTCGGGGCACCTTTTGGGTAAAGGCAACTATCATAGGAGAAGCCACCGGAATATCTCGTTCCTAAATAATAGCCATCAAATTGATGCGTCGTAAGCCAAGTGACGAGTCCAATACGACTAACCCCCAAAACCGTTGAGCTGCCAAATGGGCTGTAGTAAATCTGAGTCGACTTCGACTGGAGAGTGCCATCAGGAAGCAAGACATCGCAGTAAAGATCGAAATAACCATCTTGCAATCCAAGTGCAGAGGGATTGAAATAAGCGTCATTCACACTGGAAAATTCTTTTAGAACACCCCATTTACTCCAGTCGGACTTGGCCCAAACAAATTTAAACTGAAATTGTCCAGATTTTTCAGCTGCAAGCGTTCCCAAATCAGCTCGAACTCCCCAAGAATTATTGCCATCAGTCGAAATTGCAGTAATCCTCGAGAAATCCCAACAGCTAATGATTGTTCTTTTTGTTTGGACAACTCCATCTGACCCCGAAACGTCACAGATCAATTCATAGTCTCCGGCGTCTTTTGGAGCCCATTGCAAGTGTGAACTTGTGCCCTGTTGAGCAACGCCCCAGTCAGCCCAATTATTCTTATTCCAGACGAACTTATACTGTAAGTAATTAGTATCACCCGAGCATCTAGCATCGATCTCAGTGCTTTCATTAGGCCTGACAAGCGTTGCAGAAGAACTCAGGGACTCGTAATTCCACTTCTCGGAGCCAATCGAGCATTCAGTCTTCGAGGTCATCGTCTGATCGTTGGCCTCATCAATAACATCAACAAAAACGGTGACAGCGCCAGATTTATCGACTCTCCAGTCAATTGAGGATTTACCTCTGCCGGAGTCAATCACACCCCATTCAGCCCAGTTGTTCCGCATCCAAACATATTTGTATGAAATCTGATTATTCTTTCGGATGGTAATCCGAGGTGTAATTGAAAGCGTATCCCCTACGCACAAATTGGATGAATCAGATTTCAAATCTATTGAAGTGAAGTTAGATAGATTTCTCTCCACCCTGACGGGGAACCTCCAGGTCCTCACGTTGCCGGCCGAATCGACGGCGTCGACCAAGATGTTGACGTCGCCGGCGACCTCCGGCACCCAATCGCAGGAGGCCTCGGGCCCGAGCTGGCGGATGGTGCCCCACCTGGACCAGCCGCCCTGCTCCCAGACGAACTTATAGCGGACCGAGCCCGAGTTGCCGGACGCGGCCAGGCCGAGCGAGCAGCGGTCGCCCAGGAGAGGAGACCCTCCATCGGACGCCTTTGCCGAGAGGCCGTCGACAGAGTAGTCCTCTGA
This sequence comes from Collinsella sp. TM05-38, assembly GCF_003466445.1. NCBI lineage: Bacteria > Bacillati > Actinomycetota > Coriobacteriia > Coriobacteriales > Coriobacteriaceae > Collinsella > Collinsella sp. TM05-38. The sequence goes on along the minus strand of NZ_QSPM01000007.1, from coordinate 1,402 downwards.
GATGCGAACGGGGAGTCTTGACGTCGACGTGAGCCCGCCGACCGTGACGTCGGCATAGAGAGTATAGGAGCCGGAAGACGGGGGCGCCCAGGTACAGGCGGCGGACTCAGATGCTGCCTGGATGACGCCCCACTTGGACCATGAGCCCCGTTCCCAAAGGAATTTAATCTTTGCGCCGGGAGCCGCCGCGGCGGAGATATTGACCTTCATTCCGCCGCTCCACTCGAGCGTATCCCCGCCGCTCACGGAAAGGCGACAGGCATCCACCCTGACGGGGAACCTCCAGGTCCTCACGTTGCCGGCCGAATCGACGGCGTCGACCAAGATGTTGACGTCGCCGGCGACCTCCGGCACCCAATCGCAGGAGGCCTCGGGCCCGAGCTGGCGGATGGTGCCCCACCTGGACCAGCCGCCCTGCTCCCAGACGAACTTATAGCGGACCGAGCCCGAGTTGCCGGACGCGGCCAGGCCGAGCGAGCAGCGGTCGCCCAGGAGAGGAGACCCTCCATCGGACGCCTTTGCCGAGAGGCCGTCGACAGAGTAGTCCTCTGAAACCGGCGAAGTTGCACTTAAATCATCGGCCCGTGTTGAATCTTCAATCTGTGATGGAGACAGGCCCGCTTCGCTCAAACCAAAGCAAGGAGTTACGGCCAAACAGAAATAAAAGAAGAAAAAAGCGACACGGACAGCCTTACTTCTAAAGAAATGCATATAGAACCTCCCCGATAGTTCACTCGAACATAATATTGCTAGCAAGTAACAATTTAAGGCCAAGATTTACCATACAAGTAAGGTCGACTACAACCAGCGCAGTCGACCTAGAGAATTCATATTGATGTTAGCCAATTAAAGAAATAATGCGCGCAATATTCTGACCATATGTGTCACCCGGAACAGCCCAGCGGCCATTTAAATCTTCCAAATATGGCGCAACTCCGAGAAAACCCTTAGACTGAAGGACTTCATATCGAGGATCCACACAAGCGTTATTCAACGCCGCACCAGTAGCATATCCTTTAAGATGCTGGACTTGGGCAAGCAAGCCCTGATATACATCGTCAAATCTAGCGCCTCCCGATTGTTGATTGACGGCGCCCAGTCCGGCGAAATTGCACTGATTCGGCTTTACGGAACCTCCAAATTGCAACCATCCAGTCTCAAGCATAGCCTGAGCAAAAACAACTTCCGGACGAACCCCTTCAGAAACAGCGGCTTCGACAATTAATGAACAAAAATCGCGAATAGTAGGTGCTCCCTTTGAAATAAATTCGTCTGAGGGATATGTATGTCCTGTTGATTCATATAAGTTCACCATAGCATCAACTGAAGTCTGCAGACTTCCCATAATTGGAGTACCCTCCACCGTGACCTTGCGGGTCAGGTGCCTCTCGGCGGAGCCGTC
>NZ_QSPM01000006.1:251-168204 GCF_003466445.1 Collinsella sp. TM05-38 | reverse complement strand
TATCATGTACTGTCTGAGAATTCAAGGGAGCTCGAAGCGTTGACGGCGTAAAGTTGATGGGAGCTCAGATTCTCCTATCCAGGTTCGCCATGCCCTTGCGAAGGGCGTAGGCCTTGCCGGCGTCCATCCTGCCCGTATCCGCCTGGTGCGGCGGAAGATAGCCGGAGCCGGCCGTCTGCGGTATTGTACCAGCATCTTCCAGGTCGGGTTCGACGGGGGGGACACCCGTGGGGGAATTAGACGAGGCACTCGCCCTCCTGGCCGACGAGGCCGGCGGGGGGCGACGAGTACGGCGACGTGTATTCTCCAGACTGGCCCGATCGGGGCTCCACAAACCGAGAAGAGGACCCCTTCCCCAAATGGCTCGAAGTGGGCCTGCTCGTGCTGACGGTCTGCCATGCGATATTCCAGGGCGGTCTCTACTGCAAGTGGTTCTTCTAGCTCCGCTGCGCATGCCTGAAGCGTAAAAAAATAGGGCAGAGTCGCTTGCGCAAGTCCGCCCCTAAAACCGTGAAGGTTTTGCTATCTGCAGGCTATTCTACCAACCCGATCGATTCTGTCAACCTGCGAAGAAACTCGAGCGCGGAGCGAGCTGCGGCGTCGGGCCCCTTGTCGGGCAGCGCCTCGGTTTCGCCGTCGGCCCTGGCGAACATCTCGGCGAGCTCGGATGCGGCGCGCGAGCGCGAGGAGCCCTCGGGTACCAAGCCGGAGTGCGCCACGAGCACGGTCGCGACCTCCTGCATGGCCGTATTCCCCATCCACTTCCTCCTGGTCGCCTTGGGAATTCCCACGGCGGCGACCCTTCGGGAGACACCGCTGGACGCCGAGCCCCGGGCGGCGCCCCTCTCGGCGAAGCAGTTGATCAGGCACGAGCCGTGCGCGGCGCAGTTGCGGACGGACTTCACGCGCTTGAGGTCGTAGTGGGAGGCCTCGAGGCGCCTGTCGTCCCATCGCCTGGCGCAGAAGCGCACGAAGTCGATGAGGGTGCCGAACGAGGTGAGCTCAAGGAAGGCCCAGGCGGGCATGTCGCCGGAGTACTTCGCGTAGAGGCTCGAGCTGTAGGGGCTGCGGCCGCTCATCTTGAGCTCGCGCAGGCGGTACTCCCTGTTTGCAGTGGTAAGCGATGCCATATAGTCGGCCACGATGGCGTAGCCGTCCTCTCCGCGGTCCTCCATCTCGCGAAGCAGTGTCACCTTCTGGAAATGCTCGATGTCGAGCGTCATGCCGAGCAGGGCGTGGCGCAGCTCCTGGTCGAGCGCCGCGAGCAGGCGCAGCTGGCAGAAGTCGAGGTCTACGTAGCGGCCGTCGCGCGGGCCTCCCTCGTATTTCGAGAAGAGTTTGCGGTAGGATGCGAGCTTGAAGAAGTTGCACTTGTCACGCAGGTAGTCCGCGGCCTCTTCCTCGGAACACAGCTCGAAGGCTACGCCCTTCTGCTTGAGGTGCTCTATCTGCTGCTCGATCGTGAGGATCGGCTTCCTATCGTGGGGTTCGGCCATGCTCGGTCTCCTGTCATAAAAAGTATTGCCTATTTTACCAGCATGTTCTCGACATTCGATGGAGGCCTCATCGTCGACTCATGGGCAAGCCGCCTGATACGACTCCCTTTCCCTGTCAGCAGCGCAGTCGCCTGACCTGCGGCTTTGGAATCGCGTTGGAAGCCGCCCGCGACCAATCATTTGCAGTTGTTGCGAGTGGCTTGCGCGTGATGCTGCGGTTGAGTTTCAGAAACGGGCGATTCCGCCCAATCGGGCACCCGAATCACGGCCGGAAGCTCCTTTGGGACAAAAACAAAAACTCAATGCCCTGAGTTTGAAAAAAGTTTTTGAGGTTGTCCCAACTTTTGTCCACGAAGCCGACGAAACGCGACATCGCGTCATTCGGCGGCACGCGTTCCGTGTCGATGCCGAAAACTGGGTGCAACTGGAATGACGGGACGACAGAACCGAAGCCATCGAGTGGGAATAGAAAATACCTTAGTTATGGGGGTATAAATTGGATTTCCTTTAGGATGCACCCCCATAACTATATGAATTGACCTGCTGACTCCAATGAAGATTGGTGGGTAACTGCCAGGGGTGGCGGCCCAGCGAGTGTTGTTTTGCGAGCTATGCGCATTGAAAGCGACCTTTCGTGGTATAAACTACTTGCCGGAAGCCGCGGCTTTCAGAGTACGGCTTACGTGTACGTTTAACCTCCGTGGGCGACGGGGTGCCGCAAGGCGTAGAATATCGCCCACATGTAGGGGCCTGCAGCGATGCGGGCCCCGCTTCGTATGAAGGGGGCGCAACCGATGAAGATCGTATCCATCTCCCAGGACTTCTTCGACCTCGTCGAGGGCGACCGCGAGCTCATGCTTAAGCACAATCTCCCCTGCATCGTGGTGGTGAGGCTGCGTTTCCGCGGGAAGCGCAGGGACTTCGCCGTGCCGCTGCATTCCAACATCGCCCCCAACGTGCCCAAAGACCAGTACTTTGCGTTGCCACCCCGCCCCACGACGCGCCCCGGCTGTCGCCACGGCATCCACTACATCAAGATGTTCCCCATAACCAAGTCCTACCAGCGTCGCTTCAGGACCGAGGGCTCGGCCTACTACGAGACGCTCCAGCGCATCATCGACGGCAACACCAAGCGCATTGTCTCCGAGTGCCAGGCGTACCTCGACCGCTACGAGCGCGAAGGAAGGCCCCGCTTCGCCGTCGACATCGACCGCATCGTGGGCCTGCTGGAGGGCGAGAAGTAGGGCACCTCGGCTCAATCCCGAGCCATGCGGAACCGCTTCACATTTTTGAACGCCGCGCGCCCCAAATACCCGAGAAACAGGCTATGAGGTGCGGCGGCGCACTCGTGCCTGCGCGCAGCCATCTCCATCAGCGTCTACGGTGCGCTACAACATCGCGGGCAAACCGCCTGACAAGCCGAGCTTTCTGATCGTTCCGTCTATGAGCTACGTTGCCGTGCGGGGCAAGGGCGATCCCAATGCCGAAGGCGGCGCGTAGCAGAACGCGTTGCCGATGCCCTATGGCGTCGCCTATACCATCAAGATGTCGAAAAACGGCCCGCGAGAGATCGAAGGCTATTTCGACTTCGTCGTGCCTCCGCTCGAGGGCTTCTGGTGGCAAGACCACACCGATGGCGGGATCGATTACGCGCGGAAGGACGACTTCAACCTCATCTCATGCATCCGCCTGCCCGATTTCGTCACTCGCGAGGACTTCGACTGGGCCGTCTCGGAAGCCGCTGCCAAGAAGAAGCTGGACTTCTCGTCGGTCGAGCTGCTGAGGGTCGACGAGGGTCTTTGCATTCAGCGCATGCATACCGGGCCTTACAACGACGAACCGGCGACCATAGACGCCATGCGCACATTTGCAGCGGAACGGGGCTACGCCCCCGACTTCTCCGAAGCCTGTCTGCATCACGAGATTTACCTCTCCGACCCGCGCAAGTGCGCGCCGGAGAAGCTCAAGACCGTGATCCGTCATCCCATAAAGTTGATTTAGCGAAGCGAGTGACGCCGATCGCTTCGGCTTTTGGGCGCTCGCCGTGGCGTGGGCGGCAGCGGGACGTGCCCTGCGACCGGTGGCGGAGGCCGAGGCGCGGGAGCGCGCGTTCGTTTGCACCGCCTCGCACGACCTCGTCACCCCGCTCATGGCGGTGACCGCGAACTACGACGTGCTTGAAGCGGAGGCATCCGATCAGACCGGCCTTGCGTCCTGGGTCGCCAACATCCGTGCAGCGGCGGACGAGATGGCGACTCGCATTGCTGACATGCTCATGCACATGGGCGGCGACTAGCCAGGGCGAGCCCTGCAACGGGCATTATTATCCGGGAAGCGTTTGATTGCGAGACACGCCGGTGTGAGGGCCTGAGTCGTCAGGCCCCGCACAGGGGGACCGCGATGGTGGCCACCGCGCCGCCCGAGGGGCTGTTGGCGAGCGAGACGGAACCCCCATGGGCGCTCGCGGCCTCGGAGGCGGCGTGGAGGCCAGATGCACTCCAATGTCAGGGAGATGAAGACCGTGGCGAGGACGCTCAGGAAGGAGCGGGAGGGCATCCTGAACTGGTGGAAGAGGGGCTCCACAAACTCGTTCCTGGAAGGGCTGAACCCCGTCGTCCAGTCGGTCCGCAGCGCTGCAAGGGGCTTCAGGAGCATCGCCTATTTCAGGACGATAATCTTCCTCCGGCTGGGCCGCCTGGACTTCACGGCCCAGAAGAAGCTGACATGCGCTACCCACTAGAAACGTCGAAGAGCCCATTTTTGGCCTTCGGTGGCAAATACGAGCGCTTGCCATAAAAATGAGCGACGTCTCTACCTGCAGCTTGCCAAAATCGACCTCCGATGGCAATGGTAAAAGTGTCATCGGAGGCCTGTTTTGGCGTTGGTTTTTGCCACTGGAGGTCGATTTTGGTTTTTAGGCGCCATCGGAGGCCGTTTTTGGCGCGGAGCCGGGCTTCTGCCTGTGTACGTGCGCGGGCACTGCGGGCTTTATCGCCTCCAGGAGCGGGCGATTTCCTGGTAGCGGCGCGCAGCGAGGCTGCCACGTTGCCAGATCAGGCGAAAGTCGTGCTCGACAAAGAAGTCGCTTGGGGTGATGTCGCGCAGCTCGCCCTGATCGAGCTCGCGCTCAACCGCTGCGCGGTACAAAAACGTAATGCCAGTCCCCGCCCGGACGCACAGCTTGATGGCGGGGATGCTGGCGACCTCGAACGTGCCTGCGAAGTCGTCAAGATCGAGGTCGCGCGCGGCGAGGTGCTTCTCTAGGATCTCGCGCGTGCCCGACCCCGCTTCGCGTAGGATGAGCCTGCGGTCGAGTAGGCTGGCCATGGATACCGGCTTATAGGACGCGTCGAACTCATCTGCGCTCCCAACAGCTACATAGCGCTCGCGCGATACCGGGGCGGAGTCGAAGAGGGCCCTGTTAAAGGATCCTTCTACCAAGGCGAAATCAATAGTACCGGCCTCCAGGCCTTCCACAAGCTCCTGCGTGTTGCCAACGCTCATCTGCACCATCTCGTCGGGATGTTTTGCCATATGGCGGGCGAGTACGCGGGGAATCCAATAGTCGCAGATGGTGCGCGTGCAGCCAAAACGCAGGGGAGCCTTGGCGGGCTGCTCCAGCGTTAGGGCTTTCGCTTGCGCCTTGAGCCTCGTCTCATCGTTCTCCATTGTTTCGAGCGCTCGAAACAGCATCGCCCCCGCTTGCGTGAGCTCGCCGCGCCGGCCGCCCTTGTGGAAGAGGGCGCACCCGTAATGCGCCTCGAGCTGCCGGATATGCTGCGATACGGCGGGCTGGGTGATATGGAGCTCCGCTGCCGCCTGCGTGAAGCTGCCCAGCCTGCAGACCGTCAAGAACGTATGGGTGCGGTAATCCAGCACGTTGACTCCTATGCTCAAGAATCATCTATAACATCGTCCATATATAACAAATACTTATAGAGTGATAACCAATAGGGTGAAAAGAATTATAAGCCAAGGTAGTACTATCGCTATGCATTCAATCTTGGCTGTTTGCCGAGAGAGATTTGGGTTTATGTCGTAGGCGGCGGAGCGGTTCCGCGCATGCAGGGACGGCGCGTATAGAGAGGAAGAAGATATGGCGGAAAGAACGTGGGACAAGGTTCAAGATAGCTGGAGGGGCGTGGCGCTATGCCTGCTTATCGCTCTGCCGGCATGGTTTTTGGGCAAGCGCTTCGACGTGATCGGCGGGCCGGTCTTCGCCATCCTCATCGGTATGGTGCTGGCGCTGTTTATTAAGGACGACGCGGCGTTGCCGTTTGCGCCCGGTATCAAGTTCACCTCTAAGAAGATCTTGCAGTACGCGGTTATCCTGTTGGGCTTTGGCCTCAACCTTTCCCAGATCGCGCGCGTGGGCGCCCGTTCGCTGCCCATTATCGTGGCGACTATCACCACGTCGCTGGTGATTTCTTTCGCCCTGCATCGCGCCCTCAAGATCCCCACCAAGATTTCCACTCTGGTGGGCGTGGGGTCGTCAATCTGCGGCGGCTCGGCAATCGCGGCGACCGCTCCGGTTATCGATGCGGACGATGAGGAGATCGCGCAGGCCATCAGCGTCATCTTCTTGTTCAACATCATCGCCGCGCTTATTTTCCCGGCTCTTGGCGGCATGCTTGGCCTTTCAAACGAGGGCTTTGGCCTGTTTGCCGGCACCGCCGTCAACGACACCTCGTCCGTAACCGCCGCCGCTGCCGCGTGGGACGGCATACACCCTGGCGCCAATACGTTGGACGAGGCGACCATTGTGAAGCTCACCCGCACGCTCGCCATCATCCCCATCACGCTGGCGCTGGCATTTTGGCAGGTTCACAAGGCCAAGCGCGCCGCCGCGAACGGCGAGGGCGGCGAAGCTGCGGGCACGTTCGATATCAAGAAGATCTTCCCCTTCTTTATCCTCTTCTTTGTGCTTGCCAGCGTGATCACCACGGTCTTCGCGCTACCTGCGGGCGTGACCGCGCCCATAAAGGAGCTCTCCAAGTTCTTCATTGTTATGGCTATGGCGGCGATTGGTTTCAACACCAATATAGTCAAGCTGGTTAAGACGGGCGGCAAACCCATCTTTATGGGTCTGTGCTGCTGGATCGGCATCGCTCTGGTGAGCCTGGGCATGCAGCATCTGCTTGGCATTTGGTAGGCTATTGTCTTTAAAAGGAAAAAAGCATCGCGCGTTCTGCGCCTCGAAATCTCAGAAGGGGTTTCGAGGCGTTTTTTAGGGCGGCGGATTAGCATTCTGAGTGCAACGGCATGGGGCCTGCTCACGAGCGTGGCGCACTCCCGGGGGCTACGATGTTGGCTGTCTAGGTCAACGTCGGAGCGAGGGGACATGCGCCGCTACAGGCATCTTAGCGCCGAGGAGCGCGACAGGATAGCGGAGATGCACGCGAGGCATGAGGGGGTCTCGGCTATCGCCGCTGCGATAGGCAGGAACAAGTCCACGGTGAGCAGGGAGATCGCCAGGAACGGCCGAAACGGGCGCTACGGGGCCATCGCCGCCCAGTCGCGCTCCGACGCCCGCCGCAAGGCCTGCAGGCCCCGCAAGAGGCTCTCCGACCCGGCCCTCGCGGCCGAGGTGCGCAGGCGCATCGTCGACGACCGCCGGTCGCCCGAGCAGATAGACGGCAGGTCCCGCCTCGAGCGCGGCGGGCGCTGCGTCGTGAGCTTCTCCACCATCTACCGTGCCGTGAACGCCGGCGAGCCCGCCTATTCCGAAGGGGGCATACGGGCGGTATCCGCCCGCTATGATTCTCGTAGTTCATCTTGACCACGGGTTCATTTTAAGTAAGCAGTGCAGCTATGAGCTGAGGATAAAGCGCCACAGTGTGCCCCGCGCTCTCGACTTCTCGGTAGAAACGTGAGCCTTTGGTCAATGCATCTCAAGATTGAGCGATGGTTCCGCTTTTGATTTGGTGGCATGACGGAGTGCGACGGCATGGCATTGTCGCATCGCTGTGCTGTCGCAGCGCCAGACGTCTTCGTGGCCGCCGTTCAGCCCTCGTCGAGCTCCTTCAGCCGGAAGAGGCAGCGGTCCAGAAACCCGCTCCTGGCTTGCGCGGCAAGGAGTCCGTCGCAGAAGCGGTCGCCACGAACGCACCACGTGATGCATGCACGTATCAGGTCAATGTCCCCATGGTCGATGTCGCAGCTGTCTATGCCTTCCGAGGTGTCGATGCCATGGCGTTCAAGCGTCTCGAAGTAGCTGGTGTCCGCGAACCCGTCCAGTTCATAGAAATCGTCGACGAAATCCTCGAGTCCGAGCGTCCCGCCCCCAAGCTCGACATTCATGTTTCTGTCCTCCAGCTTGCCAGCGTGCTTGGTTAGTCTTTCGAACATGTTCGCTCCTTAGCTCAAAAGTCCGTTGTCGCCCAGGTAGTCCACGAAGGCATCGATGATCTGAGCCGTGCGAGTCGCGATGTCTATTTCGGTGAAGTCTCCCATGACTTGTGTCAGGCGCTTGAGTTCCGCGATCTTTGTTCCGGCTTTGCGCTTGCCATTGCCGTCGGTGTATCCCTCATAGTACTTGCGTTTATCGCAGAATCTGTAGTCGGCCGCGCGGATGTTTACACGCTTCTCGAGCAGCGCCTTGTTACCCAGCGCCTCCAGGTTGGATTGGTCGACGAGCGGGTCTACCTCGTTGCGCTTCTTGGCATAGATGTGCTCAATTTCGAGCGTAGTGTCTAGGTCCATGAGTGGTTGATCTGGGTCTGCGTACGCCCACCAAGTGAGCATGGACTTCGTTACAGGCCTGCCGTTGGTGAACACGTAGGTTCGGAATCGCTCAGCAATATTTGCGCGATTGAAGTGGTGGTTGGGAAACTCCACCGGGCGGTGCTCCACGATGTTGATCATCTCGGGATACACTGGCGAACGCAGCGCATTTACGCCGGGACGCTCAATGGCGTAGGCGAGAACGAATGCCGTGATCTTGTTTAGAAAGCCGTAGAGTGCCTCGTCATCGAGGACACTTTTGCTGTCGCGGTTGGCAAGGAACCAGACGCTTAGCAGATAGGTCCACATGCCGTTGGGGGCGTAGTTCAGCACGAAGAGCCTGCGGAGCACGCGCTCGCTGAACCCTTCCTGCGCGTCGACGCGTTTCCAGAAGCCGAGCAGCGCCTCGAGATCGTCGAGCGTGGCGTCCTCCTTGAGCATGGCGTAGCCATCGGCACCGAAGAAGTCGCGCAACGATGCGGTGGTCGTGTCGCGGATGCCGTTCTTCGCGCGGCGGTAGTACATATAGCGCGTAAATAGCTCATCGGTTGGTGTACCGCGCATGGGCCGGAAGATAGCGTTCGCTCCCTCCTCGAGCGCCTTCCAGCGACGGATGAACTCGTCCTTGCGCCCCGTGTCGGAATAATGCTTGTAGAACTGGCTTTTGAAGATGTCGGCATCCGAGAGAGGCAGCCCTCGGTCGTTTAGAGTCGAGAAGATGCGTAGCGCGGTGTCCTGCGACTCCGCTTCAATGGGTAACAGTATCACATTGTTGATGACGCGTGTGGCCATGTAGACGGTGTAGGTGGGCCACTCGCTCACCAGTTGTTCAATTTTCCTCTGGAAGAAAGCGAAGTTGCGGGCATAAGCGCTCTTCCAGCCATCGCCTACGTTGCCCTCTCGTAAAATCTCGAGGAATTCATTCTTGTCGTTGTCCGATGCAACCTCGGAGTCGATCTTGAGGCGCTCCATGTCGGGCTCGTCGAACTCGTCGGTTTTCCATACACAACGGGCGATTGCCTCGCGCATCTTCACAGACTGCTTATCCTTCATGTTGGTGAACTTGTCGTAGAACGCGCGGAGCAGCAGCATGATGGTGGTGAGGCGCTGCTGGCCGTCAATGATCTCAAGTTGGCCAGAGAGGTTCTTAAAGGTGACGATGGGCCCTAGAAAGTATTCGTCGTTTTCGCTGTCGAAACGCTCGTAGTCATCGCCTGGAAAAGCGAACGAGAACAGGTCATCCCACAGCGTTGCGCATTCATCCTCGCCCCAGGCGTAGGGCCTCTGGTAGTCGGGGATGAGGAAGTCTGATCGCTTATCGGTGAGAAGATCGCGAATCGATCGCTGGTCGATGTTGAGCTTGGACATGAGCTGTACCTTCCGCGCAGGAACAATCAAGATGACACGGATTATATCGCCGAAGTCGTCATTCGCTCCATTGCTGAGAGTTATTGAATCTAGCAACCTCTGGCCAACCCTTACGGTTTCATGTCGTGATCCATATCGGCGCTGATCAATGCCCGTGATGCTTCTGCTTGCACCTTCTTTGGAGGGCACGAACGAGAGATGCGGTCTACAGACGACTGAATAGCTCCATTCGTTTTGGTTACAAGAAAACATGCTGCGCGCCTGCGGCATGAAGGAGAGGGAATCCTATGAAAATCGTTGTATTGAGCGGCAGCCCGCGCAAGGGCGCCAATACCGACACCATGGTTGAGGCGTTTGCCGAGACCGCGCGTGAGGGCGACAATGCGGTCGAGGTCGTCCGCGTTGCCAGCAAGAAGATCGCCGGCTGCTTGGGATGCCAATACTGCTTCGCCCATGAGGGCGTCTGCGTGCAGAAGGATGACATGGCCAACGTGATCGAGTCGCTGAAAGACACCGACATGGTTGTCTTCGCTTCGCCTATCTACTGGTTTGATATCACTGCACAGGAGAAGGCTGTCATCGACCGCCTGTACGCCTTCGGTGCTACGGGCTTCCCGTTCACCAAGACGGCCCTTTTGCTCGATAGCCACAGCGAGGGCGTCTATGATGCGGCTATCGCTATGTACAAGTCAGCCTGCGCGTACTGCAAGTGGGAGGACCAGGGCATTGTCACCATTAGCGGCATGACCGAGCGCGACAGCATGGCCTCCTCGCCCAAGCTGGAAAAGGTGCGAGAGCTCGCTCGCAAGCTCGCCTAAGGGCTCGAAGAGCGCATGGCAATCAACACTAGTGGAAATGCTTGCTGTCCTTACCAAGAGGAATGCTGATTGCCATGCGTTGAAGTCCTTGCGGACAATCTTGGCGCGCTAGGAGGCCTTCTCGCTCAGGAACTCCTTGAACGCGGGGATGTCGAAGCCGACGAGGCCACGTCCACGTTCCCCGATAACGCCGTCCTCGAGGAGGCGGCGTTTGTATTGACTTGCATAGTTGCTGGCGACGCCCATACGCTTGGCAATTTCTGAGACCCTGCTGGGGCCAGAATCGGGCAGAAGACTGTGAGTGAAAATCGGGAGTAGCGCTCCCGATTTTGACCAATTAACGTTTGTACGAGATAATAGACTCCATAACGGGAGGCGATTGTATGTACATCGAGCGCGAAATTGAACAGACGATAGATTCGATGCTGGGACAGGGAAAAGTTGTCTTGGTGACCGGAGCGCGCCAAGTTGGGAAGACGACGGTTCTCAAGCAACATCTAGGCGACCGATTCGACTATGTTTCGATGGAGAACCCGCGGAATTATCTTCTTGCAAAAGAGGACGCCGCCCTGTTTTTCGAGTCTCATGATCTGCCGATCATCATTGATGAGATTCAGCGAGTGCCTGAGCTTTTTTCTCCGGTGAAGTGGGTTGTCGATCAATCAGAGGAGAAGGGACGAATCGTCCTCACGGGATCCCAGACATATCACCTTATGAAAGGGGTGAGCGAATCCTTGGCGGGGAGGATTAGAATTCTGGAGATGCCCTCTTTAAGCTTGCGCGAACTCGTTGGTGGTCCCCAGGGCCCTCGTCCGTATATCCCCAAAAAGGTTTCCTTGGCCTCTAAGATGTCTTCGGGAAATATTTGGAACATCATCCATAGGGGTTCGATGCCCGAACTGCAAGACCCAACTATCGATTGGGACTCCTATTATTCCGACTACGTTGCCGCATATCTCGAACGCGATGTTCGCGATCTTGTAAACGTAAAGGATGAGGCGAAGTTCTACAGCTTTATGGTCGCGTGCGCAGCGAGAACGGGGCAACTGTTAAATGCCACCGATATTGGAAACACCGTTGACGTCGACCGTAAGACGGTGAAGGCTTGGCTCTCGGTTTTGCAGGCGTCGAACATCGTTCGGATTGTCGAGCCCTTTTGGCCTAATGTCGATAAGCGTCTGACCAAGACCCCTAAGATATTCTTTATGGATACAGGTCTTGTTTGTCATCTAACGAGGTGGATAACGCCGGAGCAATTGCGCAATGGGGCCGCGGCGGGGCATATATTTGAGACGTTCGTTGTCTCGGAAATTTTGAAGAGCTTTATGAACACGGGGAAGAGCCTTCGCGACGTATGGTTCTATCGAGACCAAAAGAAGCGCGAAATTGATTTGCTCATCCAAGAGGGCCATATTCTCCATCCCGTCGAGGTGAAGATGTCGGCCACGGTGGGCAAAGATGCGGTGAAGAATTTTTCCTGTCTCGAGGGCCTGACCGGCTATGAAATTGGGTTTGGACACGTTGTCTGCCAAACCCCGGATCCATACCTTATTACCAAGGATGTCCAAGCGATTCCTGTGTGGGGCATATGATATACGTTGCAACGAGCGGGGCACGGAGCGCGATGTTGCTGCGTTCCGGGCCCCACCGTTTTAAGAGCTTATGGCGGTTCTGCCGTTGTTTTAGTCAAACAGGCTCGGCATGTCGTTTTCCTTCATGAGGGCACCGGCAGAAGGCAGGCTCTGCGCAGTGAACTTTTCGGCCGAGACACCGGCACCAAGAATCTCTTCGGTCGTGCCGATGGTGGTGACCGAGCGGCCCTTCTTGGCCGTGAAAGCCTGGACGCCCTGCGTGTTGGTGGTCGTCTTGGTCTTAAGCAGCGACGTGTTGAAGTTCATCAAACGATAGTCGCTCGAGACCAGCGCGATGTCGCGGTCTTCCTTGAGTACCTGCGCATACAGCAGCTTGCTGCCGCCGTAGATGGCGTTTTTGAGGCGCTTTCGGTTAGTCTTGGTGACGTATCCGGCAAGTGCGACGCGCACCACGCGGCCGTTTTCAAAGACGAACAGCGCGTCGGCCTTGTAGTCCTCGGGGTCGATGACCCAGATGACACTCTCGTCGGGTTCCATCTCAAGATCGGTCGGCAGGTACGAGCCCAGCTGGGCCGACTTGGTGTCCTCAAACGCCGCAACCTTGCACTTGTACACCTGGCTCTTGTTGGTAAAGACCAGTAGCTCGTGCGTATTGGAGGACGGGAACTCGATAAAGGGTTTGTCGCCGTCCTTGTACTTGAGTGTGGTCGCCTTCTTGAGCACGCGGTCCGTCATCTTCTTAAGGTAGCCATCGCGCGAGAGCATGATAGTGACCGGGTACTCCTCGACCTCGGGCTCCAAGCTTACTTCGATAACCTCATGGGGCTCGATCCTGCCCGTGCGGCGCGGCATCACGTACTTCTTGTTGACCGCGGCCAGCTCGTCGCTGATGACCTTCTTGATGTTCTCCTCGCTGGAGAGGATCTCCTCGAGCTCGGTAATCTCGCCCTCGAGTTTTGCGATGTCCTTGGTGCGGTTGAGGATGTACTCCTCGTTGATGTTGCGGAGCTTAAGCTCGGCAACAAACTCTGCCTGGGTCTCGTCGATGTCGAAACCCTTCATAAGGTTGGGCACGACCTCGGCCTCAAGCTTGGTGCCGCGAATGATGGCGATGGCCTTGTCGATGTCGAGCAGGATCGCCTCGAGGCCGTGCAGCAGGTGCAGGCGCTCGGACTTTTTGCCCAGGTCAAAGTTAATGCGGCGACGCGTGGACTGAATGCGCCATGCGACCCATTCGTGCAGGATCTGGCGCACGCCCATAACGCGGGGGTAGCCGTCGACCAGCACGTTGAAGTTGCATGAGAACGAGTCCTGCAGCGTGGTTGAGCGGTAGAGCTTGGCCATGAGCTTGTCGGGGTCGACGCCGCGCTTAAGGTCGATAGCGATGCGCAGACCCGAAAGGTCGGTCTCGTCGCGAATGTCTGCGATCTCTTTGACCTTGCCCTCTTTGGAGAGCTTGACGATGCGCTCGATGATGACATCGGTCTTGGTGGTGTAGGGAATCTCGTAGACCTCGATGATGCGCTCTTCGGGAATCCAGCGCCAGCGGGAGCGAATCTGGAAGCTGCCAAGGCCGGTCTCGACGATCTTCTCCATTTCCTCGCGGCGGTAGATGATCTCACCGCCGGTCGAGAAATCGGGCATGGGCATGTACTCGAGCAGGTCGCAGTCGGGGTCCTGCAAGTAGTGCATCGTGGCGGTGCAGACCTCGTTGAGGTTGAAGCCGCAGATGTCGGATGCCATGGCGACGCCGATGCCCTTATTGGCCGAGACGAGGATGTTGGGGAACGTGGTGGGCAGCAGGCGCGGCTCCTTCATGGAACCGTCGTAGCTGTCAACAAAGTCGACCGGGTCCTTGTCGATGTCCTTGAAGATCTCGGCGCTGATGGGCGCGAGTTTGGCCTCGGTATAACGCGAGGCGGCGTAGCTCAGGTCGCCCGAATAGTACTTGCCAAAGTTGCCCTTTGACTCCACGAAGGGGGCAAGAAGCGCTTCGTTGCCGGTGGCCAGGCGCACCATCGTCTCGTAGATCGCGCCGTCGCCGTGCGGGTTGAGCTTCATGGTCTGGCCCACGATGTTGGCGCTCTTCTGGCGCTCGCCCTTGAGCAGGCCCATCTTGTACATGGTGTAGAGTAGCTTGCGGTGCGAGGGCTTAAAGCCATCGATCTCGGGGAACGCACGCGACACGTTAACGCTCATGGCGTAGGGCATGTAGTTGACCTCGAGCGTCTGCGTGATCGGCTGGTCGGTGACCTCGGAGTGCAGGCCGATGACGTTCTCGGCGTTGACCTGCTTTTTCTTTGGCTGGTTCTTCGTCTTCTTCTTTGCCACGATTTCCTCTTGAACTTCTTATGGGCCGTCGTTATTGATTTGCTGCTACTGCAGATCTAGCTGGTCCAGGTATTCCTTGCCGTGCTCGGAGATATGGCGCTTACGGCCCGCCTCGTCGTTGCCCAGCAACAGGTTGAACATGGTTTCCATCTTGGTGACGTCCTCGGACTCCACCTTGATCAGGCGGCGCGTTTCGGGGTTCATGGTGGTGAGCCACATCATGTCCGGATCGTTTTCACCAAGACCCTTGGAGCGGTTGATGGAACACTTCTGGTCGCCAATCTCTTTGAGGATGCCGTTTTTCTCGAGTTCGGTGTAGGCAAAGTAGGTTTTCTCTTTGCAGTTGATCTCGTAGAGCGGCGACTCGGCGATATACACGTACCCCTCGTCGATAAGCGTGGGCACCAGGCGGTAGAGCATGGTGAGCACGAGTGTGCGGATGTGATAACCGTCGACGTCGGCATCCGTACAGATGATGACCTTGTTCCAGTTGAGGTTGTCCAAGTCGAAGGCACCAAGGTTCTTGATGCGCTTGTCCTTGATCTCCACGCCGCAGCCCAGCACGCGCATGAGGTCCATGATGATGTCGGACTTAAAGATGCGCGGATAATCCTCCTTCAGGCAGTTGAGGATCTTGCCTCGGACGGGCATAACGCCCTGGAACTCGGCATCGCGCGACGTGCGGATGGCGCCTGCTGCCGAGTCGCCCTCTACGATGTAGATCTCGCGACGGTTCTTGTCCTTGGAACGGCAGTCGATGAACTTCTGCACGCGGTTGGCCATGTCGGTCTTCTGCTGCAGATTGGTCTTAATGCTCTGACGCGTCTTCTCGGCGTTCTCGCGCGAGCGCTTGTTGATGAGTACCTGCTCCATGATCTTGTTGGCGGCGTCTTTGTTCTCGATCAAGTAGGTCGAGAGGCGCTCCTTAAAGAATGCCGTCATGGCCTGCTGGATAAAGCGGTTATTGATGGCCTTCTTGGTCTGGTTTTCGTAGGACGTCTGAGTGGAGAAGCAGTTGGTCACCAGTACCAGACAGTCCTGAACGTCTTGCCACTTAATGCCGCTCTCGTTTTTGTTGTACTTGCCTTGGCCCTTAATGTAGGCATCGATGGCGCTGGTCAGAGCACTGCGCGCGGCCTTCTCGGGCGAGCCGCCGTTCTCGAGCCATGATGAGTTGTGGTAGTACTCCTGCATCGTGAGGGTGCGCGAGAAGCACATGCACGCGGTGATCTTAACGTTGTAGTCGGGCAGGTCCTCGCGATCGCGACCGCGGCGGTCGGCCTCGATAAAGAAGGGCTCGGTAAGGTAGTCGGTACCGACCTTCTCGAGCACGTAGTCCTCGATGCCCTTGGGATAGCAAAAATCCTCTTCGGAAAACTCGCCATCGTCACCCTCAATGCGCAGGCGGAAGGTCACGTTGGCGTTGACCACGGCCTGACGGCGCATGGTCTCGCGATACCAGTCGTGGGGAATGCTGATCGAGGTAAAGACCTCAAGATCGGGGCGCCACTTGATAGTGGTGCCGGTGCGGTTCTCGTCGCTGGGCTCAATCTCGAGTGCCTTCTTCTTGGCGCCGACAACCTTGCCCTTCTTAAAGTGCAGGGAGTACTTGTTGCCGTCGCGCCAGACGGTGACGTCCATGTACTCGGAGGCGTACTGGGTCGCGCACGAGCCCAGGCCGTTGGTGCCGAGCGAGAAGTCGTAGTCGCCGCCCTGGTTGTTGTTGTACTTGCCGCCGGCGTAGAGCTCGCAAAAGACGAGCTCCCAGTTAAAGCGCTTCTCGGAGGGGTTCCAGTCGAGCGGGCAGCCGCGGCCGTTGTCCTCTACCTGAATAGAGCCATCGCGAAAGGCGGTGAGGGTGATGAGCTTGCCGTAGCCCTGGCGCGCCTCGTCAACGGCGTTGGACAGGATCTCGAAGGCGGCATGCGCACAACCGTCGAGTCCGTCCGAGCCAAAGATGACGGCGGGGCGCAAGCGTACGCGCTCCTCGTCCTTGAGCTGGCGGATACTGTCGTTACCATAGTTTGCGGTGTTTTTTGCCATACTCGCTCTCTCGGTGCTCCTTTGCTGCGTTTAAGTCATATAGATAGTCAAGGTAGCATAGCCCAGCCCTTGGGCGATTCCACCCAACACGAAATCCATCGAACAAACGTTCGTGGTATATTGATTGATGTTACTTTATTGGGAGAAATAGCTGAATGAAATCAAGAGTTATTTGATTTCATTTAGTAGAATAAGACATATATTAAACGAAAACGAATAAAGAGAGCTTTTATTTAATAGAACGGTGAAGATATGAAGATTATCGAACGTCCTCAATATATGGAAGCGCTTCTTGGCGCTAAGGGAACGCCGGACATCAAGGTTATTGCCGGCATTCGTAGGTGCGGCAAATCTGTTCTACTGGAAGCTCTTGCTGATCGCTTTCGTGAGGCCGACCCCGATGCCAATATTATCCGCATCAATTTCAATCTCCTCGAATTCGAGGAACTAACGGATTATCGAGCATTGCATCGCTACGTTGAGGAAGGCTATTGCGAGGGCCTCGATAACATTGTGATGATCGATGAGGTGCAAACCTGCGTTGGGTTCGAAAAAGTGGTCAATAGCCTTCATGCATCGGGAAAATACGATATCTACGTTACTGGCTCCAACGCTTTCTTGCTTTCGAGTGATTTGGCGACGCTTTTTCGCGGGCGGACATATGAGGTTGAAGTATTTCCGTTTTCCTTGCTGGAGTTTTCGACATATCACGAAATTCATAACCCGGACGAAGCGCTTGACCGATATTTGAGAGAGGGCGGAATGCCTGGCTCATATTTGTATCCTAGCGAGCGAGCTCGCTATCGATATATTGCGAACGTGCTAGATGTCTTGGTTTTGCGTGATGTGGAAGAAAAGCATGGGGTTCGTAACAAGGTGCAGCTAGAACGTGCATGCGATTTCCTAATGGACAATATCGGTAACATATCTTCTGTTAGCGGGATTGTGGCTGCGCTGGATGCTGCCGGAACACGCGTTTCCGTGGCAACGCTCGCCCAGTACCTCGGATATTTATGCCAGGCCTTTGCGTTCTATCGAGTGCGCCGCTATGACGTAGGCGGTAAAAAGTACCTCACTTCGGGTGATAAATACTATTTATCGGATCATGCAATCAGATACGCAAAACTGGGCACTAAAAAGCTCGACTTCGGGCACGTATATGAAAATATGGTCGCCATAGAGCTCCTAAGACGCGGTTGGGAAATCTATGTCGGGGTGCTTTATAAGAAGGAAATCGACTTCGTGGCAATTCGTCGCGATGAGCGAGTGTATATCCAAGTTAGCGATGACATTTCGCGTCAGGAGACTTTTGAACGCGAAGTGGCACCCCTGCTTGCGATACGTGATGCGTATCCCAAAATGGTCATTGCGCGAACAAAGCACGAGGCTGTTGATTATGAGGGGATTAAGGTGGTCGACATCGCCCGATGGCTGATGGGGGAGGGGCCGGATGTCGAATAGCGGACAGTGATAGTTTACGCTCGCGTTTACTCGGACAAAACCGAGTCGGTTTTGTCCGAGTAAGTTTGAATAGCGAATCGAAATTGTTATGTCCACATGGCGATGGCGGACATGGTTTCCATAATGACAGATATAGTTGACATCTTGTGAAGGATGCAATATATTTCTGTCATGTTGCAACGGATATCTGTCCACATTTACGAAAGGAACTCCATGCCGGGCAAAAAGAACCTACGCATGAAGGCGGCACGCGCGGCGGCTGGCCTTTCGCAAGCTGACTTAGCCCAAGCCGTGGGCGTTGCGCGCCAAACCATCGGCCTTATCGAGGCGGGCGGCTACAACCCCACGCTCAATTTGTGCGTGGCAATCTGTAAGGCGCTGCGCGTTACGTTGAACGACTTGTTTTGGGAAGACGAAACCGACGCCGACCCTAATACTCTTTAGGAGTTCACTATGAAATATGAAGATCTGAAAATCGTGCAAAAGTGGCGTGAATATGCCGGCCCAAAGGATGAACGCCTGGAGGCTGAGAACGCGAAGATCTACAAGATTGGTTTCGTGCTGCTTTCGTTTGGCATGTTGATGATCTTTTTCTACCAGTTTATAGCTCGACAGGTTGCGTGGGTTCACAGCGACGCCAGTGAAATGCCGCATGGCTTTGCAACGCCATTCGAGGCAGCCATGTATTTTTGGCTCGTTCTCGTGATGTTGATTTGCGCAGGGCTGCAAACGCGGAAGGGCTATGTCGATACCAATCGTTTTGGGCAAACCGAGCATCTTCCTGTTGGATATTTCCTGCTTGTCAGCGGTCTTAGCGGCGCCGCGTTCGCGCTTGTTATTGCCGCAATGCGCTGTATCGCCGAGGCGCAGATCGTACCGCTCGAAAGCGTCTTTTGGTTGGCGAACCTGGCCACGGGCGTGTTCTGCGGTGCGACGATTTTCGCGGCCACGTTTGCTGGCCTGTGCGCAACGTTTTTCACGGCGAAAAGACGCCGCGCCAAGCTCGAGGCAGAACTCGACTCCCCTGATGATATCTAATGCGAAATGGGCTGGCTCTGGGTATCCAGAACCAGCCCATTTTGATGTTCGATGAGCCGAGTCGGCGTCTCTCGTAAAAGCAACTAGGAGCTAGCGAGGCTTATCCGAATTGACCTCATTGGCGGTGTCGATTTCGAGTGCTGTGCGGCGGGCGCTGTAGGCGACGAGGCCGGCGCCTGCCGCGGCGAGTGCTGCAGCGGCTGCCGTAAGGGGAGCGCTGACATCGCCCGTGCCCGCAAGCGCGCCCGCTTTTCCGGAGCGCTTGTTATTGCCGTGGTCCTTGCCACTGCCGGAGCTGCTTCCGCCGGAGCCGCCGCTCTCGTCAGTACCGCCGCCACTCGAGCCGCCATCGCCGTCTGCTGTCATCGGGGCGTCGTGAAGCCCTGTCGTATTCGCGCTGTCGCATACGCCGACCTGAACTTCTGAGCGCTCGCATGCTGCGTCGGGCACATGAAGCTCGTGCAGTACGGCACCCAGCGCCGAGTTTGCACCCGGTCGAATTTCCTCGAGTGTTACGGGATCGAGCGCCACCAGATTACGCGCCTTCGCATACAGCGTTACGCGTTTGCCCACTTCGTCGCTCCAACTCTCGGGAATGGCGAAGCTTATGCGGAACTGTGCCGTGCAACCCGGTGCCAGCACGGCGTTGCCGTTGTCGGCTACCAGCGGGTGCGTTGCAAAACGTGCGCCCAGCGTCTCGAGCGCGTACTTCACGTGTGCCATGTCGTTGGCCGAAGCGTCCTCGGCAAGTTCTGGATCGTAGATCGAAGCCATGCGTGCTTTCACTCCGAATCCGATGGATGCGCTGGAGAACGGCTGGCTGGAGCCCTCTCGGTACAGATCGATCGTGCCGGCGGTCAGCAAGGTGTTGCCGTCGTTTCGCACCGTGACCATGAAGGATTCGCCTGCTGCTCCGGGCACCACCGCGCCTGAGGTAGCGACCGCGCCTGTCGGAGTGGCACACGCCACCAAGGGTACTTCGATGCCGTGCAGCTCTGCCTCGCTCTGCTCCGCGCTCACAATGTGCGTGGCGAGCGCGGAGAGCATGCCTCCCGACGTCAAAAATGTCGTTATCTGGTCGACGGGATGGTCCAGCTCGCACATCACGAACGGCTCCGTGAACAGATCGCCTGCCAAAGTGCTGGCGAAGATGCGGAAGTGCTTGCCCATCACTGCTACCGGGTTGCCTTCTTCGTCGTAGGTCTGTCCCACCTTGCCGTCGGTGTTCTCTACATAAAGCACGCACCGGCCGTTGTTGCTTACGCTAAACGATGCCGGGCCACAGCCTGCGGCCCCCACGGGCTCCGACGCAAATGCCGCAGCGCCTCGCGTCCAAGTAATATGCTGCAGTTGCTCGTTGACGGTAGCCAAAAAGCCCGAATGTTGCGGCCACGGCACCGCATGGGGCACCGTGGCGTCTGGTGACATAACGCCCCAGCCTGCAATGGACTGGCCAATCACGGCGTACGATGCGCAGCCGCAACCGTCTGCAGTCTCGTACGCAACGGGCACCACCATTTTGCCGTTGATATTCTCGGGCGAGCCCAGCTCGATGCTCGACGGTGCCTGCGGAAAGCGGAGGACCTGACGGAACGTCAGGCTGTCGCCCGAAACGTCCGACCACAGGGCAAAGCACTCCAGCGCAACCTCAGCCTCGCTGCCGAGTGCCTTTTCTGCGGTGGTTCCGCGGCGGTGGAGGTAGGCACCCGACAGGCGCCCGTCGACCAGCGTCTTGCCCACCGTGATACGCGGGCACTGCAGGCAATGGTAGCCATCCTCTTGCAGAGGGCCACGCGAGATGCTGCGCCATGACGTATGCGACACCACGCGGATCTCGTCATTACTTATGCGCAGGCGCGCAACGGACAGTATGCCGGCTGTGCTTGCCGTATCGAAAAGGGTGTCGTCGCCGTCGCGCCGCTCGCCCGAGACCAGCAGCACGTAGGCGTCCTGGTTTCCCCTCCCGTCTGTATATTCCACCACGTCGAAGTCGTAATCGAATATGCCGTCGCGCTCCACGTCGCCCTCGCCAAACCCAAGGGGGAAGTCCACGGGCGTGGGAGCGGACCACGTGCCGTTTGCCTTTGTGTGCACCACCAGACGCGAGCGGCCATTGTCGCCGTAGCGCACCGAGGCGATACGGAACAGGCATTCTACGCCGGCAATCATTGCCAGCTTCATGTGAGCTTCGCTGAGCACGCCAGTAAACAGCACGTTGTCGCTTGAGGGTTTTATGCCGCCACGCTCGTCCTCCGACACACAAGCAGAATTGGCGTTGGGGTCCGCAACGGCGTCCTTCGCCTGCCCGATATGGGTGTACGTATACATCGGCGCGGTGTTTTCGTTGTTTTCCATCAGTGCGTGGACAAAATGCTCGATCTGTCCCGTGTCGTCGCTTTCTGCATCCGCTTCGAGCTCAATGCGCGTGACCGCTTGATCCCAATCGCGCACGACAGGCGCGACGTTTACGGCAGTGGCCTTAACCTCGGCGCGTGCGAGCAGCTCGGCGTTAGTGACGATGGTGGCCGATGCGATAAATTGCGGAACGCCGCCCGCCTCGGCGTTGCCGGCTGAGCCGAAGCAGGCATCCAGCGTATAAGGTGTATCTCCACCCAGGGCCAGCTCAGAGCGCTGGAGCACATACTGATCGCCATTGTTCACTGACATATCCCACGAATCGGCGAGTGTGGGCCACGATCCCGACCAAGCCTTGGTGGTCCACTTGAACATTACGAACTGGAGTATCACGTCGACATCGACGTCTGCACCTACGCGCAGTCGCGGAAGCTGGTGTCCATCTGCCTTCTCGTACCCAATGAACAGCGTGAGGGATGCGGCGCCGCGCACGGCAGACGAAGCGACGCCTGCAACGCCGGCGCCAAAGGTGACGGCAAGCCCGATCTGGATGGTAAACGAGCCCGACGTGTTTGAATAGTCGAGCGAAATGTTTTTAAAAAACGCCGCGCCGCTGCCGTGTGTGTGGGCACCCACGGCGAGCGCCAGCTTCGCCAGCACCCAGGGGTTGACGTTTAGGAAAAAGGGCACTGGTCCCAAGGTGAACTGTTCGGTCCAGTTGAGGTCGGTTCTTACCTGGAAGAGGGCCTTAATATTGCCACATGCGGGATCGTTGTTGTCACCCCAGGTCTTGCCCACCCAATCGTAGGCGAGCGAGCCGTACAGCTGCGTGGCGATATCCATCGTGAACAGCGGCGTGCAATGGTGGCGAAGGAGCTTGGTGTTCCTTGGATCGGTACCCGAACCAGCACTCATGCTCTTGTACTGACTCCATTTCCCCTCCATCTTGTCGAGGTAGCGGGTTGCCTGCTTGGCGCCCGACTCACGCGGTGACTTCTTCCAGTACTCCGGATCCGGATTGCCCGAATCGTTCATATAGCTGGCTGGTTTGTATCCTCCGCCAAACAGTACGTACCCGGCAAACGAGAAATCGAACAGAATGGGGAACGAGGGCATCCAGCAGGTGAACTTGTTGCCGCCGATGCCGGGAAACGCCGCTGGGAAATTAAACGGAGTGATCTCTTGGTCCATAGTGGTGGGAATGATGGTGGTCGAGCCCGATTCCGACTTCGCGGCCGGCGCGGTGACAACGGCCATAGGGGATGAGATCGTGTAGGTTTTGCCCTGATAGTCGAGGACAAAGCGCAGCTTGCACCCTTCTTCCAGAAGGCCCGATGCCGCATCGAGGAACTTGTCTTCGAGTGTGAACGTTGCCAGATTATCCGAACCCGATGCGCTGGCCTTGATCTGACCGATCTGCGTGACGGTTTCGGGCGAACTGCCCGCGGCAGGCGTCACTTTGTTGATGCGCAGCGTTGCCTGTCCACCCTGTGGCAGATGTGCCTGCACGGTAAAGGCGTGCGTATCGGGCTGCTCGTTTGCCGTGTCGTCCTTCGGCAATGCCATGAACGTGGCTTCAGCGTATTGGATGTCCCATTCGTCGAATGTGAGCTGGCGGAAGTACGGCTCGCCGTCGGAAAGCGGACGCGTGGGCGCGGTTATGGCGGTGCCGCCCTGGATACGCGCAAGGGGAATCTCGACATCGCGGTAGCCCGCCATGCTAATGGAGATGCCGCCGTTAAAGTCGTACGCGTCGAGAAGCGTTGCCTCGTCCACGTAGCCTTCCGAAAGCGGCGCGACCTCAAAGATGGCCGTGCCCTCATCGTCGGTCGTGGCGGAGAGCTGCTTGCCCGCGGCATAACGCGACGCGAGCGTGACCTGCGCTCCCTTGACGGGCATATTCTTGTTGGCGACGTCGACCACGACCACACCAAACATGGTGCGCGAGAGAACGAGCACCCTGAAGGGGTCTTTTTCGTCGGCATAGGCTTCGGTGGGCGCGAACGGCAGCAGGAAGGCATTTTCGCTTCCCGGCACGCGAGGCAACATGATGCTCGCTAGCGAGGACGCTCCGGCAACAAGTAACGAACGGCGATCAAGCATCTTGGGCTCCCATCCCGCAGGTATCGGTGGAAATAATCCAATTTTGCGAGAAGGTGCCCCGTGGCGGTAGTGCCGTTCAAGGGTCAAAATGTCCAATTTAGGCGAGCGAAGTGCCGGGCTCCGGATCGCGTTCGATGCGCTTGGCAGCCCGGTCGCTAACGCAACATATGAGCGACCAGCTCGGCGCGCGTGCCGATGCCAAGCTTTGCATATACGCCGGATAGGCGGTTTTTAACAGTGCCCGGCGACACGCCCATATGGCGTGCGATTTCGGCGTTGGTCCACCCACGGCAGGCGAGCATGGCCATGGTGAACTCCGTGGTCGTTAGATCGTCGGCCACGTCCTCGCCCGAATCGGGGTTGTGGATGCGCCGCCAGCCGTAACTGAATCGATATGTAATCTCGATGATGCGTGCGAAATCGTCAGGGTATTGCGATTTTAGGCATGCCTCGATGAGTCCTTGCAAAAGGCCATGGTGTTCGCCGATGAGCTCGATAAGGCCGTCGGGACGCGCAATGTCCCAAGCGGCTCCGAAGTGTGCCTTTGCGGCGTCGACGTCTTTGAGGCTCATGTATGCCATGGAAGCTGCCAGGTGCAGGAACAGTTCCGAGATCGGATAGCTTTCCTGTTTCATGATCAGGGCGTTTTCCGCCATGCCCAGACTGCGGCCGTATTCGCCGCGCAGATACAAGGCGTGCGCCATCACGTAGCTGGCGAACAGGCGCAGGCCTTCGGGCAGATGCGCCGCAAGCGGATGAAACTCTTCGGCAGAATACGGGGAAGGCAAGTGCAACAGGACACTCGCGGCCGAGGCGAACAGGATATGCGTGGCGTGAGCGGCGGGCGATTCCTCGTCAGTTGGCGTATCGAGGATGCCCGTAAGGCAACGACGGGCATCGGCGATACGGTTGAGCGACAGACTGGCATATCCGCAGATAAAGCATGCGGAATAGCGCAGCGCGGGATCGGTGGCGTCAAGATAGGGGCGCGCCGTCTTGGCAGCGAGGGTGGCCTGTCCGCGAAAGTACAGCGCTTCTGCCGTGGCGATGGTGCGTGAATCGGGGTCGGAAATGCCTGCAACCGCAGCGTCAATCTGCCCCGGCACAAAGGCGGTGCACATCAACGGCATGGGAATGAGCTGGTAACTATCGCAGTCCATCTTCCATCTTCCATCAGGTGGCCACATTAGCAGCAATTGTACTCCTGTTGCTCGGGACTGGAATTTGTGGTTATCGCCTACGATTATGCCGAACGAATAAAGGAAGAGTCTATTGGCAATGCTCCCAAGGGAGCTACCGAAGTCTAGCTGACCTCGACATTAGGAAAAATTGCCACCCCTGCAAAAAGCTCCGTTGCAGCGATGGGAAACGAACCTTGCTCTGCATATAATGAGGGCATATGACAGCGCGTTTGCATATGCGCGGCGCGTTCCATCGAACCGAAAAGGAGCCCTGCATGGATCCCAACAAGCGTCCCGACGATATGGTGCGTATCACCACTCCCGAACTTGCCCAGGTGTTCATCGGCGAGCAGGTCACCGCAATCCGCGAGCAGATCGGTGACAAGAAGGTTCTGCTGGCCCTTTCCGGCGGCGTTGACAGCTCGGTCGTCGCGGCGCTCCTGATCAAGGCCATCGGCAAGCAGCTCATCTGCGTGCACGTGAACCACGGCCTCATGCGCAAGGGCGAGAGCGAGCAGGTCGTCGACGTGTTCCAGAACCAGATGGACGCCAACCTGGTCTATGTGGACGCCACCGACCGCTTCCTCGATAAACTCGTCGACGTCGACGAGCCCGAGGCCAAGCGCAAGATCATCGGCGCCGAGTTCATCCGCGTGTTCGAGGAGGAGGCCCGCAAGGTTGGCGACGAGGTCAGCTTCCTCGCCCAGGGCACTATCTACCCCGACATTCTGGAGTCGCAGGACGGCGTGAAAGCCCACCACAACGTTGGCGGTCTGCCCGAGGACCTGCAGTTTGAGCTCTGCGAGCCCGTTAAGCTGCTGTACAAGGACGAGGTGCGCGTCGTGGGCCGCGAGCTCGGCCTGCCCGAGAACATGGTTGAGCGTCAGCCGTTCCCCGGTCCTGGCCTGGGCGTCCGCTGCCTTGGCGCCATTACCCGCGACCGCCTCGAGGCGCTGCGCGAGGCCGACGCCATCGTGCGCGAGGAGATCGACAAGGCCGGTCTGACCATCTGGCAGTACTTTGCCGTGGTGCCCGATTTCCGCGCCACCGGCGTGCGCGAGGGCAAGCGCGCCTACGACTGGCCCTGCATTATTCGCTGCATCAATACCGTCGACGTCATGACCGCTGAGGTGCCCGAGCTCGACTGGGCGCTGCTCAAACGCATTACCGCACGCGTGACCGCCGAGGTCCCCGGTATCTGCCGCGTTTGCTACGACCTTACGCCGAAGCCCGTCGGCACGGTCGAGTGGGAGTAAGCTAACTCAGCTGGTAGGCGACGAGAACTAGCAGATGTGACAAAGGGACGGTCCCTTTGTCACATCTTCGATGTTATGTGCGGGATGGTACACCACACGGCGTGCCATCCCGTTCGTTATTTTAATGAGCCGGGTGCGCGAGCGGGAAGAATCACGAGCATGGTCGTTCCGCGCTTCGAGCTTTCTTCGACCTCGATGGAGCCGCCGTGAAGCGCGGCGATCTCCCAGACCAGCGCAAGCCCCAGCCCCACACCGCCATATGCTCTGCTGCGCGATCTGTCGACACGAAAGAAGGGCTGAAAGATGCTCGTCTGGTATTGCTTGGGAATGCCTGGCCCTTGGTCACGCACGCGAAGCAGCACGCGGTCGCCTTCGGCACGGGCGCCGATTTGCACGGTTGAGCTGGGCGCACTGTAGCGAATGGCATTCTCAACCAGGTTGAACAGTAGCCGATAGATCAACGTGTCGCAGCCGATCGTTTGCGCGTCGCCCTTGCTTACAAGCGTGATGCCCTTTTGCTCGGCAAGGGGCGCCAGGTCGGTGAGCACTTCTTCGATCATCGGCGCCAGGTCAATCGCATCGTTGCAGGGAACACTACGCAGCTCGCTCATCTCGAGCAGGGTCTTTGTCATGTGCGTCATTCGCTCGGTCTGCTCCTGCAGCAGCCGGAGCAGGCTCGCTGTATCGGCATCGGCGTCGGGGTGCTCAGCGCAAAACAACTCAACCTGGGCTTGCATGAGCGCGAGCGGCGTGCGCAGCTCGTGCGCCGCATTGCCCGTAAACTGTCTTTGTGCGGATAATCCCTCGTCAAGGCGGGAAATCATGTCGTTAAACGACGCGCTGCAGCGCCTGAGTTCAGAGGGCACGTCCTCGCTGATCTTTGTGTCGGCGAGGTTGTCGGGCCGCACGCTCTCGACTTGCGCCGCAAAGGAGCGCAACGGCTGCAGCGCATATCCGCTCACGAAGTAGGCTAGCACGCCACCGAGCAGCGTCGCCGCCGCGGTTATGCACCAGCTCGTCGCGCTAAACGATGCTTGGGCGTCGCTCACGACGATGGTCAACTCATCGTCGAGCTCTTTGCTTGCCGGGTCAAATGAGCTGGGCGCTGCGGTCTCCACCTTGTTGTGCGCCGCCGCTTCTGCACCAATCGAGTCCATGTAGCGCATGCCGGAGTAACCAACCAGGCAATTCATAAGTACGCAGGTCGAACATATCAGTAAGGCCGTCATCAACGTGATGCGCCACTGCAGCGACAGCCGCTTCATTTGCCGTCCTCCATAACGTAGCCTTCGCCGATTCGGTTGCGGATGGGGTCGTGCCCCAACGCGCCGCGCAGCTTTTTGCGCAGCGATGAGATATGCACGCGGGTCGCGTTGCTAAAGCTGTTGACGCTGCTGTCCCATACATGCTCGATAAGCTCTTCCTGGCGCACCGGCCGCCCTTGGTTAAGCATCAGGGATTCCAGGATGCCGGTCTCCTTGCGCGTGAGGGATAGAACCTCGCCGCCCACGGAGGCGAGGCGCGCCTTGGTGTCAAAGCTCAGTGATCCACAGGTTAGAACAACGTCGCTTTGCGTAAAGCGCCCGAGCGTGAGGCTGCGCATGCGTGCCGCCAGCTCGTCAAGATGGAACGGCTTGGTGAGGTAGTCGTTGGCGCCCGCACCGAGCCCCGCTACCTTGTCGGAGACCTCGCCGCGTGCCGAGAGCACGAGCACCTTGGTCTCGCAATCAGTTGTCCTGAGTTGCCTGAGCACGGTCATGCCGTCGACATGGGGGAGATTGAGGTCGAGCACAACAAGATCAAAGGTCTCGACATCGAGCAGATCGAGGGCCTGTTGTCCGTCGTAGCAGCAGTCGACGCTATAGGCCAAGTTGCGCAGGCTGCGTGCGATCGCATCGCACAGCGCCCGCTCGTCCTCGACGACCAAGATACGTATAACGTTCTCCTTGCATAATCATTCACGCTTAACACGGATTTTATAGTCGGTATGGTCCAATGGGTCGCGAAACGAAAGGAGTGGTCAGATTGTTCAAAGCGATTAAGCCTGTGGCGCAGGTGGCTTTGCTGATCGTTGGGGTAGCCATGGTTGGCTTTGGAATTATGCGCGGCGAGGCAGATGCCGTGCTGGCCAAGGCAATCAGGCTGTGCTTGGAGTGTATCGGAATTGGATAAAAGAAAAAACACTGCATCGCATCTTTTAGCGCGATTTCGTGGATTGATTCAGGCGGCGGCGACGCTTGCGACCAATATTCACCTGCCTAACTTTGCCAAGGGCGGCATCTACCAGGGAGCGGGCAAAGCCGTCTGCGTGCCGGGCCTCAACTGCTACTCGTGTCCGGCGGCCTCGGGTGCGTGCCCCATCGGGTCGTTTCAGTCGGTGGTGGGCTCGTCTAAGTTTAGCTTTTCGTATTACGTCACCGGAACGCTCATTCTGATCGGCGTGCTGCTGGGACGTTTTGTATGCGGCTTTTTGTGCCCGTTTGGATGGCTACAAGAGCTTTTTCATAAGATTCCCAGCAAAAAGCTCTCCACGAAAAAGCTCAAGCCGCTCACGTACATCAAGTATGCCGTGCTGCTGTTTGCCGTGGTGCTGCTGCCCGTCTTGGTGGTTAACGATGTGGGTATGGGCGACCCGTTCTTTTGCAAGTACATCTGCCCGCAAGGTGTGCTCGAGGGCGCGATTCCGCTGTCCATCATGAACGTGGGAATCCGCTCCGCGCTGGGAAAGCTCTTTTCTTGGAAGCTCGCGATCCTCATTGTGGTTGCGGTGCTGAGCGTGCTGTTCTATCGCCCCTTCTGCAAATGGATTTGCCCCCTCGGCGCATTTTATGCGCTCATGAACAAGGTGTCATTGCTGGGGATTCGGGTTGATCATTGTAAATGCGTCTCGTGCGGCAAGTGCGCCAAGGTGTGCCAGATGGACGTGGACGTTACGCGTACGCCCGACCATGCCGAGTGCATTCGTTGCGGCAAATGCGTGGGCGCGTGCCCCGTCGATGCTATTAGCTTTCGCTACGGGCTGGGTTTGACGGGCGACAAACCCGCGCAGTCCACGCAAGCCTGCGAAAACAAATAGGTACCTATATAAGTTTCGATATAAACGGAGGAACCATGAAACTGTCAAAAATTGCGGCTCTGTTGATGCTGCCCGTGCTGGCGCTGACTCTCGCGGCGTGCTCTGCCCCCAAGGGCGACGCGAAGGATGCCACGAGCGGCGATGCGCAGATTGCCGAGCTCATAGCGCAAAAGCCGTCGAGTGCCGAGGAGGCGGCCGAGCTGTACCAGCAGCTGCTGCAAAAGGAAAACGAGATCTTTGCGAGCGATAACGCCCTATGGGAAAAGGTGTTCCTTGCGGCCAACAAAGACACTCCCATGATTGAGGACGGCAAGAACTACGGTGACTTCTTGCTCGATACCATCGAGGGCGCCAAGGATCAGTTTGCGGCTGACGAGCTTAAGACGCTTAAGGCGGGCGCGCAGCAGGTCAAGGAGATCGAGGACAAGCTCATGGCGCTGGAGAAGGAGTTCCCCGGATGCGGCAGCACGCCCGGCGAGGGGGAGAGCGTCGATGCCTCGACCGCAGGCATGACCAACGGCGAGAGCGGGGAGACGAAGTTTCCCAGCTTTAAGGGCAAGGACTTGGACGGCAACGATGTAAACAGCGACGAGCTGTTCTCCAAGAACAAGGTCACCGTCATGAACTTCTGGTTTACCACCTGCAAGCCGTGCGTGGGAGAGCTGGGCGATCTGGAGAAGCTCAACAAGGAGCTTGCCGAGAAGGGCGGCCAGGTCGTGGGCGTTAATTCCTTTACGCTCGATGGCAACAAAGACGAGGTGGCCGATGCCAAGGACGTGCTTTCCAAGAAGGGCGTGACGTATAAGAACATCTGGTTTAAGTCGGACAGCGAGGCCGGAAAGTTCACCTCCAACCTGTACTCGTTCCCGACCACCTATGTGATCGACCAGAACGGTAACATTGTGGGAGAGCCGATCATGGGCGGCATCAACTCCGCTGAGCAGCGCGAGGCGCTCAACAAACTGATCGATCAGGCACTCGCGAAGAGCGAACAGTAAGTCCGTGGGACAGACAACTGAAGGGGAGTCGCTAGAAACAGCGACTCTTTTTTCTGCTTCGGGGTAGCATCATGGGTATACGTCGAAAGGGGGCGGCTATGGTCGGCAGCATGGTCGAGCGGTTGCCGTTTTGGGGACAACTTACATCCGATGAGCAGACGCTCGTGGCAGAGCGCTCGTCGCTGCGATCCTTTGATGCCGGGCAGATAATCGGTAGCAGCGGAAATTCTTGCACTGGCATTGTTTTTATTATCGAAGGTGACATTCGCGTGAGCCTGCTTTCCGAGGAAGGCAAGGAGGTCACGCTGTTTAGGGTTGGCTGCGGAGAGTGCTGTGTCACCACGGCCTCGTGCGTTATCGAGCAGATTTCATTTGACACCATGGTGGTTACAGCACGCAGGCCATCGCTTTTGGTGGTGCCTGCGAGCGTGTGTGCCCAGCTCGCCCGCGATAATGTCTACGTTAAGGCCTTTATGCTCCAGGTTGAGGTGAAGCGCTACTCCCAGGTGGTATGCGTGCTGCAGCAGATGCTCTTTAAGCGCCTCGATCAGCGCGTCGCCAGCTACGTGCTCGAGCATTGCCGAGCTGCGGGCACAGCAGAAGTTGCCGTAACGCAAGACGAGCTTGCACGCGACATCAACTCTGCGCGCGAAGCGGTGACGCGCGCTCTGCGACGTCTTGCGCAGGACGGGCTCATCGAGATTAGGCGCGGACGGATTATCGTGCGTGATGTAGATGGGTTAGCACGGTTGGTCTAGACCTACCGCGCAGCTGCATCTGCCGTCGGCAACATATTTTCCGTTTGGTGACTTGGTCACAGAACGCGACCGCAGTGCCTTGGCATACTTGCCCAAAGCAACCAGCAAAGGAGTGCGCTATGGGATTGTTTGATTTGTTTGCAGGACCGGACATTAATGTGGGCGTCCAGGAATGGAAGGCTTCTAAGGGGGCGGTGCTGCTCGACGTGAGGAGTGCTGACGAGCATGGACAGGGCCACATTCCGGGCAGCGTCAACGTTCCGCTCAATCGTATCAACCAGGTGCTTGAGCTGTATCCAGACAAGGGCACGCAGCTTTTCGTGCATTGCCTGAGCGGTGCGCGAAGCAACCAAGCTGTGAGTTTTCTTAAGCGTTCTGGGTATGGCAGTGTCAAGAATATCGGCGGCATAAGCGGCTACACGGGAAAGGTGGTGCGTTGGCTATGAAGGTGGTTATCGTTGGAGGCGTCGCGGGCGGCGCATCGGCGGCGGCACGTTTGCGCAGACTCGACGAGCAGGCCCAAATTGTCATCTTTGAGCGCACGGGTTTTGTATCGTATGCCAACTGTGGGCTTCCGTACTACATTGGCGGCGTGATAGAAGAAGAGAGCGCATTGACGCTGCAGTCTCCCAAGGGCTTTTGGGATCGCTTTCGCATTGCGGTCAAGACGAGTCACGAGGTGTTTGCCATCCATCCCGATTCGCATACGGTCGAGGTTCGCAATATGCTGACGGGCGAGGAATTTGTCGAGACGTATGACAAGCTCATCCTGTCGCCGGGTGCAAAGCCGATCCGCCCTGCGTTGCCGGGCATCGACTCGGATAAAATCTTTAGCCTACGCACCGTTGAGGACACGCTGCGTATTCACAGCTATGTTCGAGAGCGGCGACCGAGCAGTGCCGTCGTGATCGGCGGCGGCTTCATTGGCGTCGAGACGGCGGAGAATCTGTGTGAGCTGGGGCTCCAGGTGACCCTTCTGCAGCGTCCCGTCCAGCTTATGAACAACCTGGATTACGACATGGCGACCCTTTTGCATACCGAGGTGCGTGAGCACGGTATCGATCTGCGCCTCAAGGCCGATGTGACAGGTTTTGAGGAAGTTGATGGCCGCGTTGTCACCCATGTTGCGGGCGATGACCCTATCGGAGCCGATATGGTGCTGCTTGCCATTGGCGTGGCACCTGAGAGCCATCTGGCGCAAGAGGCGGGGCTCGAACTGGGCATCAAGGGGGCTATTGTGGTCAACGACCGCATGGAGACCTCTGCTGCCGACGTGTATGCCGTGGGCGATGCCGTGCAGGTCACGCATCAGGTGACCGGCGAGGACGCGGTCATTTCGCTCGCCGGCCCCGCCAACAAGCAGGGGCGTGTCGTCGCCGATGTCATAGCTGGCATGGACAGCTGCTACCTCGGATCGTTGGGCTCATCGGTTATCAAGGTATTCGACTTGACGGCGGCAAGCACGGGACTATCCGAAAAGGCAGCACACGCGGCGGGAATTGACTGCGACAGCGTGGTCCTGTCGCCCGGTTCGCATGCGGGTTATTATCCGGGTGCAACGCCCATGACCATGAAGGTTGTCTTCGAGAAGCAGGGATTGCGCCTGCTGGGTGCGCAAATCGTGGGCATCGATGGTGTGGACAAGCGTATCGACGTCCTGGCGACTGCCATCCAGGCAGGCATGCGCGGCGATAGGCTTAAGGATTTGGACCTAGCATACGCGCCGCCGTATTCATCGGCGAAGGATCCCGTCAATATGGCGGGCTTTATGATCGAGAACCTCAATCGCGGCATACTGGCGCAGTGGCATTGGGAGGATGAGCCCAACTTGCCACGCGATGGCAGCGTGCGGCTGCTCGATGTTCGTACGGAAGGGGAGTATGAGCGCGGGCATATCGATGGTTTCGTAAACATTCCCGTCGATGATCTGCGCAATCGCCTGGGCGAGCTCGACCGGGCCAAGCCGGTTTACGTGATTTGCCAGAGCGGCATTCGCAGCTACATTGCTTGCCGCATTTTGGCGCAGCATGGCTTTGAGTGCTTTAACTTCTCGGGCGGCTATCGCTTCTTTGCAGCCGTGACTGAGGCTCGCCGCGGCAGCGCTAACGTTATGCCGTGCGGGCTCGAAAAGTAGCGCGCATTGGAATGTGACAAAGTGACAGCCTCTTTGTCGCATCGGGGATGTTATACGCGGGATGGTGCGCCATGCGGCGTGCTGTCCCGTTTTTTTGTTCGCTACATTCCTTACTGGTACCGGCAGAAAAGCTGATAGAGTAGGTCAAACGTGTCGAACGCGAACGGCGGGGGAGAGGTTGCCGTCCATGCTGGATCTCAGAGATATTTGCAAAAGGTATGTTGCGCAGTCGTTTACGCAGGTGGCGCTCGACAGCGTAAGCCTGTCTTTTCGCGATAACGAGTTCGTGGCCATCCTGGGTCCCTCGGGCTCGGGAAAAACTACGATGCTCAACGTCATTGGTGGACTCGATCATTTTGATTCCGGCGACTTGCTGATCGACGGCATCTCGACCAAGGACTTCAGCGACCGCGATTGGGATGCCTACAGAAACAATCGCATTGGCTTTGTGTTCCAGAGCTATAACCTCATTCCGCATCAGACCATTTTGGAAAACGTTGAGTTGGCGCTCACGCTCACGGGTGTGGGGCATGCCGAGCGCCGCCAGCGTGCGCGCGAGGCGTTGGAGAAAGTTGGCCTGGGCGAGCACGTTAACAAACGCCCGAGCCAGCTATCGGGCGGACAGATGCAGCGCGTGGCCATCGCCCGCGCCCTGATCAACGACCCCGAGATCGTGCTGGCAGACGAGCCGACCGGCGCCCTAGACTCAACGACATCCGTGCAGGTCATGGATTTGCTCAAGGACGTGGCGCGCGACCGTCTGGTCATTATGGTCACGCACAATCCCGAGCTGGCGTACAAGTACGCTACGCGCATCGTCAACCTGGCGGACGGCAAGATCACCGACGATTCCGACCCCTTTGATGTTGCCAAGGCCGCGCGCCGCGAGGCCAAGCCTACGCGCAAAACCTCGATGAGCTTTGTGACGGCGCTGGGGCTTTCTGCCCGAAACCTCATGACCAAGAAGGGCCGTACGGCCATGACGGCCTTTGCGGGCTCGATTGGCATTATCGGCATTGCGGCGATCCTGGCACTCTCCAATGGCGTAAACGGCTACATCAAAAAGGTTGAGGAGGACACGCTCTCGAGCTACCCACTCAGCATTTCCAAGCAGGATTACGACCTGTCGTCCATGATGGGCGGAGAGGGGGCCACGGATGACGGTTCGTCTGAAAGCGTGGATTCGTCCGACGACAGTGCCGGCGGCGAGGCTAAGGGAACCGATAAGATTCCTGTGGTCACGGCCGTAAAGGATATGTTTGCGAGCGTTAAGTCCAATGACATGACGAGCTTTAAGGCATGGCTCGATGCCGGTGGCGACGGCATCGATAAAGAGGTCAACGCCATTCAGTACGGCTACGGTGTATCGCCGGTTGTCTATCGTGCCGGCAAGGGCGATGAGAAGCCTGTCCGGCTGGTGCCCAACGCCATGACCGAGGCCATGAGCGGAGGCGCGAGCTCGGCGGCAACGGTGAGCATGGATTCCATGGGAACCTCGGTCTTTAACGAGATGATTGACGACCAGAGCCTGCTCGACAGCCAGTACGATGTCGTTGCCGGCCATTGGCCCACGTCCGCCAACGAGGCCGTGATGGTGCTTTCGAGCCGCGGCACGGTGGGCGACTATACGCTCTATAGCATCGGTGCGCTGGATATCGATGAGCTCAATGACCTGGTCAACAGCGCCATGACGGCCGACGGCAAGGTCGAGACGCCCGAGACCGGCACCGACTTTACCTACGACGATGCGCTGTCCACGACATTTAAGGTGTTGTCGCCGGCCGATGCCTATCGCAAAAACGAAGAGACCGGCATGTGGACTGACATGTCTGGCGATGCCGACTTTATGGCGTCCAAGGTTGCTGACGGTATCGACGTGCGCATTGTGGGCGTGGTGCGACCCAACGAGACGGCTAACGCGAGTGCATTGTCCCCGGGCATTGCCTACACGCATGCGCTGACTCGCCAGCTTATGGAGCGCGCTGCCGATTCGCAGATCGTGCAGGAGCAGCTTGCCCGCCCCGAGACGGATGTCTTTACGGGTAAAACCTTTGATGAGCTGCAAGGCGAGGCCAAGCAAGGCGTTGATCTGGGCAGCATGTTCAGCGTGGACGAGGCGGCGCTAAAGAGCGCGTTCTCGCTCGATACGTCTGCGCTCTCGGGTGCGGCCAGCGGTATGGACCTTTCTGGTATCGACTTGTCCGGTCTGGACATTGACCTTTCGGGCGTTGGGAAGGACATCGACTTCAGCGACATCATGGCCAAAGCGCCGGCTCCAGATTTCTCGGGCATCTTTGACGGTCTGGAGCTCACACCCGAGCAAATGCAGCAGGTGGGAACGCTTGCCAACCAGCTGTTTGAGGGCTTTATACAGTCGGATCAGTTTAAGGCGCTGTCGCCCGAAGATCTTAAAGACGCGTCAAAGCTTGCTGCCGCTTTCTCGACGTATCTTGAGCATGATGCCGACGCCCAGCAATACCTGGCTCAGCTCAAGGCGCTCGGCGGCGATGCCCTGGCCGAGCGTCTTGAGCACGCGATGACCGACTATGTGCAAAAGCAGCTGGCTCCGTATCTGCAGCAGTCTATGGATCAGGTGACCAAGACAATCAGCGAGCAGATCGCGATGACGGTATCGGCCCAGCTCAAGATGGGTGCGGCGGGACTTATGGACCAAATGGCGACGCAGATGTCTTCGAGTTTTGCCAACTTGGCGAGCGCCATGCGCGTGGATGCGGGTGCCTTCGCTCGTGCCATTCACTTCAACATGGACGCCGAGGACCTGAGCTCGCTCATGATGAGCTATGCCAAGGCGTCAAAGCTCACCTACGATAACAATCTGACCACGTTGGGCTATGCGGACGAGGCAGACCCCATCTCGGTCAAGATTTTCCCGCGTGACTTTGAGGCCAAGGAGCGCGTACTCGATCACATCGATGCGTACAACAAGCAGGTTAAAGCCACTGGCCACGATGAACAGGCGATCTCGTACACCGACTACATGGGCATCATCATGGGTTCGGTGACCGACATCGTGAACACCATCAGCTTGGTGCTCATCGCATTCGTGAGTATCAGTTTGATGGTGAGCTCCATCATGATCGGCATCATCACCTACATCAGCGTGCTGGAGCGCAAAAAGGAGATTGGCATCCTGCGCGCGATTGGCGCATCGAAGCGTAACGTGGCCAACGTATTCAATGCCGAGACCTTTATCGAAGGCCTCATTGCCGGCGTCTTTGCCATTGTCGTCGTGGTGGCTGTGAGCCTTCCGGTTAATGCCTGGGCGCTTGCGGCCAAGCAGGTTCCCAATCTGATGAGCCTGCCCGTTCAAGACGCGCTGATGCTCATCGCAATTTCGGTGCTACTGACGGTCGTTGCTGGCCTGCTACCTGCCCGCAGTGCATCCAAGAAAGACCCCGTGGAAGCCCTACGCTCCGAATAATGTGACAAAGGGACTGTTCCTTTGTCACATTGATTTGAGAATGGATGTTGATGTATTTATCGCTGGCCCCTATGGAGGGCATTACCGGGCATGTGTTCCGTCGCGTGCATGCGGAGTGCTTCGGCGCGCTCGATTGTTATTACACGCCGTTTTTGCCGCCGCCGCGGGTGGGCAATCGCTTTGGCGGCAAGGCGTTTAAAGAGATCGACCCTGCTAATAACCAGGGACTTAACGTGGTGCCCCAGCTGATGTCCAAGAATGCGGACGAGTTTGTGTGGGCGGCACAGGTGCTTGCCGATATGGGCTACCGCGAGGTCAACCTCAACCTTGGCTGCCCCTCGGGTACGGTTGTCGCCAAAGGAAAGGGTTCGGGCTTTCTGCGCAACCTGGATGAGCTCGAGGTGTTCTTGAGCGACGTGTGCGAACGCTCGCCCTTGCCGGTGTCGGTCAAGACCAGACTGGGGCTCGAATGCGATGACGAGTACGAGCGCGTGCTCGACCTCTATTGCCGAATGCCGCTGGCGGAGTTGATCGTGCATCCGCGCGTGCAAAAGGACCGTTATACGGGCTCACCGCGCAAAGAGTTTTACGGCGAGACGCTGGAACGGGCGCCGTTCCCCGTGGCCTATAACGGCGACATCTTTGATCTTGAGGACATGGATGCGCTGGTGAAGGCCTATCCCGGAACACGCCACGTAATGTTGGGGCGCGGCTTGCTTGCGAATCCCGCGCTGGCTCGCATGGTTAAGGGCGACCCTGCCGCTACCGCCGCTGAGCTGCAACGCTTCCATGACATGCTGTTTGCGGCCTATGCGGACGAGATTGGGGGCAACGCGGTCTTTCGCATGAAGGAGTGGTGGTTCTACGCCAAATGCGCCTTCGCCGATCCCGCGACCGTTCACAAGCTCGTACGCAAGACCAAAAAGGTCGATGAATACCGTGCCGCCGTCGAGCGTGTCTTTCGCGAGCAGCCACTTGCGCCCATCGCCCGCTTTTGTGGCTAAATGATCCCTTGGGGACGGAGAAGAACGGATCGCCTGTGCTGGGCCCATGCAAAAAGCTGTACGCCAGCATCCAAAGATGTCGAAAAATGTCGACTTTGGATGCTGGTGTACATGTTTGGGTCGTATGGGTTGGGGCCCTGGACGGACAGAGCGTGCGTACTAGAGCAGGTTTTCCTGCACCCACGCGATGATGTCGCTCGATTCGTAGAGTGGTTTGCCGTCGATGAACAGGCAGGGAACCTGGCGTTTTCCGCCGACGGCGATGAGTGTCTGTTCGGCATCGGAATCGGTCGAGATATTGCGCTCGGGAATGGTCACGCCGTTATCGGCCAAAAAGTGCTTGACCTTTAAGCAATACGGGCAGCCGGTCATAACGTACAGCGCGAGCTCGTGATTAGTAGCCATAGGTCTCCAATCGGTTGAGGTTTTGATTGAAATACCCAAAGCCGCCGCGGTCTATGCGCGCGTCAACGAAGACTCGATGGCCTGGACCAGAAACGCCGTGGCTCCGGTGGCGCAGGGCTTGTCGTAGTAGTCAACAAAGCGCTGGTCGGCAAGATAACCGTGGGCGAGGCCCAGGTACGCCTCGTCTTGGGGCTCGCATCCCCAGTTGAGAGCAATCCAGCGACGATGCATCGCGACAAGCTTACGAGCCTCGTTGCTCTCTGGGTCGCCAATGCCCATGGCAATCGAGAGCTGGCCCAGAATAGCGCGTTCAAGTTCCTTCATGTCGTTCCATGTCTCGGGGTCCATGTCCAGCAGCGCCTCGTTTGCTGCATCGATAGCCTCATCGCCATAGCGCGCCCGCGCTTCGGCGCCGTAGCGCTCCTCGTTTTCCTGCACGGTGTGCCAGCGCTCCAGTTGCGGCAGGACGGCGCCCATGAGCGAGACGGCTTCGTCGAGCGACATGCCGGTGTTTTGCGCCAGCCGCGGGGCACAATCCTCGATCATTGCCTCCATGGTGGTGTCGTAGGTGTACTGGCCATGGTCGTAGCACCACTTGCAGTAATGGTCGGTCGCGGTACCCGCAGCATCGGTGCCGCAGTCGTCGGGCGTGAGTATCATGCCGCAGCTCTGGCAATAGTGCTCGGGCATTTCAAGCAGATGAGACAGTGGCTCGCCGGTCACGGCGGCGATGAGCTTCATCATGTCGATGCCCGGTATGACCTCGCCACGCTCCCAACGGCTGACGGCTTGGCGTGTGACGAAGAGCTTGGCGGCGAGCTGCTCCTGGGTAAGGTGATGGGCGCGACGGACGGCGATGAGCTTTTCTGCAAAGGCCATAGCGGCTCCTTTCTGCTGGTTGATGGCTTAAGCATACGCGGCAGCAGGTGCCCTTCCAAGCAACCGTTGGTTGCACGACGGAGGACCGCGGCGAAGAATTGCGCGCAACGCCCCACGCCTCCATGCCGTACAATGACCGGCATGGAACCTATCGCACACATACATACCGACCTGCCGCAGAAGTTCGGCATTCCGCGCAACAGCTTTTTGGCGCCCCATCTTGAGGGGCGCATTGTCTTTGAGCCGGAATATGCTTCCAGCGCGTCAGTTGAGGGTCTGGACTCCTTCTCTCACCTGTGGCTGCTCTGGCGCTTTGAAAACGGAACGCCCGGCGGCACGGCCGAAGACATCGCCGTCGATGCCAAGACGCAGGACAGGTCCGGCACCAATGCCAAGTGGTCGAAAACTGTGCGCCCGCCGCGTCTGGGCGGAGCCGAGCGCGTGGGCGTCTTTGCCACGCGCAGCCCGTTTCGCCCCAATCCTATCGGACTTACCTGCGTAAGGCTCGATCACGTTGAGCTCACCGACGATGGCCCCATCATCCATGTGCTGGGGGCCGATCTGCGCGACGGCACGCCCATCTACGACATTAAGCCCTACATTCCGTTTGCGGACTGTCACCCGGATGCGACCGGCGGCTGGATTGAGGATGCTCCGTGGCAAGAGCTCGACATCGAGTTCCCGCAGACGCTGCAGGATATGGTCCCGCCCACAAAGCTCCCCGGCCTGGTCGAGGTCCTGCGCCAAGACCCGCGCCGCGCAGGCAGCAAGCACGAGCCGAACCGCGTCTATCATCTGGCCTTCGCCGGGCTCGACATATCTTTTACGGTCGACGAAACCCAGCTAACCGTAGTTGCCGTCAACGACGCGCAAGACTAACCTGCCATTCGTCTGCACCCGTCAAATTAAGCGCCAAACCCCGCGCCAAAACCGCCCACGCTGGTGGACAATAGCGCCTATCGAAACAGTCTACTTTGCACGGGAGTCCAGCAAGAAATACGACTTCACTTCAATCATCGACCGCCACGGCATGGACTCCATCGCCGCTGACTCTTGGGGCGAGATCCCCGGCATGGCTCCGAACGCGCCTGACGAGGGCTTCGACCGCATTCCCATGTGGGTGGCCGACATGAACTTTGCCACGGTGCCTACGGTCCAGGAGCACATCATTCAGCGCGCTCAGCATCCCATGTTTGGCTACTTTAACCCGCGCTCCGAGTATTTCGACCGCATCATCGAATGGCAGAGCCGCCGCAATGGCGTCGAGGGTCTGCGCCCTGAACATATCGGCTACGAAAACGGCGTGCTGGGCGGTGTCGTGTCGACGCTGCGTGCGTATGTTCAGCCAGGCGATGCGGTGCTGGTCCACAGCCCTACCTACATCGGCTTTACCAAGTCTATCGAAGCCGCGGGCTATCGCATTGTCCACAGCCCGCTTAAGCTCGACGACCAGGGTGTGTGGCGCATGGACTTTGAGGACATGGAGCGCAAGCTCGTCCAAAACCATATCCATGCCGCGGTGTTCTGCTCGCCGCATAACCCCTGCGGCCGCGTATGGGAGCGCGATGAGATTGAGCGCGCCATGGACATCTATCGCCGGCTCGATTGCGTGGTGATCTCGGACGAGATCTGGTCCGACATCATCATGCCCGGCCACAAGCATATCCCGACGCAGTCGGTGAGCGAGGATGCCCGCATGCGCACGGTCGCCCTCTATGCGCCGAGCAAGACGTTTAACCTGGCGGGCCTGGTCGGCAGCTACCACATCATCTATAACGAGACGCTGCGCGATCGCGTGAGCGCCGTGTCCAATATGACCCACTATAACGAGATGAATGTCCTTTCGATGCATGCGCTTATCGGCGCCTACCAGCCGCAGGGCTACGAGTGGGTCGATGAACTCAACGAGGTCATCGAGGGCAACATTGACTACTTCTGCGATTACGTGGACGAGCATTTTGAGGGCGTGTCCTATTCGCGCCCGCAGGGCACCTATATGGTGTTCCTAGACTGCACGGAGTGGTGCCGCGAGCATGGCCGCGATATTCAGTGGCTGCTCGATGAGGGCGCGCGTGTGGGCGTGGGCTATCAGGACGGCCGTCCGTTCCACGGATCTTGCCACATTCGCGTGAATCTAGCACTGCCGCTTTCGCGTGTAAGGGAGGCGTGCGACCGCTTGGACCGCTACGTTTTTGGGGTATAGGGGGCAAGCGATTCGGCCGCCGCGGTCTGCGCCCACGCCGTTAGCGTGCGTGGGCGCATAGGGCACAGAGGGCACAGAGGGCTGCGAGCACGTTTTCCGCGTTTGCTATTTTTCCTGAATCTGCTTGCCGCAAAGGTGCTCAACCGTAATTTCATACAGCTGGACGCCCCCTATGCTTTGTTTGATCTCCTCTTCGGCCTCCTCGGCGGAAGGGTAGTATTTGAGGGCGAGCTGGCGGATTGTATCTTCGACAAATGCCGGGTCATCGTTCACGAGGCGACAGCGGCCAAAAACCACGGTGCTCTGAACATAGGGTGCCCAGTCGTCATCCTTATACCAATCGTTGCCATAGACGGTAAAGCAGACTTTGTCGTTTCGTTTGAGTGCGTCGACCTTGTGTCCTGCCTTGGCACCATGAAAATAAATTTTGTCGTGCTCGGTGTCAAAGAAGTAATTGACGGGAATGGCATAGGGATAGCCATCGTCGCCGTTGACGGCAAAAACGCCGCGCTTGCAATCGGCGAGCAGCTCTCGCGCCTGTTTATCGGTGATGGCGCGCTTTTTTCTGCGAAGAGGCCTAAACATTGTGGACTCCCTTTCTTTTTGCGTGCTGCGGGCACGGCGGTGGGCGGTATGTCTATATCAAGATACTCGTTCGGGCCGTGAGACCTGTGGGGATGTCCTATTTGTCGCAGATTGAAACGTATGCCGTTTTGCCACGGGGACGGTCCTTCATAACCCGCCGTTTAGAAGCGTCCCCGACGACTGGTTCCGTTTGCGGGGAAGGCGTGGGACAATACCGAGCGAATGTGATTGGGCGTCTGGGAAAAGGGGTCGCGATGAACAAGTTGAGGACGCTTGCCGACGTGTTGCGACAGGCTGGCTTTGCACGCATCACGGGCCTGTTTCTTATCTTTTACCTGCTGTGCTCGACGGCTGTCTGGCTGTCCGAGCCCACGACCCTCACGTTTGGCGATGGTCTCTGGTTTAGCTTTGAGACGGTCTCGACCATCGGCTTTGGCGATATCCCGGCCGAAACGCCGGTCGCCCGCGCTATTACCGTCGTCCTGAGCGTCATCAGCATCTTCTACATCGCCATGCTCACGGGTGTGGCGGTGAACTACTGCAATACGCTCATTAAACTGCGCCAAAAGGACACCATGGCGCGCTTTATGGATGATCTTGAGCATTTGGAAGAGCTCGATCGTGACGAGCTCGCTGACCTGTCGCGCCGCGTACGCGAATATCGCCGACGCCAACGCTAGAACGGGCGCCGTGCGTCACGACGAGGGGGACTGAATATGAATATCACCGTGTATCTGGGCGCCAGCGTCGGCAATGACCCGGCGTTTCTGCCTGCGGTGCAAGAGCTGGGCAACTGGATTGGCTCCAACGGGCACGCGCTGGTATACGGCGGGTCTAAATCGGGCCTGATGGGCGCGCTTGCCGATAGCGTGCTCGATGCTGGCGGGCATGTGACGGGCGTTGAGCCGAGCTTTTTTATCGAGGCAGAGTTTCAACACGAAGGTATTGACGACCTTATCGTGACGAGCGATATGGCTGAGCGCAAAGCCAAGATGATTGAGCTTGGCGATGCCTTCATTGCCTTTCCCGGCGGGACGGGCACGCTCGAGGAGATTGCCGAGGTCATGTCTGCGGTATCGTTGGGACACCTGAGTGCTCCGTGCATCCTGTATAACCTGGACGGTTACTACAACGACCTCAAGGCGCTGCTCGGGCATATGATCGATAAGGGCTTATCGAGTCCGCAGCGCCAGCAAGGCATCTACTTTGCCGACGATTTGCGCGAGATTGCCTCGATTATTGGGAGTTGAGGTTCGCATCCGTAGTGCCCTGGCACTCAATGGTGTCGTTTGGGGCGCAGATGGTTGGCTCGTCTGGACAATGCTCGCCCTACAATAAGGCGTATCTATGTTGACTTTGACCACGGGAGGACCCGATGGGTAACCTGGCAAAACCCAAAAACCGTGCGCTGTTTTTAGCTAGCGTTGCTGTGACTGGCGCTTTCGCAGGCGCTGCGGTCTGGCTGTTCTTTTTTGCGATGGAGCACGGTATCGACTATCTATGGACCGAGATTCCGCAAATGCTGGGCGTCGCTTCGCCCGAGCTCGCGAGCGGTCCGTTCGGTTTTTTACCGTACCCGTTTTTCGTCTGCCTGCTGGGCGGCCTGCTGATCGGTCTGTACGAAAAGATGACGGGCACCAAGACCGATGACCTCAACCAGGTGATGGCCAAGGTAAAGCGCGACTGCCGCTACCCGTACGACAACCTCGGCAAGCTATCTCTTGCGGCATTGCTGCCGTTGCTGTTTGGCGGAAGCATTGGACCGGAGGCTGGCCTGACCGGTGTCATTGCAGGTCTGTGCAGCTGGGTCGGCGACCGCATGCGTTGCTTTGGCGCCGAGTTTAGGCAACTCACGCTGCTGGGTACCCAGGCTGCCCT
Source organism: Collinsella sp. TM05-38 (assembly GCF_003466445.1). Classification (NCBI taxonomy): domain Bacteria; kingdom Bacillati; phylum Actinomycetota; class Coriobacteriia; order Coriobacteriales; family Coriobacteriaceae; genus Collinsella; species Collinsella sp. TM05-38. Next base: position 125,077 of record NZ_QSPM01000006.1, on the reverse strand, counting down.
GACGGCGCTCTTTACCGCGCCTGTCTTTGGCTTTGTGGCGCCGCTCGCCGGCAGCGCCGACGGCCAGGGCGCCGACGACGATGAGGACTCAGCGTCCGACGAGATCACCATCAAGCTGCCCAAGGCGCAAAAGACCGTGGTCTACGGCATCGCGATTGCCGGCGGCTTGGGCACCTATCTGTTGCTCGGCCAGCTTATGGGCGGCGGTATGGGTATGCCGAGGTTCGAGGCTGCTCAGGTGGGCAACCTCGAGCTTGCCTGGCTTATTCCCCTGGCGCTCATCGGCACTGTCTGTGGCTGGCTGTACTTTGTTTCGGAGCACGCGAGCGAGGCACTGGCCCACGCCATGGGGGAGCACCCTGTCATCAAGGCCATGCTGGCCGGTTTGGCGCTCGCCATTTGCGGCACGGTCCTGCCCTACACCATGTTTGCCGGCGAGACGCAGGCCGATGTGCTCATGGAGACCTATATGACCATTCCCGCTGGCGTACTCATTGCAACCGGTCTTGTCAAGGCCATGCTGACGCCCGCCCTTATCAACATGGGCTGGCGCGGCGGCCACTTCTTCCCGGTTATCTTCTCGGGCGTAAGCCTGGGCTACGGCCTTGCTGTCTTCACCGGCGCCGATCCGGTCTTTTGCGTCGCCGTCTGCACGGCATCGATGATGGGTGCGGTCATGCGTCAGCCGGTCATGGTCGTGGGCCTGCTGCTCATGTGCTTCCCGCTCAAGGGTATCGTCTGCATGATCATCGCCGCCGTTATCGCCGCCGGCATTCCGCTGCCCAAGCCGCTGCGCAAGTAGCACGATAGCGCGCAGTCAGTACAAACATCTCAAGTCCGGTGCGGGCGCTGTGTCACGGATTTGCGGGTGGACTGGATTTCGTTCGGTATCGGCGCTACTTCCAAATTGCAAGCGCGGCGGTGCCCAGTACGATGAGGGCGAGACCGATGGCGCTGCGTCGTGAGAGTTTTTCGTTGAATGCCAGACGCGCAAATAGTACCGATACGACAATCGATAGTTTGTCGATCTGCACCGCGACGCTCACCTGGCCTGCAGCGATGGCGTAGTAATAGAGCAGCCACGATGCTCCGGTTGCGATGCCCGATGTTACGAGAAATGTGAGTTCGCGCCGGTCAACGTGCGCGACCTGCTCCAGTTTTCCCTTGGCTGCCACGATTGCCCATGCCATAACCAGTACCACGCAGGTGCGGATTGCCGTGGCCAGGTTTGACTCGACGCCTTCGATGCCGATCTTGGCGAGGATGGAGGTGAGTGCCGCGAACACGGCGGCGCCGAGGGCGTAAGCGAGCCAGGTCCGGTCTTGCTGCTGCTCGGGTCCGGCGGACTGCTTCTTCTCGATCATTAAAAACGTGCCGAGGGTGATGACAGCGGTTCCCACGAGCTTAACCGCAAGGTTGCTCGTCTCACCAAAAAGCGCGATGGCGACCAGCGCGGCGAGCACGGTGCTCATCTTGTCGACCGGTACGACCTTATTGACGTCTCCGATGCTCAACGCCTTAAAGTAACAGATCCACGAAGCACCTGTAGCGAGTCCCGAGAGGACGAGAAAGAGCCAGGATCTGGGTTCGATACTGCCAATGGTCCCAATGGATCTAGAAATGCCCGCCATTGCCCAGGCGAAAACGAGCACCACGCAGGTGCGAATGGCCGTCGCGATATCGGAGTCGGTCTGCTTGATACCGCATTTGGCCAAGATGGATGTGATGCCGGCAAAGAATGCTGACGCAAATGCTGCGACGACCCACGACACGGGTGCGATGCCTCCTTGGATAATGGGTTTATCCTGCGAGTTTTATGGACATAAGGATACCGCCCCACCATGAAGGTTTGATATGGCCGCGGCGAGACGGGGCCATGTTCCGGGGAGCCATTTGGTTAGGGCTCGAATTGAAGGTGAATGTTTTTCCGAGAAGTGAACGGCATGCCGTGAAGGGTGGTAACGACGTTGTTACTGCTTCGTCTTATCTAGTAAATGAGGTGGGGTGCCGCCCAAGTCCTTTAGCTGTCGATTACAGGTCGCGTACTCGATAAACCTTGGTGCTGACGGTGCAGCTGATTGCGCATAGCGCGAGGGCCAGGACGGCAATTCCTGCGCACAGGCAGCCGAGGACGGCGGAATCGGGATTTGCCCCGGCAATCGACATGAGCCAGTTGCTGATGGGGTTGGAGGAGCTCAGCGTGGCCATAGCAAGGCAACCGAGCAAGGCAAACAGACCAACGGACAGGCGCAGCGCCTCCATGTGTCCAAAACGAAAGAACAGCGGCTGCGCCAAAAACACCATCATGAGGGAGATGAGCATCGAGGCTGCCGAGGCAATTGCGATCTCAAATACGACCTGTCCCGTCGGGAAAATGCCTGCATTATTGAAGAGTGGGATGGTGACGATGTTCAACAGCGCGGCCGCACATGCCATGATGGCCGAGAAAGCAACGATACACAGGTAACGTGCGCAGACGATGTCTTTGCGCGAGAAGGGCAGCGTTGCCCGATAGCGCTCCCATCCGTTTTGATTGTCGAAGCCGGCTAGCGAGTTCATGATCATGATGGGCGACATGGCGCTGACTGCGCAGGCGCCAGCACTCATGCCGGAATCACCATCCGATGCGTTGGCGAGGGTCATCACGATGAATATAAATAAGCCGACACCCGCGATGCTCGGGATAAGCGTGCGAACGATGGCGAGCTCGGACATAAAGGCGCGTTTCATTTTGAAGCCCCTTTCAGCATGAGGCGAAGGTAGTCATCAATGGTTGCCCGATCGCAGGGAATCTCGGGGAAAGCCTCGAGCGTATCACGGCGGTTGGGCACGAGCACGTCCACGCTATAGGCGTGGCGGGCAGCACGGGCGCCTTCGACGCAAGCCATGAGCTCTGCGGCCTGTGCTTGCGTGCAGTGGGCGATTCCGGCGCGGTCGGTAATGTCCTCGCGTGGCAGGTCAAATGCAATCGAACCGTTATCGATGCAGATGACGCGATCGGCGGCGCTATCGAGGTCGGACGTAATGTGGCTCGAGAGCAGTACGCTGCGCTGGCCGTCGGAAACAAAGGCGAGCAGCTCATCGAGCAGCTCCTCGCGCGCCATGGGATCGAGGCCCGCGGTGGCTTCGTCCAAAACGAGCAGCCTGGCATTGTGGCTGAGCGCACAGGCGAGCTGCAGCTTCATACCCATGCCGCGGGAGAGGTCTTTGACCTTGGCTTTGGGATCAAGGCCAAATCGTTCGATAAATCTGGCGAATGTTTCGCGACTCCATGTGGGGTGCGCCGGGCCTACGAGCGTCTCGATCTGGCCCACCTTGAGCGTGGAAGGGAAAGGACACGTGTCCAGGACAAGACCGATGCGGGAGCGCAGATGGCGCTGTGTCTCGCCGGGCGCGTCGGTGCCGCAGTGCTGCCCAAACAGGTGCACCTCGCCGGCATCGAGCTTTATGAGTCCGAGCGCGGCGCGAATCGTCGTTGTCTTACCGGCGCCGTTTGCGCCCACAAAGCCAACAATCTGGCCGGGCTCCACGGTGAGTGTGACATCGCGTAGGGAAAAGCGGTCGCTTACGCGGCGTGAGACGCCTTTGAGTTCTAGCAAGTTTTGCATGGTATAGCCTTTCTTGCAGATGGCTACTGCATGGTTTCGGGGGCTACAAGGTCGAGCATCTCGTGCAATTTGTCGCGCGTGACGCCCAGGGTTTCGGCCTGCGTAGCGGCCTGCGCAAGCAACTCTTCGATATGGCAAAGCTGGTTTTCGCGCAAGAGTTCCTGGTTGCCCTCGGCGACAAAGCAGCCCTTGCCCTGCACGGTACAGATAAAGCCAAGTTGTTCCAGGTCGGCATAGGCGCGCTTGGTGGTGATGACACTCACACCGAGGTCGCTCGCGAGCGCGCGGATGCTGGGGAGTTTGGCTCCTGCAGCGAGTGCGCCCGAAAGGATCTGAGCTTTGACCTGCGAGGAGATCTGCTCATAGATGGGCTTGTCGCTCGAATTGGATAGGATGATGTCCACAGCGGCTCCTTAGCTGTTGGGCTACACGTGTATATAACCGGTAAGCACAGTATATATACACTATGCACAGTTATGCAAGAGGAAATGTGGAATAGCCTGCCAGTGTCGCGCTTACTTCAAAACAATCTCAATCTGTAACACCTAGGTCCGTTTTGGGTCGCTTGCTGTTACAGATTGAGATGTTATTTGCCCGCCTGTCTATTTGTCTCAATCTGTAACAGTAAGAGTCGATTTGGGCGGCTAGATGTTACAGATTGAGACATTGGTTGCCTTCCTGCCGGTTTATCTCAATCTGTAACAGGTGGAGGCTCAAAACCCGTCTTTCTGCTACAGATTGAGACGAGATTGAGACGGTGTCGATCTTCCCAGCCGTTTATCTCAATCTGTAACACCAGGAACGCTAAAACCCGTCTATCTGTTACAGATCGAGACAGTCCTTGAGGCGGCTGCCCGGTGCACAGCGAGCTTGGCTGATGAATTTGTCCTGATAGGTGCCCTGTGGCGGGATTTCGCGGCTACAATAGTACGGTTTCAACGACGTAATGCACTCAATGCAAGAAAGGATCCGCATGGCAAGCCTGTCGGATGAAATCTCGTCGCGCCGCACATTCGCGATCATCAGCCACCCGGACGCCGGTAAGACCACGCTTACCGAGAAGCTGCTGCTCTATACCGGCAGCATCCAGACCGCCGGCTCGGTCAAGGGCAAGAGTTCGGCCAAGCATGCCGTCTCGGACTGGATGGACATCGAGAAGGAGCGCGGTATTTCCGTTACCTCCTCGGTACTGCAGTTCACCTACAACGGCGCCTGCGTCAACATCCTCGATACTCCCGGCCACCAGGACTTCTCGGAGGATACCTACCGTACCCTTATGGCCGCCGACGCCGCGGTCATGGTCATCGACGGCGCCAAGGGCGTCGAGGCCCAGACCAAAAAGCTCTTTAAGGTCTGCACGCTGCGCCACATTCCCATCTTTACCTTTGTGAACAAGCTCGACCACGAGGCCCGCGATCCGTTTGAGCTCATGGAAGAGATCGAGAACGTCCTGGGCATCAATACGTACCCCATGAACTGGCCAATCGGCAGCGGCCGTAACTTCCGCGGCGTGTTCGACCGTCAGACCCGTCGCGTCATCGCCTTTGAGGGCGACGGTCACGCCAACGCCACCAAGAAGGTCGCCGAGGTCGAGGCCGAGCTGGGCGACCCCGCCATGGATGAGCTTATTGGCGAGGAGAACCACAAGAACCTGATGGACGACATCGAGCTGCTCGATGGCGCCGGCGACGAGCTCGACCTGGATGCCGTGGCCTGCGGCAAGCTGAGCCCGGCGTTCTTTGGCTCGGCGCTCACCAACTTTGGCGTGGAGCCCTTCCTCAAGGAGTTCTTGCGCCTGGCCCCGACGCCGCGCGCCTATACCGATACGCTCACCAGCGAGCCGGTCGATCCGTGCCGCGACGACTTTAGCGGCTTTGTGTTTAAGATCCAGGCCAACATGGACAAGAACCACCGCGACCGTATCGCCTTTGTGCGCATTTGCTCGGGCAAGTTCGAGCGCGGCATGGATGCCTTCCACGTGCAGGGCAACCGTAAGCTCAAGCTTGCCACGGGCACGTCGATGATGGCCGATGACCGCGCCATCGTGGACGAGGCGTACGCGGGCGATATCGTAGGCCTGTTCGATCCGGGTATCTTTAGCATCGGCGACACCGTGTGCTCTGGCAAGCGCCACGTACAGTATCCGCAGATCCCGACGTTTGCCCCCGAGATGTTCGCCCGCATCACGCAGGTCGACACGCTCAAGCGCAAGCAATTCGTGAAGGGCATGGAGGAGCTTGCCCAGGAGGGCGCCATCCAGATCTTCCGCGAGCTGGGTGCCGGCATGGAGAGCGTCATCGTGGGCGTGGTCGGCGTACTGCAGTTTGAGGTGCTCGAGCGCCGCCTTAAGGCCGAGTACCGTGTTGAAGTCCGTCGTCAGCCGCTGCCCTATACGGACATCCGCTGGATCCAGAACGACCCCGACACCATCGACATCCCGGGCCTTTCGCTCACGCGTGACACCTTGCGCGTCGAGGACATGCGCGGCGGCAAACTGCTGCTGTTTACGAGCCCGTGGAATGTTGACTGGGCGACCGACCACAACCCCGACCTTGTCCTGTCGGAGTTTGGCAACGTAACGTTTTAGTGCGCCGGCGCGGTGGTCCTGTGGGGCTGCCGCGCCGCTTGCTTGCCTGCCGCCGTGTGAGCGGCTATCATACCCACCGTCGCCTCAAGACCGTGGCGGCCGAGCAGTTCGGGTCCGATATCCTGCTCGTTAAACCTAAAACCAAAGGAGTACATAATGATCAAGAAGGTCATGGAGGACTACAAGGTCCTGTTGCGGAGCATTCCCGCGGCAACGGTTTCGCTGTTTATCGTGAGCGTTATCATGATGAACCTGCTGGCCAACAAGGAGCTTATCAGCCTGCCGTATCTGGCACTCGATTGCGGCTTTGTGGTGAGCTGGGTTTCGTTTTTGTGCCAGGACATGATTTGCAAGCGCTTTGGCGCCAAGGCATCCATCAAAATTTCTATCCTCGCGTTGGCGGTCAACCTGGCCGTGAGCCTGTGCTTTTGGGCATGCTCGCTCACGCCCGGCATGTGGGGCGCCTACTACGACACGGGTATGATCGAGGTCAACACTGCCCTTAACGCCACCATCGGTGGCACCTGGTATGTGGTGCTGGGCTCTTCGCTGGCAATGCTCGTCTCTGCCGTGGTTAACTCCACACTCAACCAGTCGCTCGGCCGCATGCTCAAAAAGAATAACTTTGCGAGCTTTGCCTTCCGCTCCTATGTGTCTACGGGTGTCGGCCAGTTTATCGACAACCTAGTCTTTGCCATTGTGGTGAGCCACACGTTCTTTGGTTGGACCTGGGTGCAGGTTCTTATGTGCTCGCTGACCGGCGCTGTTGCCGAGCTGCTGTGCGAGGTCTTCCTGAGCCCCGTGGGCTACAAGGTCGTGCGCAGCTGGGAGCGCGAGAATGTGGGCGCCGAGTACCTCAAGCGCCATGCAACCGCCTAAGGAGCAAGCATGCGGGTTTTGATCACGGGTGCTTCGGGTGGTATCGGAGCCGCGTGCGTGCAGCGCTTTTTGGACGAGGGCCACGAGGTCGTGGGCTTTGATCTGCTGCCGGCGGCGATCGAACACGAGCGCTACCGCCATCTGATCGTTGATGTCCGCGAGCCTGACTCGTTTCCAGGCGACCTTGAGCCACAGGTAATCGTGAACGTTGCCGGTGTGCAGGATTCGGCCGACGATATTGCCGCCAACTTGCGTGGCACCATCAACGTGACCGAGCGCTATGCCTTTGTGGGGGAGGGGCTTGCCGCCAAGCCGACACCGGCTATCAAATCCGTGGTCAATGTGGGGTCGGCGAGCGGGCATACGGGATCGGAGTTTCCCGACTATGCCGCCAGCAAGGGCGGCGTTATCGCCTACACCAAGAACCTTGCAAACCGCCTGGCGCCGCAGGCCATCGCCAACAGTGTGGACCCGGGTGGCGTGATCACGCCGCTCAACCGTTGCGTGATGGAAGACGAACACCTGTGGAGCCAGATTATGGAACTCACGCCGCTTAAGCGCTGGGCCACCGCCCAAGAGATCTCCGAGTGGATCTACTTTGTGGGCGTGACCAACCGGTTTATGACCGGGCAGAGCCTGCTGATCGATGGCGGCGAGGCCGGCCGCACGCAATTTATTTGGCCCGAATAGGAAACGCGCCCGATGGAAAGCTGTCGGGCGCGTTTTCGATGTATCGATTTTTATCCGAGCCAAGTCCAGTTAACGGGGGTCGAGCCGTGCTGTTCGAGTAACCGATTGGCAGCGGAGAAGGGACGCGACCCCATAAAAGCGGGGAGTTCTGCCGTGGCACGGTTGGCCGAAAGCGGCGAGGGGTGCGTAGAGGCCAGGCAGAACTTGTCGGTTGCCTTGCCCGCGCCGGTCGTGGCGAGCTTGCCTTCGACCATCTGCTGGGCAAAGCGGCCCCATGCCAAAAAGACTACCGGCTGGGGCAGCTGGTAGCAGCGTTCGATAATGTAGTCGGTCAGGGTACTCCAGCCCAGCTTGGCGTGCGAGTTCGCGGCATGCTCGCGCACGGTGAGCGTGGTGTTGAGGAGCAGGACGCCCTGCTGTGCCCATGGGGTTAGGTCTCCCGTGGAGGGAATGGGACAACCCAGATCGGCATTGAGTTCCTTGTAGATGTTGCGCAGGCTCGGCGGCAACTTGGTTTGCGTCGCGGGGACCGAGAACGACAGCCCCATGGCCTGGTTGGGTCCGTGATAGGGGTCTTGACCCAAGATGACAACCTTGACCTGGTCGGCCGGCGTGTAGGCGAGGGCATTGAGGATGTCGTCTTGTGCCGGGTAGATGGTCTGCTCGGCACGCAAAAGGGCGATACGCTCGAGCAGCTGGTTCGTAGTGTCACGTACCGGCTGCGGCGCATTGCCCAACCAAGTTGCTATGTTGAGGTCGCGGGTTGCGGTGTCCATGGGGCTCCTTTATGGCAGATGCTCTGTTGGCATCTATTGTAAAGGCGCACCGGTTGCCTTTATGCCACGGCTGTATGAAGAGCGGGGTCTACGAGACGTGCTCGGGCGCTCCTGCCATGCGAGCCTGTCCATGCGCGCGAAGGCGCGGAAGTTCGACGGTTGCCACCATGACGCCGGTGAGGATGAGGGCGGCACCAAAGAAGGCGATGGGGCTCAGGACTTCGCCGACCAGGAAGAACGAAAAGACGGCAGAGCATACCGGCTCGAGCGAGAAGGCGAAACCGGTGGTCTCGGCAGGCACATGGGGCTGCACGAGCGTTTGGGTGATAAAGCCGTAAGCAGAGCAGATGAGTGCGAGCGCAATGACGACCACGATCTCGCTGGGCGTACTGGGAAGCGTGAAGCCGCCAAAGGTGAATGCGGCGATGCCCGAGAACAAGCCGCCAAAGCCCAGCTGCCAAACGCCCAGAGCCAGCGGGTCGACATCTTCGACAAAGCGCTTCGCCACAATGATGTGTCCGGCGTAGACAAAGGCGGAGAGCAGCATGATGAGCGCGCCCGGGTTCAGGCTAGTGAAGTCGGCGCCCGAGAGCAGCAACATACCGCAGGTGACGATGGCGGTGCCGACGAGCACTTTGCGCTCGGGGGCGCGGCGCAGCAGGGCGGCGTTGGCAAACGGCACGATTACGACCGTCAGGCTCTGCAAAAAGCCGGCAGTGGAGGCAGAGGTGAGGCTGGAGCCCAGGCACATGCAGGTGAGCTCGGTTGCCATAATGGCGCCGATGATGGCGGCACGGACCATAAGGTCGCGGTTGATGCGCAACGCGTGCTTGTGGAAGAGCAGCAGGCAGACCACAAAGGCGATGATGCAGCGTAGCGCGACGATGCTCGTGGCGTTCATGCTGTCCATGCCGATCTTCATGAGGGGATACGAAAAGCCCCATGCGACGGGAACGGAAAATGAGAGCGCGATTGCTTTTTTGCGATCCATGGGACTCCTTTTGTTACAGAACGGTTTCGCAAAAAGGATTCTGCTCCCAGATATGGATGTAGTAAAGCGAATGTATCTTCAGTATGATTAAGAAATACTAATGTTGGCAGAAAAAGCCCTGGCAAAACGTTTTACGGCTGCATTGATGTGGAGGTGCGATGGCATCGCGGTATCAGATTGTTTGTATGGTGGTCGATCGCGGCAGTCTTAAGGGCGCGGCGGACGAGCTGGGCTATACGCAAAGTGCGGTGAGCCAGGCCGTCAAGGCACTCGAGCGCGAGCTGGGTACCACGCTTATCGAGCGCGGTAAGCAGGGCGTTTCGCTTACGCGCGACGGTAAACAATATCTGCCGTATCTGCGCCAGATTGTGACTGCCGAGGCTGAGCTCGAGGGCAAGCGCCAGGAGTTGCTGGGGCTTTCGTCGACCGATATTCGCATCGCGACGTTTACCAACGTGAGTCGAACCGTGTTACCGCGTGTGATCCGCGACTTTGGGGCGCTGCACCCGGGCGTACGCTTTACCCTTAAGCAGGGCGACTACACGCGCAACGCCCAATGGGTGCACGATGGCGTGGTCGATTTTTGCTTTACAGCACGCGGGTTTACCGCTGGCCTCGAGAAGCGCGTGGTCTATCACGACGAGTTGGTGGCACTGTTGCCTGTCGCGCATCCGCTGGCGGCAAAGGAAAAGGTGACACTCGCCGACCTGGCTTCCGAGCCGTTTGTGCTTCTGGATGAGGGCGAACAGAGCCTGGTGCTCGATGCATTCGCGGCGCATGGCCTGTCGCCGCACGTGACGAGCGAGGTCACCGACGACTACACCATCATGGCGATGGTGGAGGAGGGCCTAGGCGTGAGCATGCTCTACCGTCGTACTGTGGAGGGCATGCGTGCCGATATTCGCGTACGTCCCATCGTGCACGCCCCCTCGCGCGACGTAGTGGCGGCCTGGCGCAGCTGGGACACCATGCCCATCGCCACGAGGCGCTTTATCGACTATATGAGCTCGCATATTGTCAATTAATGACTGGCGCGGCGTTGAGTGCGGTGTTTAGCGGGCTGTCGCTTTGGCTTGGGTGACACGATAGGTGCGTGCCGGGTGGCAGAGTAGCACCGCCACGACCATAAAGAACGCCGTGGTGCCCAGGCTGATGGGGTAGACCATCATGATGTTCGCAAAGGTGCGGAAGTGCGGGAACACGCAGAACACCCAATAGAAGCGGATGCCGCAGACGCAGATCATGGTGATGAGGGCGGGCGTGAGCGAGATACCAAAGCCGCGCAGGTAGCCGGACATGTTTTCGTAGAACATGCTAAAGGCGTACGCCGGGAAGATCGAACACACGCGGATATAGCCGATCGAGACGATGTTGGGATCGCTGTTGAACAGCGACAAGATCTCGCGCCCCAGGCCGACAATAACGATAATTGTGGTGAGCGCGACGATACCGCCTTCGACCAGGCAGACCTTGAGCGTTTTGGTGCAGCGGTCGATCTGGCGGGCACCGTGGTTTTGTCCCACAAAGGTGGTGCAAGCCTGGCTAAAGCTGTTGAGCAGGTTGTAGCATACGTACTCCAAGCTCATGGCGGCGCTCGATGCCGCCATGACCTCGGTGCCCAGGCTGTTGATGGCGGACTGGATGATGATGTTGGCGACGGCAAAGACGGCGCTTTGGATGCCGGCGGGCAGGCCGATCTTGACGATGCGCTTGAGGGCGACGGGGTCGATAGCCAAGTCACGCGGGGTGACGCGGACGACAGAGTCGGTCTTGAGCAGGCGGATAAAGAGCGTAGCGGCGCTGACGGTGTAGGCGATGGCGGTGGCGATGGCGACGCCCGCGACGCCCCAGTGAAGTACGGGGACAAAGATGAGGTCCAGGCCAATGTTGAGGACGGTGGACACGGCAAGCGCCTGCAGCGGCATGCGGGTGATGCCGACGGAGCGGAAGATCGCGGCCTCAAAGTTGTAGAGCAAGATCGAGGGCATGCTGAGCAAAAAGACGCGCAGGTAGAGCGAAGCGAGCGGCATGGTTTCGGCAGGAACGTTGAGCGCGGCGAGCATGGGCTCGGCAAAGATCTCGCCCAGCGCGATGACGACAAAGCCCACGAGCGCCATTAAAACCGAGGTATGGACGGCACGTTTGACCATGTTCTGATCGTTGCGGCCGATAGCGTTGGCGATGACCACATTTGAGCCAAGCGACATGCCGATAAACAGGTTGAGCATAAGACTGGTAATCGGAACATTGGAGCCGACCGCTGCCATGGCAAGGGTTCCCTGGTCGCCCGAGAAGTTGCCGATGATGACCGTGGCGATGAGGTTCGATAGCTGTTCCAAGATGCTCGTGGCGGCCACGGGGAAGGCGAACAGGGGAATATTGCGCCACAGCGAGCCGGTGGTCATGTCAATGTGCTTAGATGCGGTATCGGCCATACACTCTCAATCTCTAATATGCTATTTCGTGCTTATTTGCGCAGACGATGATACTCCTAATGCAACCAGTCGGTACTTAGATAGTCGTTGGGACGTTCTTAAACGACTGGTCATTCAATAACGTCCCCGATGACTAGGTGGGGAAGGCGTGCGACAATGGTGGGCGTTGTGTTGTTCGCGCTAAGGAGTTGCCATGTTGTTGTGTCCCGTTTGCCATGAGCCGTTGGTGGACGACGAGCGCGGTGCTACATGCGCGGGCGGACACCGGTTTGACCGTGCGCGCGAGGGCTATCTCTATCTGCTGCGCTCGTCCAAGAGCGGCGACTCCATGGGCGATCCCAAGTCGCAGGCGCGCAGTCGTCGCGACTTTCTTAACCGCGGTTACTACGCGCCGTTGCGCGATGCGATGGTCGAGCTGGTGCGCAAGCAGGTGTCTGGACGTGCAACGTCTGCGAATGGCCCCATGACGCTGCTCGATATTTGCTGCGGCGAGGGCTACTACACCAGTGCCATGGGTGCGGTGCCGGGCGTGGATGCTTACGGTTTCGACCTGGGCAAAGAGATGGTGCGCCTGGCCGCCAAGCGCGGCGATGCGACCTATTTTGTGGCCAACATGAAGGATATCCCCGTGGCAGATGGCGCCTTCGATATGGTGACCGAGCTCTTTGCTCCCTTTAACGAGCGCGAGTTTGCTCGCGTGCTGGTGCCCGAGGGCTCGCTCTACACCGTGGTGCCGGGTGCCCATCACCTGTTTGGGCTCAAGGAGGTGCTCTACGACAGGCCATACCTCAATGACGAGAAGCTGCCGAAGACTACCGAGCTCGAGTTGGTCGGAACGCGGCGCGTGACAGCCTCTATCACCCTTCAGACCCAGGCCGACATCGAGGCGGTGTTCCAGATGACGCCGTACTACTACCGCACGCGCCCCGCCGACAAAGCACGCCTGGCAAACCTCGATACCCTTCAGACCGACATCGACTTCATCATCGCCGAGTACCGCCACAGCTAACCTACAAAAAAGGGACAGGTTTATTTTGGCGGGTTTTATCTGGGCTAACGTAAAGGGCCGACCGCGTTGCTGCGCGATCGGCCCTTTTTAGTTGCTTGGCTGCAGAGGTTATGAGAAGCGAGCGCTTACAGACGGTCCTTGTTTTCGGCCTTCACGGCGTGCGCCTGCTGAATAAAGAACAGGTCGTAGACCACGATGACAAAGGCGCCGATATTGACGGCGCTGCCGCCGAGCGCGGGAAGGGTAAGCACAGCCTGGACGAGCGTAGCGACCGCGGCAACGATACCGAGCTTAAACGCGCCATCCACCTGCGAAGGCTTGTTGGCACCCTTGATGCCCGCAACACCTGCGGCAAGATCGACAACGCCCTTGATAATCACAACGACAGCAGCGAGTATGGCGTTCGATCCGTAGATGGATTCAAATTTGCCGGTCGCGATGCCGGCGATTCCGATGACGAGGCTGGCGATGCCCAAAACAAAATAGATGAGGGCAAGGATTTTGAGTGTCTTGCGCGCGGCGCTCATAGGTAGTCCTTTCGATTCGGGCGCTGCCAGTCTGGCGCGTCCCATAAGCTGCACATATCGTGAAGCACATTGTAGTTCAACGTGACGGCGTGTGTGCTAGAAAGCGCTTCTCGCCTGTGCAGAGCAATCTTTCAAAAAGGAAAGCTGGACGTAAGCCAAATCGATGGCAGCACATGTGCGGCGCTGCGATGATGAGGTCGTGACAAGGAGTTGGTCTAAGGAGGAGCCATGATGTACGGAACAGGGCAAGTGCGCGAGCCGCGGTCGTTGGGAAGGCGCATGAGTGATTCTGTGATCGCTGCCGTATGCACGGGATTGATGGCGGTGCTTTGCATTGGGATGCTGTGGGCCATGTCGCATGTGGGACAATAGCGGACGGTTGAGTGCCGACAGGGGCGGCGCTCACGTATTCATTTTGCTTGTAAAGGAGTGCCCATGGGCGTCGTCGATCCCTTTTCTGTTGCTCGGGCCGCGGGGCTTGAGCTGACCGGGAAGCCCGAGGGCCTCACGCTCACCGACGGCGCGATGGAGCTGCGTGCCGATTTTGCCCGCATGCTTCCACGGCTCAAGCAGGGCCGTCTGCAGCAAGAGCTGCTGGTGAAGGCTGCGCGCACAAAAGGCATCGAGCAGCCATGGGCGATTGACGCCACGGCAGGCTTTGGCGAGGATTCGCTGCTGCTGGCCGCCACGGGCTTTACCGTCGATCTGTATGAACAGGATTGCGTGATTGCGGCATTGCTCAAGGATGCCTTGGACCGCGCGGCGGATGATCCGGCGCTTGCGGCTGCCGTGGCACGCATGCGCTTGCATGCGGGCGAGGACAGCATTGCCGGCCTTCGCCATACGGCTGAGCTGGTCGAGCGCGGTGAGCTCGCGGCTCCCGATGTGGTGTATTTGGACCCCATGTTTCCCGAGCGCACCAAGAGCGCGGCGGTTAAAAAGAAGTTCCAGCTCTTGCACCATTTGGAGCAGCCGTGTGCCGATGAGGAGACGCTGGTCGAGGCTGCTCTTGCGTCGTGCCCGCGCAAGGTTGTTATCAAGCGGCCAGTGAAGGGGCCGCTGCTTGCCGGCGTTAAGCCGAGCTATCAGCTTGCGGGCAAGGCCGTTCGCTACGATGTTTTGGTGCCGCCGCGCCCGTAGCTTGCGTGCGATGGTTGGCGCTCCGTCAGTGCCGTGCCGATGCGGCGTCTATTTCCATGGATGCGACGTCAGATGCCAGCCGCCGCAGTACTCGCATTTGTAGCAGGCCAGCCCGCGGCGTCCGCGGTTTTCGCAGTCAGCCATAACTGCCTCGGCCTCGGCGCGCGTGTCGTAACGGTTTTTTCGCTCGCACGACTTGTAGCGCCAGGCCTCATCTCGCTCGGCGTCCAGGGCGTCGCGGCGCTCATCCTCGCGCGCAAACAGGTCGCTCATATCGCCGCCCGTAGCAGCGCCCAAAAACTCGCTTTTGGCCTTTGACCAGGCGGCTCGCTTTTTGCTCCCCATCTGCTTCGTGTCCTTTCCAAACGCTGGTATCATTGCTCAATCAAAGTGATACCAATAAACGTGAGGTCGCCGCGTGATGATCAGAAAAACCCTCGATACCGACATTCCTGCCGTCATGGCCATCTATGACGTCGCCCGCGCCTTTATGCGCGCGCATGGCAACGCCACGCAGTGGCCCGAGGGCACGCCTTCGGCCGAGCAGCTGACTGCCGATATCGCCGCCGGCGGCAGCTATGTGTGCGAAGTCGACGGTCGCGTGGTGGCGACGTTTGCCTTTTTGCCGGGCCCGGACGAGTGCTATGACGTCATCGAGGACGGTCAGTGGCGTAGCGACACTCCGTACGCCGTGCTGCACCGCGTGGCGTCCGACGGCACCGTGCACGGTATCGCGGCCGCGATGTTTGCCTTTGCCAAGGAGCGTGCCGACCATCTGCGTATCGATACGCACGCGGACAACCTGCCCATGCAGGGTGCGAGCATGAAGGCGGGGTTCGAGCGCGCCGGAGTCGTGTATGTGTCGGACGGCACGCCGCGTGTTGCGTTCGACTGGCTGCGCGAGGCATAAGAGCGAGGACGCGTATCAACAATCCATGTACATGAAAATGGCCCCGGGCGGGGCCATTTTCGTTCGATGCGCTGTTTTGCAAGCCGGCTTTCGCAAGGCGCGAACCTGCGAAAATCGCCGCGCGGCAACGCGGGGCGATGAGCTCGGTCGGGGGATAGGGCCCGCTTCGCCCGCCGGCCCGTAAATTGTATCATCCAGTGTGGAACGAGGGTGCCCGTTGCCACGTGCGATGGGCTTGCAATAAGAGGAGAGCCATGTCGAAGCAAGCGGTCGTTGGAATCTTGGCGCATGTCGATGCCGGCAAGACTACGCTGGCCGAGGCCATGCTGTTCAACGCAGGTCGCATTCGCAAGCGCGGCCGTGTGGACGACGGCGACTCGCACCTGGATACCAACGCTATCGAACGCGAGCGCGGCATCACGATTTTCTCGTCGCAGGCCGTGCTCGACCACGGAGATGCCCACGTCATGCTCGTGGATGCACCGGGGCATGTCGATTTTTCTGCCGAGGCAGAGCGCACATTGCGCGCGCTCGACTACGCGATTTTGGTTGTGGGCGCCAACGACGGCGTGCAGGGACACACCGAAACCCTGTGGCGCCTGCTTGCGCGCTATGACATCCCGACGTTCGTCTTTATCAACAAAATTGATTTGGAGAATTCCGGCCGCGATGTTTTACTGGCACAACTTGGGCAGCGCCTTTCCGAGGGCTGCCTAGATGCCAGCGAACTACTGGCGGGTGGTGCCGTTCAGGAGGACGCTGCTGCGTTGGACGAGGCGGCGCTCGATGAGTTTCTTGAGACGGGCGAGCTTTCTGTCGCAACGCTGTCGCGCATGGTTGTCGAGCGCAAGCTCTTTCCCTGCTTTGCCGGCTCGGCGCTCAAGGACCAGGGCGTGGGCGAGCTGCTGGATGGCATGTGCACGCTGATGCGTGAACAGGCGTGGGCCCCGGAGTTCGCCGCGCGTGTCTATCGCGTCAGCCGAGGTGTTCGTGGCGAGCGCTTGGCTTGGGTTAAAGTGACCGGCGGCGCGCTACGTGCAAAACAGATGATCGAGGGGCGCTCCGGTGCCGAGGTATGGGGGCAGAAAGTCGATCAGGTGCGCATCTATAACGGAGAGAAGTACGAGCTTGCCCAGGAAGTTGCCGCTGGCGGTATTTGTGCCGTGACGGGTCTTGCGCACGTTCGCCCGGGGGATGCCTTGGGTGCGGAGCCCGGGTGCGATGCGCCCGTCATTGCGCCGGTCCTTACCTATACGGTGCTCCCGGGCGAACATGATGTCCATGCGGTGTTTAAAGCGCTGACCGAGTTGGCGGACGAAGACCCCATGCTCGGCGTAAGCTGGAATACGCATCTTGAGCAGATTCACTTGCAGTTGATGGGCGCCGTGCAGCTAGAGGTCGTGCAGCGGGTGTTGGCCGATCGCTTTGGCCTTTCGATTGAGTTTGAGCCCGGCGGCATTCTCTATAAGGAGACGATCTCGCAGCCGGTCGAGGGCGTGGGCCACTTTGAACCGCTGCGCCATTACGCCGAGGTGCACCTGCGCCTGGAGCCGCTGCCAGCGGGTTCGGGCGTGCAGTTTGGCACCGTGACCTCGACCGACGAGCTCGATCTGAACTGGCAGCGTTTGGCACTCACCAACGCCATGGAGCGCGATCACCTGGGCGTGTTGACCGGCTCGCCCATCACCGATGTGCGCATTACGCTTACGGGTGGCCGTGCACATGCCAAACACACCGAGGGCGGTGATTTTCGCCAGGCCACGTACCGCGCGATTCGTCAGGGTTTGATGCGGGCACGCGAGGCGGGTGCGGCGGTGCTGTTGGAGCCGTGGTACCACTTTGAGCTCGAGGTGCCGGGAGATTGCGTGGGCAGGGCGCTTTCGGATGTCACGCGCATGGGCGCCGAGTACGAGCCGCCGGCGATGGCGGGCGACCGGGCGAAGCTTGTGGGTCGCGTGCCAGCATCCGAGGTACAGGATTACGCGCTGGAGGTGGCTGCCTACACGAGCGGCCGCGGACATCTGTACCTGGAGTTCGCCGGTTATGCGGCATGCCATGATGCCGAGCGCGTCATCGAGACGGCCGCCTACGAGCCCGAGGCCGATCTGCCCAACACGCCCGATTCGGTCTTTTGCGCCCACGGCGCCGGCTATACGGTCAAATGGTACGACGTGCCCGCCGCGGCACACGTAAAGATCGATCCCGCCACCTTCCGCCCCTATCGCCCCGCCGACGCGGAATTTTTCGGCTACATGTGACAAAGGGACAGCCCCTTTGTCACATCGATAATTGAGAGGTTGAAACGTGGTGATTCATACTGAGCGCTTGGTGCTTCGTCCGTGGCGCGAGACGGATGCGGCGAGCCTGTTTGCATACGCGAGCGACCCGGACGTGGGGCCGGCTGCGGGCTGGCCACCCCATCGAAGCATTGAGGAAAGCAGAGAGATCATTCAGACGGTCTTCACGGCGCCCCATATCTTTGCCATTTGCCTGCCCGAGACAGACGAGCCCGTGGGCAGCATTGGACTCATGCCGCCGCGCTGCGAATCGAACGGCCAAAGCGTTGGACTTGAGCTCGAGGTGGGGTATTGGATCGCCAAGCCGTTTTGGGGTCGAGGCTTTGCTCCGGAAGCAGTGCGAGCTATGCAACGCTATGCGTTTGAAACGCTTGGCTGCAAGGCGCTTTGGTGCGGATACTATGAGGGCAATAACAAGTCGTTACGCGTCCAACAAAAATGTGGGTTCGTGCCACATCACGTTGAGCGCGACGTGCCCTGCGAGCTTATGGGCGATGTGCGTACCGAGTACTTTACCTATTTGACCTGCGAAGACTGGCGCGGGCGAGCACAGTGCGAGTAACGTGACAAAAGGACAGTCCCTTTGCCACGTTCGGCTAACAGGAAGGGGAGCGATGACGGTGTCGCAACAACCAAGCGCTATTGAGGTACGCGGCGCGCGTGTCCACAACCTCAAGGACATCGATATCGATATTCCGCTGGGAAGGCTCGTGGGCATTGCCGGCGTGTCGGGTTCGGGCAAGAGCTCGCTGGCGCTGGGGGTTCTGTATGCCGAGGGCTCGCGTCGTTATCTGGAGGCGCTCAGCACTTATACCCGCCGTCGTCTGACGCAGGCCGAGCACGCACAGGTGGACGAGGTGCTGCACGTGCCGGCGGCGCTCGCGTTGCATCAGCGCCCCAGCGTACCGGGCGTGCGTTCGACCTTTGGCACCATGACCGAGCTCAACAACAGCCTGCGTTTACTCTTTAGCCGCTGCGCCCATCACGTGTGCCCGCATTGCGGGGCGCGTGTGGAGCCGAGCCTTAACGTGGCGGCGGGCCTGTCGCTCACGTGCCCCGCATGCGGCCGTGAGTTCTTTGCGCCGGGGGCCGAGGACCTTGCTTTTAACAGCGGCGGCGCGTGTCCCACCTGCGGCGGCACCGGCATTATGCGCGAGGTGGACGAGGCGAGCCTGGTGCCCGACGAGTCAAAGACCATCAACGAGGGCGCGGTGCTTCCCTGGGGCACGCTCATGTGGGACCTGATGAAGCAGGTGGCCGGCGAGATGGGCGTGCGTACCGACGTGCCGTTTAACCAGCTCACGCCTCAAGAGCGCGACATCGTGTTCCATGGCCCGGCAGTTAAGAAGCACATTCTCTACGTTCCCAAAAATGGCGAGGGCGCCACGCCGCTCGACTTTACCTATTACAACGCCGTCTATACCGTCGAGAATGCGCTCGCCAAGGTTAAGGACGATAAGGGGCTCAAGCGCGTTGCACGCTTTTTGCACGAGGGGCCGTGCCGCGACTGCGGAGGCACGCGTCTTTCCGAGGCCGCGCGCCAGTCTCAGGTGCGCGGTATCAATCTGGCGCAGGCGGCGGCCATGACGCTGGGCGAGGCGATTGAGTGGGTGCGTGGGGTGCCCGCATCCTTGCCGACCGAGATGCGGCCCATGGCGACGGACATCTGCGATTCGTTTTTGAGTACGGCTCGCCGCCTGATCGATCTGGGCCTCGATTACCTTTCGCTCGACCGCGCCGGTGCCACGCTGTCTACGGGTGAGCGCCAGCGCGTGCAGCTTGCCCGCGTGGTGCGCAACCGATCGACGGGCGTGCTGTATGTGCTGGACGAGCCTTCGATCGGCTTGCATCCTGCCAATGTCGACGGCTTGGTGGACGTGATGCGCGATCTGGTGGACGACGGCAACACCGTGGTTGTTGTCGACCACGACACGCGCGTACTGGCGGAAGCCGACTATCTGGTCGAGATGGGCCCCGTTGCTGGAGCAGGCGGCGGTCATGTAATCGCCGCCGGTACGGTGGGTGAGGTCGAACAATCGCAGGACAGCCGCATCGCCCCGTTTTTGCGCGCAGAGCCCAAGCGTCTGCGCCCGCAGGTGGCTGACGACGAAATGTTCGACCAAGGCCATATCCGCATGGCGACCGGTGCCATCCATACCGTCAAACCACTCGAAGTCGATATCCCGCGCGGCCGCCTTGTCGCGGTGACGGGCGTTTCGGGTTCGGGCAAGACGACGCTGGTGCTCGAGACGCTCATCCCGGCACTCAAGGCGCAGGCGGCCGGCGAGCGCCTGCCCAGACGCGTGCGTTGGGTCGATGCCGAGGGTATCGCGCGCGCCAACCTGATTGACGCCACGCCCATCGGCGCCAACGTGCGCTCGACGGTGGCGACCTATGCCGACATCCACGATGAGCTGCGCCGTGCCTTCGCCCGCACGCCCGAGGCCAAGGCGGCGGGGTATAAGGCGGGTGCCTTTAGCTACAACACCGGCGCTTTGCGTTGCCCTACGTGCGATGGCACGGGATCGATATCGCTTGACGTGCAGTTTTTGCCCGATGTCGAGATCGTCTGCCCTGCATGCCGTGGCTCGCGTTATGCAGACGCAGCATCACATGTCCATCGCGAGGGAAAGGACGGCAGCCTGCTTACGTTGCCGCAACTTATGGATATGAGCGTGGATGAGGCCCTCGACGCGACCGTCGGACTCAAGAAAGTTCAGGCACGCCTGCAGACGCTTCACGATCTGGGGCTGGGATACCTGACACTTGGCGAGCCCACACCGGCGCTTTCGGGCGGCGAGGCGCAGCGCCTTAAGCTCGCGAGCGAGATGGGCCGCGTGCAGGATGATGCCGTATTCGTATTTGACGAGCCCACGATCGGCCTGCATCCGCTCGATGTTCAGGTGCTGTTGAACGTGTTTGACGGCCTCGTTGCCAAGGGCGCCACGGTTATCGTGATCGAACACGATCTCGACCTTATCCGTAACGCCGACTACGTGATCGACATGGGCCCGGGCGGTGGCGACGCCGGCGGGCAAATCGTCTGCGCCGGCACGCCGGACGACATCGCGGCCTGCCCCAAGAGCATCACCGGTCGCTACCTATAACCGAATGTGACAAAGGAACAGTTCCTTTGTCACATTCCCGGAAAGCCTGTTTGGCGCAGGGCCTCGTAGAGGACGATGGCGGCGCTGTTGGAGAGGTTGAGTGCACTAATGCGGTAGTCGGCCGGGTCGATAAAGTTGCCGCAGATATCCTGCCGAAGGATGGCTTCGTGGCTGTCCTCGGTATGTCCGAGCGCCTCCTCGTGGGCTTCCCAAGCCTCGGCGTTATCGAGTGAGTCGCAATCGCGCAGCATCGGGATGCGCTCACAGCGCTCGGGCGCCGCGGCAAGCAGTGGCTCGGGAATCCCCGAGCTCTCACTGCCAAAGACCAGATAGTCACCGTCGCGGTAGGTGCTTTGCGCATAGGTGCGGCGCGCCTTTTTGGTCAGCAGGTGCAGGCGTTCGTCGGCGGGGGAGAGGTCGTTGCGCGTAAGGAAATCCTCCCAGCCGGCATAGATCGTCACGTCCAAGTTTTGCCAGTAGCCCAGGCCGGCGCGACGTACCGTCTTGTCGTCGAGCGAAAAGCCCAGCGGCTCCACCAGGTGCAGGCGGGTACCGGTGACCACGCAGGTGCGGCCGATATTGCCCGTATTGGCCGGAATCTCGGGCGCGTACAGCACGATATTGAACATGAATCTCCTTGGCTCAGAATGAAAAACCACCACGAAGGGCACCTTCGTGGTGGTTTGGCGGTTACGTGGGCGGAAAATGCCCGCTTCGATAACCTAGGCGC
Source organism: Collinsella sp. TM05-38 (assembly GCF_003466445.1). Taxonomy (NCBI): domain Bacteria; kingdom Bacillati; phylum Actinomycetota; class Coriobacteriia; order Coriobacteriales; family Coriobacteriaceae; genus Collinsella; species Collinsella sp. TM05-38. The sequence continues at coordinate 103,391 of NZ_QSPM01000006.1, read as the reverse complement.
GGTGCCAGTCGGTCAGGCAGGCATCGAGGGCGGCGATGAGCGCGTCCTTGTCCATGTGACGGCCGATGATGCACAGGCTCGTCATGCGGTCGCCCGTCTCGTCGTCCCAAATCTGCATGATTTCGGGGTTCTCGTCGATAATCTTCTGCTTCTCGCCCTCGGGCGCAGAATCGACAAACAGGCCGTTTTCCATCAGGCGCATCTGGTGGCCGGCCTGCTCAAACATGTAGCACATGTCCGGATCGCCGGTCTGCCACAGCGGACCCTTAACGCGAATGACCTCGTCGGGCCACTCCTGCTCAACAAAATCGGTGAACTTCTGCAGGTCAAACGGCTTGCGGCGCGAGTATACAAAGGTCTCGATGTCATACTCGAGTACCTCGGGGTCTTCGTGCTCCTCGGGATGCTCCATGGCCTCGATCCAGGCGGCGGAGTTGTAGGCGCGCATAAAGTCGAAGCGGTCGGTGTCGAGCAGCTCCTCCATGGGGACCTCGCCGTTTTGGGCCTCGACAATCACGGCGTCCTTCTGCAGGCTACGCACGATGGCCTTGAGCTCGGCGATCTGCTCAGGCGTGACGGTATCGGTCTTGTTGAGGATCAGCGTGGAGCAAAACTCGATCTGCTGGATGAGCAGACTCTCGATGTCGTCCTCGTCGATATCCTCGGCCAGCAGGTCGCGACCGCCGTTGAACTCGTCATACATGCGGGCGCAATCGACCACGGCCACGATGTTGTCGAGCGCGAGCTTGGGTTCGCCGCCCACCTTGGCCGCGTCGCAGAAGCTCGAGATGGTGTAGGCGATGGGGATGGGCTCGCAAATACCCGATGCCTCGATGATGATGTAGTCGAAGTTGCCCGAATCGGCGATGCCCTGCAGCTGGTTGGCAAGGTCGTCCGAAAGCGTGCAGCAGATGCAGCCGTTGGTGAGCGGGATGAGGTCGTCGGTCTCGGACAGGCCGCCGTCGGCGATAAGGCTGGCGTCGACATTGATCTCGCCGATATCGTTGACGATCACGGCGGCGCGGATGCCGCCGTCGTTAGCGAGGATGTGGTTGAGCAGCGTGGTCTTGCCGGCACCGAGGTATCCGGTAAGCATGATGATCTTCACGGGTTTGTTGGGCATGTGCCCTCCTTTGTTAGACATGGCTTACAGATGAATCTTATGCCAAACGCCTGCTCTTATACCCACGCACGGGCAAATAACACAGGCTACTCCCAGGCTCCCCATACGTCGGGACAATAGCCGACGGTGGCCTTTTTGCCGTTGCGCACGATGGGTTCGGCCAGAACCTGCTGGTTCTCGAGCAGCTTATCAAAGCGCTGACTGGGGGTGAGATGCTGGATGAGCGCGAGCGTCTCCTCGTCCTTGGCTTTGGGGTTGAGCAGCTTGTCGATGCCGCCGACCGCCTGCATCACGCTCGTGAGCTCGCCCTTGCTCATCTCCTTTTCCTTAAGGTCGATAAACTGCACCTTAATACGGCGCTCCTTAAAATAACGCTGCGCCTTCTTGGTATCGAAGGACTTTTTGGTACCGAAGATCTGCACGTTCATTGTTTGGTTCCGCCGTTCTACCTGATGAAGTTGGTCCTAGCGCGATCGGCCTGGGGGGCTTCGATGCCGGCGGCCTTTCCCGCCTCGATGCAACGCAGTAGCCAGGCCATGTTATTGCCGATGTTTCGCATGGTGGCGAGGCCCTCGGCGTCTTGGGTGGCCTCACCCGGCATGGCACCAAAGACGTTGTTCCAGTAGGTGGATGCTACCACGGGCATCTGGTTGATGGTGAAGTACTTGTTGAGCACGTCGAAGGTGGTCGACGTGCCGCCGCGGCGGGCAACGGCGACAGCGGAGCCCGGCTTGTGCGCAAAGGCCTTGCTGCCTGCATAGAATGCGCGGTCGAGTGCCGAGAGGATGCGTCCGCTGGGATGTGCGTAGTAGACGGGCGAGCCAAAGACAAAGCCGTCTGCCTGCTCGGCAGCGGCAATCAGCTCGTTGACCACATCGTCGTCAAAGGTGCAACGGCAATCGAGCTTGCCGCACTGGCCGCAACCGATGCAATCGCGAATAGGCTTGGCGCCCAGCTGAAACATCTCGGCCTCGATGCCCTCGGCGTTGAGCTGCTCGGCGACCTCGGCGAGTGCGCGGGCCGTGTTGCCGTTTGCCTTGGGGCTGCCATTGACCAAAAGAACCTTCATCACAAACTCCATCTGCTATCGGTGAATTCTGCTGAGAATTATCTCACGTTGTGTGCGACGGCGTTGGCACGGTGCAGGCGATGTTTATTTCGCAACGTTCTTAAGGGCGTTCATGCCCAAGGCCATCTAGGGGCATTGCGGTGCGGCATGGGGATACATCGGGAAACGTTCGATAAATGCTTATAAACACGTTTTTGACGGCATATGTTGACAGATATACTTGTTTAGTTCAAAAGCATGAGAACGGAGATGGTTGCATGGCACAGCCAGATACGACGCGCACGGTGGGGCTTGCGCTCGAGGGAGGCGGCTACCGCGGTATGTATACGGCGGGCGTGCTCGACGTATGGATGGAGCATGGCTTAACCTGCGACCATATGGTGGGCGTCTCGGCGGGCGCGGCGTTTGGCTACAACTTTAAATCGCGCCAGATTGGCCGCGCCATTCGCTACAACAAGGCTTATTGTGCCGACAAGCGCTATGCGAGCGTGACGAGCTGGCTACGAACCGGCGATATGTTCAATGCCGAGTTTGCCTATCACGAGGTGCCTATCGAGCGCGATCCTATCGATCTGGAGGCATATCGCGCCTGCCCCATGCGGTTTACGTGCGTGTGTACCGATATCGAGACGGGCAAGGCCGTCTACCACGACCTGCCCTATGGAGACGAGCGCGATATTGAGTGGATCCGGGCGTCGTCGGCGATTCCCGTGGCGACGCGTCCTGTTGCCATCGAGGGTCGTAAGTACTTGGATGGCGGTGTTGCCGATTCCATTCCCAGCACTTGGCTGTTTGAGCAGGGTTATGACCGCAACGTGGTGGTGCTGACGCAGCCGGCGGGCTTTGTAAAGCAACCCAATAGCGTGATGCCCATGCTGCGTCGCGTGTATCGTCACTATCCGGAGTTTGTCGCGGCTCTTGAGCATCGGCACGAGGTCTACAATGCCACGCTCGATGACCTGGCGCGCCGCGAAGCCGCTGGCGAGATCTTTGTGGTGCGGCCGAGCGAATCGGTGAAGGTGCCGTCGCTGTGCCGCGAGCCCGATGAGCTCGAGCGCATCTATCAGATCGGCCGTCGCGATGCGGAGGCGACGCTGTCGGCGCTGGAAGCGTATCTGGCGGGGTAGGGGCCACGGCGGAAAGCGCATCCCAGAATGGACGTCCAAACTGGGATGCGCTTTCCGCTATTGAAGATATGGGGCTGCGGAGCAGCTGCTTGGCATGGGCCTATGCCTGCTGCCAGGTATCGACGAGCTCCTTGGCTGCGGCGTAGGGGTCGTCGGCACTGCAGACGGCGCTCACCACAAAGAAGCCGTCGACGCCGGTAGTCTTGAGCTGCGGCAGGTCGGCCGTCTTGACGCCGCCGCCCACCACGATGGGCACGGGGCTTGCCGCATGGAGGGCAGCCAGGTCCTCAAAGCTCTTGGTGATGATGGAGCCGTCGGCCGCACGTCCGCAGTCGCGCTTGGTTTCGGTCTCGTGGAGCGGGCCTACGCCCAGGTAATCGACCAGGCTCATGTCGGCGGTCTTGACGTACTCGAGCATCTCCTCGCAGCGGGCCGAAAGACCCACGATGGCGTCGGGCCCCAGAAGCTTTCGGCAGACCTCCACGGGGATATCGCTCTGGCCCACGTGCACGCCGTCGACAGCGATGCCCTGCTCGCGTGCGGCGAGTACGCAGTCAAGACGGTCATCGATCAGCAGAGCGACCTGTCCGGTTTTGCCGGCCTGAGCGATGGCCTGCGCGGCATCGCCCGTCAGTGCGATAATCTCGCGGGCACTTGCCACCTTGGAGCGCACCTGGATGCAGGTAAAGCCGGCATCGAGCGCCTGGGTCACCACATCGCTCACGGGGCGTCCGAGGGTGTTTTCGGGGCCGAGTACCAGGTAGGCCGAGATATCAAGGTTGTCGCGGATGCTCATCGTGCTTCCTCCTGCTTTTTGATCTGCGCTTCCATGCGCTCGAGTTTGCCGGTCATGGTGTCGGTAAATCCGGGTCGAATATCGGCTTTGAGCACGACTTCGGTGCGGATGCCCTTGCTCGCCAACACAAAGGTTGCGTCGCGCACGACCTGCATGACCTCGTCCCAGTCGCCCTCGATTTCGGTGAACATCGAGGTGGTGCGGTTGGGAAGGCCGCTCTCGCGAATGACGCGTACGACCTCGGCGACTTCGGCAGATAGCTCGTCGCCGGTGCCGCACGGGGCGATGGCCACAGCGACGAGTGTGTTCATGCCGGCATTGGTTGCGGGCTTGGACATGGCTTATGCCTCCTCGAGCTCGAGTTGGTTATCGGCAATGTCCTGGGCGGTTGCGCGGTAGAGCTCGTCGATAAAGGCGACCTTAAAGCTTGCCGGGGCATCGGCGACGGCGGCGGCACGCGTGCCGGCAACGTTGTAGACGGCGGTGCCGCAGATGGCCGCCGTAAACGGGTCGGTGGCGCAGGCGTACACGGCCAGCACGCCGCCCTGCGAACAGCCGCAGCCGGTGATCTTGGACATGAGTGGGCTGCCGCCGTGGGACTTGGCAACGGTCGTGCCGTCGGTAATCAGGTCGACTTCGCCCGAGACCACTACGGCGCCGCCGGTGTAGCGGGCGAGCGCCACGGCGGCATCACGGGCGGCGTCTACCGTGTCGGTGGTATCGACGCCACGCACGCGGCTCAGATCGGCCGCTTCGCCCTCAAGGCCCCACAGTCCGGCGAGCGCGATAATCTCGGAGGCATTGCCGCGCACGATGGCGGGCTTGTACTGCTTGAGTTCGTTTACCAGTTGGGTGCGCAGGCTGCCGATGCCCAGGCCCACCGGATCGAGCACCCAGGGCTTGCCGGCGTCGTGTGCCGCCTTGGCCGCGCGGGGAATCGTCTGCTCGTAGATGGGGAAGAGCGTGCCCATGTTCAGATAGATGGCGCCGCCGCCGGCAACGAGTGCCTCGCCCTCGTCGGGCAGATAGACCATGGCGGCCGAACCGCCCACGGCGAGCTGCGCGTTGGCGACAAAGTCAATCGTTACCGTGTTGGTGATGGAGCCGGCCATGGGATTGGTGGCACGAATCTCCTCCACGGCCTTGACCACGTTTTGCTTAAGCTGTTCCGAATCGATCACTGCACATGCCTCCTTGGCATAGAAAAGGGGCGCTGTGCATAGACAGCGCCCCTAAAAAGGCGGCATGCTCCCTACGCCAGCATTAACTGACAGGTTCAAAGGATTGGGCCCCATGCCCTCTCAGCCTTATGGTTTGCACCGCCGGCACTCCCGCATCGAATCTGTTGTTCCCTATACTAGCGCATCGGTACAATGGTTAGGATGAAAACGACTGGGGGACCTTATGATCAAACTCGTGCTGACCGATATGGACGATACGCTGATTCCGGCCGGGCATGACGGCGCCAGCGACTATGCCATCGAGGGCATTCATGCCATGCAGGCGGCGGGTCTGCACTTTGGTCCGGTTTCGGGTCGCCAACCGTCCGCGATGGGCTGGATGTTTAAAAATCATTCCGAGTGTTTTTCGACCGGCGCATTCTGCAACGGCCAGGTCATGTTTGTCGATGGCGAAGTGGTCGCCTCGCGTGCGACCGATAACGACGCGCTTATGCGCTTGGCCGCCTATCTGGAAGAAGAAACCGACGATACCTATCTGAAGGTATACAGCTTGGGTGATGGCTTTTGGGATAACGATGCCTATTGCGTGACACGTGATGCCGAGCGTGTGCGCCGCGCTATGGAATCGGGCGGCAATGCGTGGCTCAAGGGCGAAGAGGCCCCGTGCCGCCCTGTCGTCGATGATGCGCCGGTGTTCAAGGCGAATATCTGGAGCGCCCGTTCGCGTGAGGAGCTCGCGGAGCTACGCGAGCGCGTTGCCGCCGAGGTGCCGGAGCTCTCGCTTGTGTTTCCCAACAACCGTGTGCGCCTGTTCGACATCCTTCCGGCTGGTTGGGACAAGGGCTGCGCTGCGCTGGAGCTGGCGCGCGCTTTGGGCCTAACGCCCGACGAGGTGGCCGTATTTGGCGATTCCGATAACGACCTGCCCATGATCGATGCCGTTCCCAACTCCGTTGCGGTCGCCAATGCTAACGAGGCCGTCACGGCTGCCGCACGCTGGCATATCGGCGCTGCGGCAGATGATGCGGTTGCCGCAGCGCTGCATCAGATTGCCGCCTGCGCCGCGACGGGTGAGATGCCGACATTTATGCGTCAGATGAACGCGGCAGACTTCGGCATCGCGAACGTCTAGGGAGAAAGCCATGAAGCTTCAGCAGCTCAGGTACGTTGTAAAGGTTGCCGAATGTGGCAGCATCACCGAGGCCTCGCGTCGCCTCTATGTGTCGCAGCCTTCGATTACCGCGTCGATTCGCGATCTCGAAAACGAGATGGGCGTGCATATCTTTGAGCGCACCAACAAGGGCGTCATTGTGTCCGAGGAGGGCGAGACCTTCTTGGGCTATGCGCGCCAGGTGCTCGATCAGGCTGATCTGCTCGAGGACAAATTCAAAGGGGCATCCGAGCAGGTGCCGCATTTTAGCGTGAGCTGCCAGCACTACTCCTTTGCGGTCAACGCGTTTGTCGATGTGATCCGCGAGTTCGATGCCGCGCGCTACGACTTTACCCTGCGCGAGGAGCAGACCCACGAGATTATCGAGGATGTCGCGCACATGAAAAGCGAGTTGGGCATCCTGTACTTATCCGATCACAACCGCGAGGTTATTGAGCGTATGCTCGCTGCCAATGAGCTTATGTTTGAGGGACTCTTTTGTGCCGCGCCGCACGTTTTTGTATGCGCCGACCATCCGCTGGCGACCCGCTCCAGCGTGACGCTCGAGGACTTGGAAGATTATCCGTTCCTGTCCTACGAGCAGGGCAGCTACAACTCGTTTTACTATTCCGAGGAGCTGACCTCGACGTTTGAGCGTCGCAAGAATATCCGCGTGCGCGACCGCGCGACGTTGTTCAACCTGGTCATGGGCCTCAACGGCTACACGGTGTGTTCGGGCGTGATTAGCCACGAGCTCAACGGCCCCGGCATTATCTCGATTCCGCTCGACGTGGACGAGTACATGGAGATTGGCATCATCACGCGCAAGAACACGACGCTCACGCGCTACGGTCGGGCCTATATCGACGCGATTCGTCAGCATATCTAGGCTGCTGTGTTCCCCACGGTTCAAGTCCCTTTATGGCAGTCCAGAGTGACATAGGAAGCATCTATATCAAACTGTTATAAACGTATATTTTACGATGGCCATATGAACGCTCATACTCTGTCCCGGTAAAGCAACCAATGCAAAAGGGAGATATCTATGAGCACTTCGATTCAACCGAACGCACCGTTTCGCGCCGATATCGTCGGCAGCTTTCTTCGTCCGCAGGCCGTAAAGGACGCTCGTGCGGCCTATACGGCAGGCACGCTTGATGCCGAGGGACTTAAGGCCGTCGAGGACGATGCCATCCGCGATTTGGTGGCAAAGCAAAAGGCCGCCGGCCTGCAGGTCATCACCGATGGCGAGTTTCGCCGCAGCTACTGGCACCTCGATTTTATGTGGGGGCTGAACGGCGTCGAGCGTCGCACCTCGCGTACAGGCTATATGTTCCACGATGAGGAGACTACCGCCGACACCGCCGTGGTAACCGGTCCCATTAGCGGCGAGAATCATCCGTTCGTCGAGCACTTCAAATTTGTCAAGGCGCTCGAGGGGGAGGGTCAGGTCGCGCGACAGACCATTCCGGCGCCGATTCAGACGTTCTCCGAAGTCACGCTCGACCGCTGCGATGGCCAGCAGGAGAGCCTGCGCGCCGTCTACAAGACCGACGAAGATCTCGCCGATGCCATCGCCGCAGCATACCGCACCGTTATTGCCGACCTGTATGCCGCAGGCTGCCGCAACATTCAATTTGATGACTGCACCTGGGGCATCTATTGCGATGCCGACTTTGTGTCCAAGACCGGTATGAGCCCGGTTGACCTGCAAAAGGTGAGCGAGCTGGGCGTGGCGCTCAACAACGCCGCCATCGAGGGCAAGCCCGATGACCTTGTCATTAACACGCACGTGTGCCGCGGCAACTATCACTCCACCTATGCTTTTGAGGGCGGCTACGACCCCATCGCGCCGTACCTGTTCGCACACGAGAACGTCGATGCGTTCTATCTTGAGTTCGATACGCCGCGTGCCGGTGGCTTTGAGCCGCTCAAGTACGTTGCCCCCGGCAAGAAGGTCGTGTTGGGCCTGGTGACCACCAAGGCGGCAGAGCTCGAGAACGAAGACGCCATCGTCGAGCGCATACGCGAGGCGACAAAGTATGTGCCGCTCGAGAACCTGTATCTGTCTCCGCAGTGTGGCTTTGCCAGCTGCGAGATTGGCAACAAGCTGACCGAGGACGAGCAGTGGGCAAAGATTGCACTGGTCAAGCGTATTGTGGAGCGTGTCTGGAAATAACGATGCCGTTCGCAGGCAGCGGCGCGTGCGAGGCGCTGCGTATCGCGTACAATGGTTCGGATCGTATCGTTCGGGCAGTTTATCCGATATGCCCGATCGCCCTTCCATTCGAAAGGACATCGATGTCCCAGTCCTCGACGCCCGCCGTTAGCGATGCCATCTACGACGCATTGTCGCTCGGCCGCCCGCGCATGTTCCTGCTCGGTCTGCAACACCTGTTTGCCATGTTTGGCGCCACGGTGCTGGTGCCCGTGCTCACCGGTCTCTCGGTGTCGGCAACGCTTTTGTTTGCTGGCTTGGGCACGCTACTGTTCCACTTCCTATCGCGCGGTAAGGTGCCGGCATTTTTGGGCTCATCGTTTGCCTTTATTGCCGGTTATGCCGCAATTGCGCCCAACGGCGAGGCCGAGCTTTTGCCCTACTCCTGCCTGGGCGTTGCCTGCGCCGGTCTGCTCTATCCGGTGCTGGCAGCGCTGTTCCGCGCCTTTGGCGCCAAGCGCGTTATGCGCTTCTTTCCGCCGGTGGTGACCGGCCCCATCGTCATTTCCATCGGCCTGATCTTGGCAAGCTCTGCTATCGCCAACTGCCAGACCAATTGGCTTGTTGCCGTTGTCGCTGTGGCCGTCATCGTCATCTGCAATATTTGGGGCCGCGGCATGGTCAAGATCGTGCCGATCCTGCTGGGCGTCGTGGTGAGCTATGCCGTCGCGGCTGCGTTGGGTGAGGTCGATTTTTCGGGCGTTGCCGCCGCTCCGTGGGTCGGTCTGCCCATCGTGTGGGACAACACCGTGTTTGCGCTCTTTGGCCCGCAGTTCGATAGCGGCCTTGCCACGACGGCCATCATTACCATTATGCCGCTGGCCTTTGCGACCATGATTGAGCATATCGGTGACATCTCGGCTATCGGCTCCACTTGCGAGCGTAACTACATCGCCGATCCTGGTCTGCATCTCACGCTGCTCGGTGACGGCCTTGCCACGATTCTGGCTTCGCTCTTTGGCGCTCCGGCCAACACCACCTATGGTGAGAACACCGGCGTGCTCGCCCTGACGCGCGTGTTCGACCCGCGCGTGATCCGCATTGCCGCGTGTTGTGCCATCGTGCTTTCGTTCTGCCCCAAGTTTGCCGCGGTCATCGCAGCCATGCCGGCATGCGTTATCGGCGGCGTGTCGCTCGTGCTCTACGGCATGATCAGCGCTGTGGGCGTCCGTAACCTCATCGAGAACCAGGTCGATTTCCAGAACAACCGCAACGTGCTGGTGGCCGCTCTGGTGCTTGTGCTTTCGCTCGGTATTGCGTACAGCACCGCCGGCGCCATCGTGCTGGAGCTGGGCGGCGTGACGATTTCGCTTTCCGGTCTTGCCGTGGGCTCGCTGGTGGGTATTGTGCTCAACGCCATCCTGCCCGGTAATGATTTTGAGTTCGATACTTCTGAGCTTGAGGAGGCTGCTAAGTAGCAGCTGCGTTCAGCTAAAACAAGATATGGTGCCCATGCGTATATGCGCGTGGGCACCATTTTTAATGCGTCAGTATCCAGTGGATGCCGCGCGCCATGCGCAGGTCGGTTTGGGCAAAGTGGTTGCCGGGGTTGAGTTCCAAGGTCGTGAGGATCCCTCGGTCACTGAGCAGCGTTTCCATTGCGCGCGTATCGTCGAGTACGTGCCGCATCATGCGGTTGGGCGTCTTGGTTTCCTTTTTACCGAGCGACAGATAGGTGGCGTCGGGCGTAGCTGTCATCGTACGCTCGCGCGCGTAGTCGATAAAGCCGGGGAACCACAGCGACCCCGATGCACTCGCCGCGCGCTCAAAGACATCTGTTTGCCAAAGTGCCCACAGTGCAAAAAGACCCGCCAACGAGTAGCCGGCAACGCCGCGCCAGGCGGGCGGTTGCGGGAGCGATGATTCGGCCTGGGGGATTATCTGCTTCAACAACTCGTCAAGAAAACCAGCAGCCTGTCCGCCAAAGGGCTCGGCATCTCGTATAGCTCCGTCGCATGCCCAGGGACTCAGCTCGCGATTCCAATCGAGCCCTCCAATGGCGACAAGGGTGAACGGCGGGCAGTCGAGCTCTCGGCAGCGCTCGTAGGCTTCACTACCGTCGCCCATGACAACGGGGAGGTAGATGACGGGCGCTCCTTCCACACACTCTGAATAAACGGTTATCTGCTTATGATGTGCTTCCAAGGCAGGCTTCTCTCGGTGTTGTGATATTGACAGCCTCAATTGTCGCACGCTGGCACGGGGGCAGACGCTAAAAGAAAGGCGCGGAGCCGCTCGATGCGACTCCGCGCCTTGTTGTTTTGCGTTAGCAGACTATGCCGTTACGCCACGAAGAAGTAGACGAGGAAGGCAAGGGCTGCGATCCACATGAGCGGCTTGATCTTGGAGGCCTCGCCCTTAAAGAGCGCGACGACCACGTAGGCGATAAAGCCCAGGCCAATACCGGCAGAGATGGAGTAGGTGAAGGGCACGCCGGCGACAATCATGAACGCCGGGAAGCCCTGCGACACGTCGGACCAGTCGATCTCGGAGACCTCGCTCATCATGAGGTAGCCGACGTAGACCAGGGCGCCGCAGGTGGCGGCACTGGAAACGATGGAGACGACGGGGGAGAAGAACGCGGCGAGGATGAACAACACGCCGGTGGTGACGGAGGTGAGGCCCGTGCGGCCACCGTCGGCAGCGCCGGAGGTGGACTCGACGAAGGTGGTGATGGAGGAGACGCCCATAAAGCCACCGGCAGCGGCGGCCACGGAGTCAACGACCAGGATGGGGCGGATGTCCTCGACATTGCCGTCCTCGGTTAGGAACTCGCCCTGCTTGGCGACGGCCATGGCGGTGCCCATGGTGTCAAAGAAGTCGCTCATGAGCAGCGAGAAGGCAACGACGAGCAGCATCGGGTCGGTCAGAACCTTCACGATGGCAATGTTGCCATCGGCCGTGTTGGCAAACGGGGCGCCAAAGGTCGAGAAGTTGAGCGGGGCGATGAGGCCCTCGGGGGCATGGGTGACGCCCAGCGGGATACCGGCGATAACGGCGACAATGATGCCGATGAGCAGCGAGCCCGGCACGTTGCGGGAAGCCAGGGCAACCGTCACGACGATGGAGATGATGCCGACGATAAAGGTGGGGGAGGTGATGTCGCCCAGGCCGACAAGCGTACCGGCGCCAGCGGTGATGATGCCGGCATCGCACAGGCCGATCATGGCGATGAACATGCCCAGACCAACCGAGATGGCGTGGCGCAGGACCACGGGGATGGCGTCCATAATGGCCTCGCGCAGGCCGCAAAGGACGAGCAGCAAGATGACGACACCCTCGAGGAAGATAACGCTCATGGCCACGTGCCAGTCACCGCCGCACATGGTGGTGGTGATGCCCGCAATCATGGCGTTGATGCCCAGACCCGACGCGCAGGCGAGCGGGCGGTTGGCGAAGATGCCCATGCAGATGGTCATGATGCCGGCGCCCAGACAAGTGGCGCAGGCGAGCGCTCCCGCATCGATGCCGGCGCCCGAGAGCACCGCGGGGTTGACGGCGATGATGTAGGCCATCGCCAGGAATGTTGTCAGTCCAGCGCGAAGTTCGGTCCCGATTGTGGACTTGCGCTCACTGACGTGAAAAAGTTCGTCCATGCATACCCTTTCCTTGTTCGGCCCCGAGTTTAGGCCGATTGACACGAACTTCCTTACTATATCGCCTTTTTATAGTTAGTGTTCCTCGCATGTTGATGTTCGGCGCTTTGGGGGCAGACGTGCGGTATTTTTCGTATGAAAATGTGTAGGTACCGTATACTTAAGCGGTTACAACGAACTCTTTGGAGGAACGTATGATTAAAGAGCTCTGCCGCGACGAGGTCATCCTGTCCCAGCGCTGCGAGGTTGCGACTGTCGAGGACGAGTCGGTCGCACAGGACCTGATCGATACCATTAAGTCGCTCGAGGATGCCGGCTGCCTTGCCGCCAACCAGATTGGCGTCACCAAGAAGGTCTGCGTCTATCTGGACGATGCCGGCGAGCCCCACGTGCTCTACAACCCCCGTCTGGTGTTTGGCCTGGGCGCCAGCAAGATGGAGGAGAGCTGCCTGACGCACGACGAGATCACCAAGTCCACGCGCTACATCAAGTGCAAGGTTGCCTTTGACCAGATCGTCGACGGCAAGATGAAGGAGTGCCGCCGCGACTACGCAGGTTTTGAGGCACAGATGATCCAACACATGATTGATCACTGTCTTGGCAAGTTGGTCTAAGGGGACCAAAGCACCGCACCTTGCCGCTCAATCGTCGCTCGCGTACCTTAAGTACGCTTCGCTCCTCTTTCGTGGCAATCTGCGGCACTTTGACCCCTTAGACGACCTGCGGGGTTGACTTGGTTGGGTCTATCTTGCTTGTAAAGTCCGGGTATGACATTGTTGTCATGTCCGGACTTTTTGTTTAGCGCTCCTTTGTTTGGTGACAATGAGCCTAGTAAGAACATTGAGCTAGGAGGCGCTATGTGCACGAGCATTCGATTTACCGATAATTCTGGCCACATGTATCTAGGCCGCAACCTCGACTGGAGCTTTGACTACGGCCAACAGGTTCGTGTGATGCCGCGCGGGTTTCACATTCCGTATTCGTTTGTCGACGATGCGTCGGCGGCACACGCGGTAATCGGCATGTGCATCGATTACAAGAACTATCCCATGTTTTTCGACTGTGGTAACGATGCGGGTCTGGCTGTGGCGGGGCTTAACTTTCCCGGCTATGCCGAGTATGCCGAGGGCCCGGTTGATGGAAAGACCAATATCGCGGCCTATGAGTTTCCCCTGTGGGTGGCAGCGACGTTCTCGACGGTCGATGAGGTCGAGGCCGCGCTGCGCGACACGGTGATTGTCGCCAAATCTGCCGGAGAGGGGCTGGGCGTGTCGCTGCTCCATTGGATTATCGGCGACAGCCAGCGCAGCATCGTGGTCGAGATGATGGCTGACGGCCTGCATGTATACGACGATCCGGTCGACACCCTTGCCAACCAGCCGACCTTCCCGTGGCACATGGAAAACCTGCACACCTATATCACAGCCACAAGCGATTTTCCGCAGACGGCGACATGGCGTGGCGCCGAGCTCAAACCCTATGGCGCGGGTGCCGGCATGCGCGGCATTCCCGGTGACTGCTATTCGCCGAGCCGTTTTGTAAAGGCGGCGTACCTCAATGCCAATTACCCGCAAAAGGAGAGCGAGGCCGAAAACGTCGTCCGCATGTTCCGCTCACTCGAGGGCGTGGTGATGATTGAGGGGGCGTCCAGGATGGGCGATGGCAAGTTCGAGAAGACTATCTACACCGGATGCTTTAGCGCGCGCACGGGCAATTATTACTATGCGATGTATGAGGATCCGTCGATTCGCTACGTGAGCTTGATGGATGCCGAGGGCGCGAGCCCCGATAGGCTCGTGGTTCCCGAGCCGCGTCGTTCGTAGCCGTTAGCTTTACTGCAATGCAAAGCGGCCCTGCGTCTCTCGTGAGGTGCAGGGCCGCTGTCGTTGATTTGTGACGTCGCTAGAAGTTGGCGTCGTTGAGTTGTTCGTTCTCAAGACCGTCGAGCTGTTGCTGTTCGGGCGTATCGGCGACGCTCTCGAGCAGCTCGGTGGGATCGACGTTCATGTCCCTACCGGCCTCGTTGCCGTTGACCAAGTCGTCCGAGAAGATGTCGACTTCCATTTCCTCGGCCTCTTCGATCTGAACCTCGAGCGGCACCTGGGTACGCACGAGCTTAACGGCCGGGCGCATGCGGGCAAACAGCGGCACGTACTCGATGATGATGGCCGAGTTCTCAAGACCGTACCAGCGTGCCGGGCTTCCGCAGGCGCGGCGGACGGCGTACTTGATGGCCATCACGCGGTGGTCGTTGCGGTTGATGTCCGTTTCGGGGGCGAGCATCTTGCGCAGCATGCAAAAACGGAAGTCGCCCACGTTGCCGCGCGTCTCATAGATGGAGTAGGTGTGGTGCTGCGGCGGCAGCTCGCCCGATGCCATCAGGTCGCCAACGATTTGGCGCAGGTAGGCATTAACGCGCTGGTTGACCTTAAAGCCCAGGTCCAGGCGCACGCGGAACAAAAAGTCCGTGCCAAAGGTCTCGACGGAATACTCGTGCGTATAGGGCTCATCGGTGACATGCACGTTAATGAACCAGTATGCCTTGGCGCGCTTGGGATGTTTGTCCAGGATGGAATAGAGCACGTCGCGGTCGAGTGTGAGCGGATCGGGGCTGTTGGTGAGGAACACCAGGTTGTCGGCGAGCACGGGATAGGTCTCGTCGTTGCGCAGGCGGTTGAGCTGATCGATGTACTTGGAGACCGGCAGCAGGATCGTCTGCGTGCGCTCGATGGCGGTGCCGCGGCGCCACACATACATAAGGCCAAACAGCAGCGAGGCCAGGAAGATCATCACATAGCCGCCGTCAAAGAACATGGTAAGGCACGAGGCGAAGAAGCACAGCTCAATGGCACCGAAGAGCAGGGCGAAGACGCAGGCACCCAGCTTGTGCTTGAGAATGCCGGCGATATAGCTCGTCAAAAGCGTCGTGGTCATGAGCATGGTCACGGTGATGGCGAGGCCATAGGCGCTTTCCATGCGCTCGGAGTTCTGGAACAGCAGCACGATAAAGATGCAGCCGACCCACATGAGTTTGTTGACGAGCGGAATATAGAGCTGGCCCTTGGTGTCGCTGGGGTAGTGGATGCGCAGATGCGGCATAAGGTTGAGGCGCGTTGCCTCGGATACCAGCGAGAACGAGCCGGTGATGAGCGCCTGTGAGGCGATGATGGCCGCCACGGCCGAAAGCACGATGGCAAAGGGGCGTAGGGGCTCGGGGAGCATCATATAGAACGGGTTGACGATATCCATCGCGAGCATCTGGGGGTTGGAGTTATTGGCGAGTAGCCAAGCGCCTTGACCCAGATAGTTGAGGATAAGGGCCGCCTTAACAAACGGCCAGGATGCATAGATGTTTGCCTTGCCCACGTGGCCCATGTCCGAGTAGAGCGCCTCGGCACCGGTTGTCGACAGGAAGACAAAGCCGAGCACCATAATGCCCGAATGGTTGATGGGCGAGAACAGGAACATAATGCCGCGGATGGGGTTGAGCGCGCGCAAGATGGACAGGTTGCCGAGCATGTTGAACAGACCGGCGCCTGCCAGGAACAGGAACCACAGCGTCATGAGCGGGCCGAAGAGCTTGCCGATTGACGAGGTACCGGCGCGCTGCATGGCAAATAGGCCGCAGATAATGATGATGGTGATGATGATGACGTTGGTCTGGCCGTCGCCCAGCAGCGCATGGCCCCATTCGATGGTGCGCAGACCCTCGATGGCTGTGGTGACCGTGACGGCGGGGGTGAGGATGCCGTCGGCAAGCAGTGCCGCACCGCCGATCATGGCGGGCAGAATCAGCCATGGTGCCACCTTGCGTACGAGGCTGAACAGGGCGAAGATGCCGCCTTCGTTGTGGTTGTCGGCCTTCATGGCGATCAGCACGTACTTGACCGTGGTCACGAGCGTCATGGTCCAGATGACGAGCGAAAGCGCGCCCAGGATCATGTCCTCGCTGACGGTACCGATGCCGCCGTTGTTGGCGACGATTGATTTCATGGTGTACATGGGGCTCGTGCCGATGTCGCCATAGACGACGCCGAGCGTTACGAGCAGCATGCCAGCGGAGAGGGGGATGGCTCCGTGCCCGCCTTGCCCGCGCTGGTCTTGGAGGTTTGCCTCCAACTTGTTGTGTGCCACGTGGACTCCCTTAGACATCCGGTTATCTGTCCTGAGCAGATAACTTTTATGCCGTCTTTATACATACAAGAGCAGTTTGGCACATCGGGTATTTTTAGACAATAATCCCCAGCTGGGGATTATTTATGTACGTAGGTAGCATTTCAAAACAGGGGCTTTTAAGCGCGTACTGTCTGGGCGATACCGGCCTTGGCGCTTGCGCGCTTGCCAGCGAGTTCGCAAAAAATCGCGCCGCCGATGATAAGTGCGGTGCCCATCAGGCGGACTGGCGTTATAACTTCACCCAAAAGGACGGCGGAGAACACGACGGCCGAGAGCGGCTCGAGGTAGCCGACAACCGCGACGGTCTGCACGGGCAGCTTGGCGACGGCGCTAAAGTAGAGCAGGCAACCGATGCCGGTGTTGACGACGCCGAGCATAGCGACGGCGCGCCAATCGATGCCTGCGGCGATGCCGGGGGAGAAAAACGAGGGAGCGCCTTGGGTGACGAGCGTAAGGACCAGCGCGGTCACAAAGGCGGCGCTCAACTGGAGCGCGGAGTTCTCGAGACCCTCGATGTGTGGCGCACCCTTGCTAGCGATGACCATCAGCGCATAGCAAAATGCCGAGGCGATGCCGCAGACGATGCCCGCAATGGGCATGTTGCCGCCGAGACCTTGCGCTGCAATGAGAAAAGCGCCGCAGGCGACGGCGATAAAGCCGGCGATTTTGCTGCCGGTCAGTTTTTCGCCAAAGATAAACGGCGAGAGGGCCATGACGATGATGGGGCCGCAGTAGTACAGCAGCGAGGATACGCCGACGCCGATCGTCTGGTAGGCGCGGAACAGAAAAATCCAGCTGGCGCCCAGCGCGGCTCCCGAGAGAAGGAGTGCTGCGGCTTCGCGGGGACGAGATGGCGCCTGCAGCTTATGGCGTTGGGTGATAACGAGGATGGTGACAAGCGAGAGGGCTCCCAGAAAGGTGCGCAGCAGCACGATATCGGAGCTCGGCAGCGCGATGGCAGCGGCGATGATGCCGTTGGAGCCAAACAATAGCAATGCTGCTAAGTACGTAAACAGTCCGTTGTTCATGTGCTTCTGTCCCCTTTATATCCGAACATGTTCACTATGGGTGAGGTGGCTATAGAAGAAAAGCGAATATAATGCATGGATAACATGACAAAAACTCATGTAAAGGTGGAGGGGTGCCGTGGAAACGAATATTCAAAAGATGCAGGTGCTGCTCGAGACCGTGCGCGCCGGCAGTTTTACGCGCGCCGCCGAGCGGATGAGCTATTCGCAGTCGGGCGTGAGCCGTATGGTGGCCGATCTTGAGGCAGACTGGGGCTTTAAAGTGCTCGATAGAAGCCGCGAGGGCGTAGTGCTTTCTTCCGATGGGCGGCAAGTTATGCCGGCGGTCGAGGCGTTATGCGAGGAATTTGTTCGTTTGCAGCGACGGGTGGATGAGATGCGTGGGCTCATGCGCGGCAAAATCTGCATCGGTACGTTTTCGAGTGTGGCGACCCATGTGCTGCCGCCGGTGATTGCGCGCTTTCGTGCCGATCACCCGGACGTCGATTATGAGTTGCTGATGGGCGATTACTCGGAGATTGAGCAATGGGTGGCGGAAGGGCGCTGCGACCTGGGCTTTATTCCGCGTGAGCCCCGAGGAAACGGCATGACATCGCGGGCGTTGGTGCAAGATGAGCTGATGGCGGTGGTGCCGGCAAACTCTTCACTTGCCACTGCAAAGGCCGTTTCTCTTGCTGATTTTGCCAACGAGCAGTTTATTCTGCTGGAACGTGGCAGTGACGATGAGATTACGCCACTGTTCCGTCGTGCGGGCCTGGCGGTGCGCTCGAAGCTGTCAACCTGGGATGACTATGCGATTATGGCCATGGTCGAGGACGGTCTGGGTGCGAGCATACTTCCGGCGCTCATCTTGCGCCGCTGCCAGTTCGATGTTGCCGTGCGTCCGCTCGAGGGACATCCTCATCGGCTGATCAATGCGATATATCGCACGGCCGATGTTTCGCTTGCCGCCGCTCGTTTCCTCGAATACCTCTAAACGAGCGCACGTCGTTATCGCCTTGGGATAAATCTCGAGGTTTGGCTCATTTTATTTTTGAAATTGAACTTTTCGAAATAGCACGGCGTTATACTGCTGCCTAAATTGAACTCAGGTTCAATTCGTGTTCTACAAATTGAACTTTGCCAGCAAGGAGGTTCTAGTGGCCCAAGAGACGTTTAGCGATCGCCTGCGACAGGCTATGTCCGATCGCGACGTTCGCCAGTCGGACGTGATCCGCGCATCGGAGATGCTCGGCAAAAAACTCGGCAA
Source organism: Collinsella sp. TM05-38 (assembly GCF_003466445.1). NCBI lineage: Bacteria > Bacillati > Actinomycetota > Coriobacteriia > Coriobacteriales > Coriobacteriaceae > Collinsella > Collinsella sp. TM05-38. The sequence continues at coordinate 84,678 of NZ_QSPM01000006.1, read as the reverse complement.
GAGTCAGATGAGCCAATATGTGAGCGGCAAGACGATTCCGCGGCGCGATGTGGCAGAGCTGCTCGCCCGTATTTTGGAGGTCGATGTTACCTGGCTGCTCGCCAGTGACGCCGATCAAGGCGAGACATCATCGCCCCGCAACGTTTCCAAACCCGAACCCAACCCCTCGGCTCAAATTGCAAGGAGCGCCACCATGCGTACTTTTTCTAAATCCAGCAAGCTCGACAACGTCCTCTATGACGTGCGCGGTCCCGTCGTTGACGAGGCCGCCCGTATGGAGGACGAGGGCGAGCGCATTCTCAAGCTCAATATCGGCAACCCCGCGCCCTTTGGTTTTCGCACGCCCGACGAGGTCATTAAGGACATGCGCCAGCAGCTGCCCGACTGCGAAGGCTATTCCAACTCGCGCGGCCTGTTCTCCGCGCGCAAGGCGATCATGCAGTACTCGCAGATCAAGGGCCTGCCCAATGTTCAGATGGAGCACATCTACACGGGCAACGGCGTGTCCGAGCTCATTCAGCTTTCGATGAACGCACTGCTCGATAACGGCGACGAGATCCTGATTCCCAGCCCCGATTACCCGCTGTGGACGGCGTGCGCAACTCTTGCCGGCGGACATCCCGTGCACTATCTGTGCGACGAGCAGGCGGATTGGTATCCCGATCTGGAGGATATGGAGTCCAAGATCACGAGCGCGACCAAAGCCCTCGTGATCATCAACCCCAACAACCCCACGGGTTCCGTCTATCCGCGCGAGGTGCTCGAGGGCATCGTCGAGATTGCACGCAGGCATCAGCTGATGATCTTTGCTGATGAGATCTACGACCGTCTGTGCATGGACGGCTACGAGCACGTCTCCATTGCATCGCTTGCCCCCGACCTGCCCTGCGTTACGTTTAGCGGCCTGTCCAAGTCGCACATGATTGCAGGCTATCGCATCGGTTGGATGGTGCTTTCGGGCAACCAGCGCTGCATGAGCGACTTCATCATGGGCATCAACATGCTCTCCAACATGCGCCTGTGCTCCAACGTGCCGGCTCAATCGATCGTTCAGACGGCACTCGGTGGACATCAGTCCGTCAACGACTACATCCGTCCCGGCGGCCGTGTCTACGAGCAGCGCAACTTTGTGTATGAGGCGCTCAACAAGATTGATGGCATCTCGGTGGTCAAGCCGCGTGCGGCGTTCTACATCTTCCCCAAGATGGATGTTAAGAAGTTCAACATCACCGATGACGAGCAGTTTGCCCTTGACCTGCTGCACGAGAAAAAGATCCTGATCACGCGCGGCGGCGGCTTTAACTGGGCCGAGCCCGACCACTTCCGCATCGTGTACCTGCCGCGCATGGAAGTACTAAAGGAGTCGCTCGAGGACCTCGCCGACTTCTTCGATCACTACCGCCAGAGCTAGTGGGATAGAAGTTCCGCACTATGAAAAGCTCCCTGCAGTTGCTTGGCTGCAGGGAGCCTTCTTGAATTGGCGGAACTATATAACGATTCCTTGGCAGTGGTCGATTTCGTGTTGGATGATCTCGGCGGTGTAGCCTGAGAAGTTTTTGATGCGGTGGACAAAGCTCTCGTCCAGATATTCCACCTTAATGCGGCGATAACGAGTGCAGGGACGCTCGCCGACGAGCGAAAGACATCCTTCACTCGTCTGGTAGGCGTTGACCTTCTCAAGAATTTGAGGGTTGTACATGAGCAGCGCCCTGTTGTCGTCCTTTACGCAGATGATGCGCTTGCGTACGCCGATCATGTTGGCGGCAAGGCCCACGCACTCGTGCTCGTGTTCGTGCAGCGTGTCCAGAAGATCCTGCCCGGTCGCGGCGTCGTCGGGCCCCGCGTCTTCGGAAGGCAGGCGCAAAAAGAACTCGGATTTCATGATGGGCTTAATCATGGCGGGCTCCTTAAGGTGGATGCGTTTGGTTCGGGCCATGATACCGCGACATGTCGCATTAATGTGTGCACATAGATTCTGCAGCTAGATTGGATGGCGACACCATAAACTAATGGACGTTTTGCCGAGAGGCATGAATGTTTAAAGCGCAAAGAGTGCGCGACGGGCCCCGCGAATGGGGCGATGATGCCCGAGAGGGCCAAGAAGGAGTCTCATGTCCGAGAACGAAGAGATCATGAACGAGACCGAGAACGAGACCATGGCTGCCGAGGTTGAGGCAGTCGAGACCGTGGAGACCGAAGCTGCCGAGGTTGAGGCTGCTGACGAGGTTTCCGCCGAGGAGGAGGCCGAGGTTGTCGAGGCCGCCGCTGATTACGATGACGAAGAGCTGATGGACAAGATGCAGAAGGCCGCCCGCCTGCTGCGTAGCCGTCGCTTTGCTATTTCCAAGGAGGAGGAGGCCAAGGCCGAGCGCATGGCGAACATCGAGCGCGCTATCAAGCTTCTTGACCTCAAGCCCAAGATGGAGCAGAAGGAAATGTCCGATCTGCTGGGCATGCGCCTTCGCGAGCTCGATGGCCTGATGGCCGAGGCCGAGGCTGCCGATCTGGTCGGCCGCATCGACGACGCCGAGGGCGATATGCGCAAGATCGTTGTCTTCGCTGCCGAGGATGCCGCTGAAGGCCTGGTCGAGCTTGCCAATAAGAAGGAGAAGCTCCTGCCCGAGCTTTCTTACGGGGAGGCCACCGAGCTGATGGCCGCTCTCGATAAGGTTATCGCTCCGCTCGTCGCCATGGGCCTGGATGAGGACCGCGGTCCTCGCGGCGGCCGTGACGATCGTGGTGGCCGTGGCGGTGACCGTGGCGGCCGCGGCGGCTTTGGCGATCGCGGTGGCCGCGGTGGCGACCGTGGCGGTCGCGGTGGCGATCGTGGCGGCCGTGGCGGCGACCGTGGCGGTCGCGGCGGCTTTGGCGGCAACCGTGGTGGCTATGGCGACCGCGGTGGCAACCGTGGCGGCTTCGGCGGCAACCGTGGTAACGACCGCGGCGGTCGCGGTGGCGATCGTGGCGGCCGCAACGGCGGCGGCTTCCGCGGCAACCGCTTTTAGGGGTTACGCGGTTCTACGAACCGCGTAACTAGTTGACGCTACGCGCCACCCAGGGCGACAATTTGTCATTCAAAAGGCAAGGCATGACCAGAAGGTCTATGCCTTGCCTTTTTCATGCCAACTTGTTCGCCCTGGGCGGCGCTCGCTGGCGTTTCCGAAACATCAGCGTAATTGCTGTTGCCAAAATGATCTGTTGGGTAGCTTATTTCCGGCACTTGGGGACGTTCCTTTTCTGCTGGCACTTGGGGACACTCCTTGTGGTTGCTGGACGTTCTTGTTTGACTAGTTGTTTAAGAACGTCCCCAACGACTACATAGCATGAGAGTGGATAATCTCCCGGTTTGAGCCTGTATTCAAACTCAAAGTGGGAGATTATCCACTCTCATTTGTTGTGTGTCTGAAAATCCACGCTCGTTTCTACTCCGCCTACATTTGTAGGAACAGTTCGTGGAGGTGGGTGTCGTCGTCGAGTTCGGGATGGAAGGTGACGCCGAGCTGGTTGCCCTGGCGGGCGGCGACGATGCGCCCATCGACTTTCGCTAAGGCCCTGGCGTCGCCGTGGACCTCGACGATGCGGGGCGCGCGGATAAACGTCAGCGGCACTTCAGCGTCGATGCCGGCTACCTGCCCCTTGGTTCGAAAGCTGCCGAGCTGCCTGCCGTAGGCATTGCGCTCGACAAGTACATCCATGGTTGCCAAACGCGGCGTGCCCTTATCGTCGTGGGTGGCAAGATCGCGTGCCAAGAGAATCAAGCCGGCGCAGGTGCCCAGGACGGGCATGCCGTCCGCAATGCGAGCGCGAAGGTCCTCGAGCATCCCAAGCTCAGCAAGGAGTTTGCCTTGAACAGTCGACTCGCCGCCGGGGAGGACCAGACGGTCAAAGTCCTGCTTCAAATCAGCCGCCTGCCTCAGTTCAATACAACGTGCGCCCAGCTCGGACAGCCTTGCCTCGTGCTCGACAAAAGCACCTTGGACCGCCAGCACGGCGACCGTCTGGTCTGCGTAATCGCTCATGTGCGATCCTTTCTACCGGACTAGCGTCCGCGTTCCTCCATGATGATCTCGATCTCGTCGGCGTTGATGCCGACCATGGCCTCGCCTAGATCCTCCGAAAGCTCAGCGATGAGCCTGGCGTCGGTGAAGTTGGCCACGGCCTTGACGATGGCGGCGGCGCGCTTGGCCGGGTCGCCGCTCTTAAAGATGCCCGAGCCGACAAAGACGCCTTCGGCGCCCAACTGCATCATCAGCGCGGCGTCGGCAGGGGTTGCTACACCGCCAGCAGCAAAGTTCACCACGGGAAGCTTACCCGTGGCATGGATATCGCGCACCAGCTCGACCGGAACCTGCAGTTGCTTGGCTGCCTCAAAGAGCTCATCGTCACGCAGGGCGACAACGTCACGGATCTGCTTTTGGATCTTGCGCATGTGGCGCACGGCCTGGACCACGTCGCCCGTGCCCGGCTCGCCCTTGGTGCGAATCATCGTGGCGCCCTCGGCAACACGGCGCAGCGCCTCGCCCAGATCGCGGGCGCCGCAGACAAACGGCACGTCAAACTGGGCCTTGTCGATGTGGTAGACATCGTCGGCGGGGGAGAGAACCTCGGACTCATCGATGTAATCGATCTCGATGGCCTGAAGGACCTGCGCCTCGACGATGTGACCGATGCGGCACTTTGCCATGACGGGGATGGAGACGGCCTCCTGAATGCCCTCGATCATCTTGGGGTCACTCATGCGCGACACGCCGCCGGCGGCGCGGATGTCGGCCGGGATGCGCTCGAGAGCCATGACGGCGCAGGCGCCTGTCTTCTCGGCGATGCGGGCCTGCTCGGGCGTGGTAACGTCCATGATGACGCCGCCCTTGAGCATCTGCGCGAGCTCGCGGTTGAGTTTGACGCGATCGGCCTTGCTGGTCTGTTCTGCCATGGTCGCTCCCTTGATTGGCATGTGCATTGCTTGACGGAATATCCTATCGGGGAGCTGGGTATGGCGAAATACTCAGTTTTCGAGATAATAACAAGGTCAGACTAATACCAGATTGAATGACTCGATAAGGTCAGATGATAGACTCATGCTTGACTACAATTTGGAACAACGCGGCGAAGCGTCGCTCTATGAGTATGTTTACCAGCAAATTCGAGATGATATCGTTGCTGGACGCATTGCGGCGGGGGAGCATCTGCCGTCTAAGCGCGCCTTTGCCAGTCATCTGGGAATCAGTGTCATTACCATCGAGAATGCATATAGTCAGCTGCTTGCCGAGGGTTATATTCGCTCAAAGCCGCGTCGCGGCTACTATGCGTGCGAGCTTCCGGATGCACCGGTTTTGGCTTTGGTTACAGAGGATATCGACCGGGATACTGTCTCTATGGACCCCGGGGCGCATGACGCCGATGGACAGATCGAGCGATTCGATGCGCTTTCTCCTTCCGCTTTGGAGGCGGCTAGGCTTTGGCAAGGCGCGCTACGGGCAACGCTGACATCCGAAGACGAACGCGAGATCTTTTCGCCCGCACCAGCGCAGGGCACCGCTCGGCTACGACGCGCAATCGCTCGCCATCTGCGCGGGACACGGGGCATGAATGTTAATCCCGACAACATTGTTATCGGTGCGGGCGCCCAGCTGCTCGATACCATGTTGGTTCAGTTGCTTGGCGCGGACAAGGTGTATGCCGTCGAGGATCCGGGTTATTTGCGTCTGACACGCATCTATCAGGCTATGGGTTGCGAAGTTCGCCATATCCCGCTGGATGGTGAGGGCGTGGACTTGAGCGCTTTGCAGAAAACCGGAACAGATGTCCTTCACCTGATGCCGTCCCATCAGTATCCGACCGGCCTTGTGACGAGCATCGCGCGTCGCTATGCGCTGCTGAGCTGGGCTGCCGAGCGGCCAGACCGGTATCTCATCGAAGATGACTTCGATTGCGAGTTTCGCCTTGCTGGCAAGCCGATTCCCGCGCTCGCGTCGATCGATGCCGCTCAGTCGGTTATCTACACCAACACGTTTTCGAAGAGCCTTTCCTCGGCGTTGCGTTTGGCGTATATGGTCCTGCCCGATGACCTGATGGAGCGGTTCGGGCGCGACCTTGGTTTTTACGCCTCGTCGGTGAGCTCTGTTGACCAGGTCGCTTTAGCGCGCTTGCTGGAATCGGGTGATTACGAGCGACATGTGAACCGCGTGCGTGTTCGTGCTCGCGAGGCGCGTGATGGCCTGGCGGCGCTTGTACGGAAGACGTTTCCGGCGGGGGAGGTCTCGATCGAACATGCGGATGCGGGTCTTTACTGCATCGTGGTTGCGGAGCGTGGCGCGGGCGGAAGCTCTTTTACGCTGGCCCTCACGCGCTCGAGTATCCCTTTTATCGATATCAGTGACTGCTTTTGGTGTGCCGATGGCGCATCTGTCCCTGAAAGCTCGGCTCGAATCCTTGTCCAGTATGACGACTTGAGTTCAAATGCGCTAAACACCCTGGAATCACAGCTAATGGGGGTGCCCTCTAGCCTAAGTGAGTAGACCTTTAGCTCTTTGGCGACCAGGCAGTTTTGTAACAAGCTATCTACCTGCGGTTTTGAAAAGCAGGATGACCGGCCTGCTCGGGATGCTCCAAAAAGTCTACTCACTTGCCGCGCAAAGCTTCTCCATGAGAAAAAAAGGGGTTTTCAACAGGGCTTCGTCCAGTTCTTGGCAAGCTATTGGTCAGTTGGGGAGGGCTGTTGAAAACTTAGCGGTCCGCTCGGTGCCATTTTTGGTGCGTTCGCGCCAATGCGAGACTGTCTGGGTTGAAATTCGTGTTTTCCTGTGCCTATGAAGGATCTACTTTGTGACATATCGGCTTTTAGGTACTGGCGTTTGCCTCCTCAAGCTCTCGCTTTGTGTCCGCCACTTCCACGACCGGAAGAAGACCGGCAGCGATATGGCCTCGCCCGTAACCCGACGGCTGCGGTCGTGCTCGGCTTGCCGTTGCATACATTGGTTGGGACGAGAAATAAGCGGACTTGTCCTGCCAGCGTTAGGCAACGGCTGTTCCTTGGTGAGCTTCCTAGGGAATCCGTGCTGGAAACGGAACATGGGTTTTTGGTCACATCTCCTTTGCTGACGGCATTCATCATGTCGCGGCATCTGACGGATCTCCAGCTGCTTTTGGTATTGGCGGAGATGTGCGGCTTGTTTACGGTTTGTGCCTTGCCAGCAGCACTCGAGGCAGAGCTTTCGCGTGCAATTGAGTCGGGCGCGATTCCGGCAACCTTTGGTTGGGCACGTTGCCCGTCCGAGGACGGTGCCGCCTCAAATTTGTGGCGGCGCGACGCTTTGGTTTTGGGCGGAGACCTTGACCGTTTTTGTTCAGATGTTTGTGGGATGCGTTACGGCAAGCGATTTGTCGCGGTATCGCATCTCGTTCCACTGGGCGCCGCATCGCCTTTTGAGGTTGAGACGTATTTGTTGCTTGGGTTGCCACGATCCCTGGGAGGCGAAGGTTTTTGCGGCATAGAGCTTAATGTTGAAGTGATGCTAAGCACAAGTGCTCGATCGATTGTGGGAAAGTCCCGCGTATATATCGACCTACTGTTGTCTTCGCCGAACGGAAAGCGGCAGGTGGCCATCGAATGTCAGGGGAAGGCCTCGCACGGGCGAGCGGGGGATGGCTTGCGTGACGCCGACCGCATGACGGCGCTTCAGGCAATGGGCTACGATGTATTTCTCCTGACACACGGACAGATATCCGATGAGGATAGATTTCGCGCGATTGTTAAGGCCGTATGCAGGTTGCTCGATGTTGAATATCGCGATAAAAGCTCGGAGGAGCAAGGGGCCGAGGCGTTACTCCGGTCTGAGCTGTTCGTTGACTGGTCAAAACTGGGAGAAATCGACAAAAAGATACCCGTTAGATACAAAAAGGCCCGATCGTGGGCGGCTGCTAATCTAAGTGAGTAGACTTTTAGCGTGATGGCGACCAGATTGTTTTGCGGCAAGCTATCTACCTGCGGTTTTATAAAGCAATACGGGTGGTCTGCTCGACAAGTTCCAAAAAGTCTACTCACTTAGTTTTTGACGCGAAGCCGATGTCAAAGGTGTTCCTATTTTTGGGACGTTAACTGGTTCGCAAGACACGAAAAAGGCCCGAACCATGCGGTCCGGGCCTTATCGAGCTAGAGATTATCTCTCAGGCGATTGGCTTAGCCAAAGTAGCGCTTGAGCAGGCCGGCGAAAGCCTTGCCGTGGCGAGCCTCGTCGCGAGCCATCTCGTGCACGGTGTCGTGGATGGCATCGAGGCCAGCGGCCTTGGCGCGCTTGGCAAGATCGGTCTTTCCGGCGGTGGCGCCGTTCTCGGCCTCAACGCGCATCTCGAGGTTCTTCTTGGTGGAGTCGGTCACGACCTCGCCCAGGAGCTCAGCGAACTTGGCGGCATGCTCGGCCTCCTCGTGCGCAGCCTTCTCCCAGTACAGGCCGATCTCGGGATAGCCCTCGCGATGAGCGACGCGAGCCATGGCCAGGTACATACCGACCTCGGAGCACTCGCCTTCAAAGTTGGCGCGCAGGTCAGCAACGATATCCTCGGAGACACCCTCCATCTTGGCGACGCCCACGACGTGCTCGGCAGCCCACTCGAGCTGGCCCTCCTCCTGCTTCAGGAAACGAGAACCGGGAACGCCGCACTGGGGGCATTTGAAATCCTCGGGCAGCTGGTCGCCGTCGAACTCTTCCACATAACCGCAAACGGGGCAAACAAATTTCATGATTCGATCCTTTCGATCGATGGCGATGGAGCGCTCGTCCGGTCCCGTAAAGGCCCTCTCCGGACGCGCGTCTTGACGAGTTCTATTATCCATAAATGCAACCGAATGTGAAGCCTATTAGGAATGATTTTTAATAAAAAATTTTGAGCTTGTGAAGATGTTGATTGATTAACGATTGGCAGGCCGCCCGAGACCTCCGATGAGTACAATCGGTCGAGCAAATGTTGACCCATCAACAAATGAAGGAGCTTCCTTTATGCATCTAGCCCGTCGCGCCTGGTGCCGAACGTATCAGATGGTTTTTCGCATCGCATTGCCGGTGTTGCCCTATACCGAGCCGCATATTCTGGAGCATGCCGAGGATGTCCCCGCGGTGCTTCAAAAACGCTCGATACAGCGGGTTCTTATCGTGACGGATCCCGGTATTGCCCGTCTGGGGCTTACGGCACCGCTCGAGACGGCGCTCGCGTCCAAGGGAATCGGCGTTGCGATCTATGCCAAAACATCGGCAAACCCTACGGTCTCAAACGTGGAGGAAGCGGCGTCCCTGTATCGGGAGAACGCCTGCCAGGCCGTTATCGGCTTTGGCGGCGGCTCGGCCATGGACTGTGCTAAGGGTGTGGGCGCACGCATCGCACAGCCAAACAAGCCCATCAACAAGATGCGTGGCCTGCTGCGCGTTCATCGTCGCCTGCCGCTGCTCATCGCCGTCCCCACCACGGCAGGCACGGGAAGCGAGGTCACACTTGCAGCGGTCATTACCGATGACAAGACGCACTACAAGTACCCCATTAACGACTTTGTGCTTATCCCGCGCTTTGCGGTGTACGACCCCGAGTTTACGCGCGGCCTGCCCGCCTCCATTACGGGACAAACGGGTATGGATGCCCTGACGCATGCCGTCGAGGCCTTTATCGGCCGCAGCACCACGCCCTATACGCGCAAGATGGCGCGTCAGGCGGTACAGCTCATCCACGATTATTTGCTCGAGGCCTATGAGCACGGCGACAACATGTGTGCGCGCCACAATATGCTTTCTGCAGCGTATAAGGCGGGCGTTGCGTTTACGCGCTCCTACGTTGGATACGTTCATGCCATTGCACACAGCCTGGGCGGACGATACGGGATTCCGCATGGCCTGGCCAACGCCATCATCCTGCCGCATATGCTTCGCGCTTATGGTGACGCCGCCGCCCCCAAGCTCGCCGATCTTGCCCGCATGGCGGACATTGCGCCGGCTACCGCGCAGGACGGTCTTGCGGCCGAGGCCTTTATCGATTGGGTCGACCGCATGAACGTTGCCCTGGGTATCCCCAAATATGTGACAGGCGTTCGCCGCTCCGACATTCCGCAGATGGCGGCGCATGCCGATGCCGAGGCCAATCCCCTGTACCCCGTTCCGCTTCTAATGGACCGCTTGGAGCTCGAGCATATGTACGAAGTCGTTGCAGGTGGTATGTTTGAGGGCGAGAACTAGGAGGGCCCATGAACACCGAGGAAATCGCGCGCATCGTTGCCGATCAACGCGCCTATTTTAAGACGCATGCCACGTTTGATGTCGATGCTCGCCGTCGCGCGCTCGTGAGCTTGCGTGATGCGGTACAGGCGCACGAGGCCAATATTGCCCATGCGCTCAAGACCGATTTGGGCAAGTCGCACGACGAGGCATATATGTGCGAGATCGGCACGTCGCTTTCCGAGATTCGTCATCAGATTGCGCACGTGGCTCGATGGAGTCGCCCGCGCCTGCGCCCGTGTGACCTCGCCAACGCCGTGAGTGTGTGCAAGACGCAGGCCGTGCCCTATGGCGTTACGCTCATCATGGCTCCTTGGAACTATCCGTTTTTGTTGACGCTCGAGCCGCTTGCCGGCGCCCTTGCCGCGGGCAATACCGTGGTCATCAAGCCGAGCGCCTATGCCCCGGCTTCGAGCGCGGTGCTCAAGCAAATCTGCGAAGAGGCATTTGATCCGCGCCTGGTAACGGTTGTCGAGGGCGGGCGCGCCGAGAACGAAGCGCTGCTCGATGAGTGCTGGGACAAGATTTTCTTTACCGGTAGCGTTCCGGTCGGCAAACTCGTCATGGAGCGGGCAAGTAAAAACCTTACGCCCGTGACGCTCGAGCTGGGTGGGAAGAGTCCCTGCATCGTAGATGCAACGGCAAACTTGAAGGTCGCGGCACGGCGTATCGCCTTTGGAAAATGGCTCAACGTGGGGCAGACCTGCGTGGCGCCCGACTACCTGCTGGTCGATAGACGCGTGCACGACGAGCTGCTGGGCCTTATCAAGGAGGAAGTCCGCCGTATGTTTGGCGAGCATCCGCTCGACAACGAGGATTACGGCCATATCGTCAACGCCAAGCACTTTGCGCGCGTGCGCGGGCTGATCGATCCCGATAAGGTTGTGCTTGGTGGCGCGGCGCGCGAGATGTCGCTCAAGATTGAGCCGACGATTCTGGATGGCGTGACCCCCGATGACGCCGTAATGCAGGAGGAGATTTTCGGCCCCATCTTGCCGGTGCTGACGTTTGAGAGCCTGGATGAGGTCGAGGCGTTCATCGAGAATCGCCCGACGCCGCTGGCCCTGTACGTCTTTAGTCAGGACCGTGCGGTTCAGCAGCGCTTTGTGCGCTACGTGCCCTTTGGCGGCGGCTGCATTAACGATACGATCATGCACCTGGCCACGAGCCATATGGGCTTTGGCGGCATGGGCGCGAGCGGCATGGGGCAGTACCATGGCCGCGAGAGCTTCGATACGTTTAGCCACAAGAAGAGCATCGTGAACAAGGCAACCTGGCTGGACGTGCCGTTTCGGTATGCGCCCTACGCAAGCTGGAAACACAAATTCGTGCGCATGTTTGTGCATTAGAATCAGATAAGGATGAATTTATGTCCGCACGGGCCCGTAGACTTCTCGATAAGGTCAAACGCTGGTTTATCCGGCCGTTAGAGGAGTTGCCATGTACGAGCCTTTACGTGTGCTTCTGTCGTTTCATATCGCGGGATTTCAATATGCCGACGGCGCTTTGGTCCTAGGCGATCTTAAAGCGGGCGATAAGCTGACGCTGTGCGCCGAGCGCGATAATCCCCATGACCCCGAGGCGGTTGCAATCTACTACGGCAACACCAAGCTTGGCTATGTTCCGGGAAACGAGGTCGGCCCGCTGTCCTTGATGATGTATTACGGCCACGAGGACGTATTTGAGGCCCGCGTGCAACAGGTTGCCCCCGAGCGCAGCCCGTGGCATCAGGTACGCGTTGGGCTCTATGTGGTGGATGCTCGCTAGTCGGCAATGGAGGCTGCCATGTTTGATGACGATGACCTGTTCGATCTGACAGATGATCCGTTTGAGTGGGATATGCTACTCGATGACGGTGAGTTGGAACAGGACCGTAGGAAACGGCAGGACAAGAAAACTCAGAGTGACGCTTCGAAAAAGCAAGACAAGCGCCGCCGCGGACTGTTCGGCGGGCTCTTTGGATAACCGCTGTATCGCTACGTCTGTATACTTAGCACGAGTTGAACACGTTGCGAAATGAGGGCATAGACGATGATGTGGTTTACCGCCGACCTGCACTTGGGCGATACGAATATCTTGCACGACATGGATCGACCGTTTGATTCGGTCGAGGAGATGAATCGCAAGGTCATCGATGCCATCAATGAGTGCGTGGCTGTGGATGACCGTCTCTACATTCTGGGTGACTTTACCTATCGTTTGCCCCTGGCGGAGGCGGTGCGCCTGCGCGAGCGTATTGCCTGCCAAAACGTGACGCTCATCCGTGGTAACCATGACGGCGATTGGGAAGATCCCGACGTGCCGCAAATTTGGGAAGACGTGCGTGATTATCTGGAGATTGCCCCCGGCTATGCCAAGGGCCATCGTCTGGTTATGAGCCACTACCCCATGCTTAGCTGGAATGGCAAGGCGCGTGGCGCCATCATGCTGCACGGGCATATCCACAGCAGGGGAGACCGCACCAACGCGCGCAACCGCGATCGCGAGCGCCCCATTTACCGCTACGATGTGGGCCTCGACGCCAATGACTACAAGCCCGTAAGCCGCGATCAAATCCTTGGCTTTTTTGGACTGTAATTAGAAGTGCAGGTAGAATGAACGCGCCGTGTGGATGGTCTACACGGCGTGTGTTTGCAGGAACGGTGATTCCATGAGGGCTATCCAGCGCATTAACCACAACGCTGCCATCTGCGAAGATGGTGCGGGGCGCCAGCTTATCGCGTTGGGTCGTGGTATCGGCTTTGGCGAAATGCCGCACGAGGTCGATCTTGACGTTATTACGCGTACCTTTTACGGCATCGATCCAAAGTATCTGGCGTTCATCGACGAGGTCGACCCCGAGGTGCTTGAGTTTTCTGCTCAGCTGGCAGATATTGCGACCGGACAGCTTTCGTACGAATTGAGTCCTAATCTGCCCATTACGCTGGCAGATCATATCCAGTTTGCTATTAAGCGCGCCCGCGAACATATGGTGGTGTCGTTGCCGCTCAAACGCGATCTGGAGCAGCTGCATCCCATTGAATACCGCTTGGGCGAGCTGGCTGTTCGTGGCATTAAGAAAACTTTTGCCGTTCGCATGCCCCAGAGTGAGGCCGCGGGTATCGCCATGTCGATTATCAATGCGGCGATTAAGCCGAGCGAGCGGCGCGTGCTTGCCGAGCAGCACGAGGAGCATCTCCTCGATATGACGGTTGCGATTATTCAAGAAGAGTTGGGCGTGACAGTCGATCGCTCGTCGTTTGCCTTTACTCGCTTTGCCACCCATGTGCGCTATCTGCTCGATCGCGTGGCAAAGAAAGAGCCGATTGACACCGAGAATTCCGGTCTTTACGACGTGCTCGTGGAGCAATATCCTGCGGCATCGCGCTGCGCCCATCGTATCGACGCTCTGATTCAAGAGGCCTTTGGCGAGCCATTGGCCCAAGAAGAGCTCGTCTATCTGATCATGCATGTGAATCGCGTGGCTCCTGCAAGCTTGAATAAATAGGGTCTCTGGCGTTTTATTTCCGTCGTAGTGACCGTTCGCGGACTGTTTGCTACCGTTCGTCGGCAATCTGAGTCACGGAGAACGCATCTGCCGCATATACTCGCCGTGTGTTGGGTGTTACTCACGGCGCAGCTCCGAGAGGCACTACCGATTCTGTCGAGGCCCCCATTGGGTCTCTGTCGGTTGTGCGCGGGGCTTTTTTCATGTCGATCCACCCGGGAATCACATGTAATCAAATCTCTTGCCAACGGGCATCGCGTGCTGCGCAGGCGCGAGCAGAATCGTGCGTCTTGGCGCTGTGAAACCCCACGGGCTTTTAGTTGGAAGAGAAGGGATTCGACATGGCTGTCGATAACAAGAAGATTGCCGAGGACGTGCTTGCTGCCATCGGCGGCGCCTCCAATGTAACGAACGCGACGCACTGCATGACCCGTCTGCGTCTGAACCTTAAGGATCAGTCCATCCCCAATGACGATGAAGTTAAGAAGATCAAGGGCGTACTGGGTGCCCAGTGGTCTGGCGGCCAATATCAGGTCATCATCGGTCAGAACGTACCGAAGGTCTACGACGCCGCCATTGCGCTGGGAGTTAAGGGCGAAGGCTCCATTGACGAGAACCTCGATGGCGGCGCCAAGGAGCCGCTGACGCTCAAGACTGCGGGCAGTAAGACCCTCAACTACCTGTCCAAAACCATGGTCATGACGATCCCCATTATCATGGGTGCTGCCATGTTCCGTACTATCGCCGTGGTTTGCGGTGACGGCATGCTCGGCATTTGGTCTGCCGATTCCGACATCTACAACTTCTTCTACAACTGGATTTACAACGCCGGTTATTACTTCCTTCCCGTTTATTTGGGTTGGGCTGCTGCGAAGCAGCTTGGCTGCAGCCAGCCGCTCGGCATGATGCTCGGCGGTGTGCTCATTGCTCCTGAGTTCATGACGATGGTCAACGCTGCAGCGGATTCGGGCGTAACGACCACCATGGTCTACGGCGTGCTGCCGGCCCAGCTGAACAACTATTCCTCCACGGTGCTCCCCATGGTTCTGTCCATGCCGGTACTCATGGTCGTCGAGAAGTTCATGAAGAAGGTCGTTCCCGACATGCTCTCTACGGTGTTTGTACCCGTGGGCACCATGGCCGTCATGATTCCCGTTTCGCTGTGCGCTTTGGCTCCGATTGGCTCCATCCTGGGCAGCATGGTCGGCAACTTTATGTTCGGTCTCGGTAACGCCGGCGGCATCGTCACCATCCTCTCCCTCGTCGTCATTGCCGCACTTTGGGAGTTCCTGGTTATGACCGGTATGCACCAGGTCCTGCTTGCCCTTGGTATTGTGCAGCTGCTCACCCTGGGCTCCGACTCTTGCGTTATGGTCGCGGCCGGTATCGCTCAGTTCGCTACGTGGGGCATGGCCTTCGGTGCCTTCCTGCGCCTTAAGGAGACCGACGAGAAGGGCGCCATGCTCGGCTTCTCGCTCTCCGGTATCGTGGGCGGCGTGACGGAGCCCGCACTGTATGGCTGTGGCTTTAAGTACACTCGCTGCCTGGGCGCCATGGTTGCCGGCGGTGCTATCGGCGGTTTGATCGCAGCCCTCACCAATGTGACAACGTATGTTCTGGGCGCGACCAATATTCTGGGCGTCACCGGCTTTGTTGCTGGCGGAACGGCTAATCTCGTCTGGGGTTGCGTTGCATCGGGCGCTGCATTTGTTGCCGCCGCTGCCATCGCCTACCTCTTTGGCTTTAGCAAGGATCAGCTCGAGGAAGATGTTGCTGCCGCTAAGGCTTAAGACATCTGTTTAGGTAGGATAATTACCTGGGGCACTTGGCTACACTCCAAGTGCCCCTTTCCATAGATTGGAGTCGTTATGAAGCAATTGCTTATTCGTGCCGATGATATCGGTTATTCGTATGCTGTTGACCTGGGGATTGCCCGAAGCGTCAACGAGGGCCTGGTGCGCTCGGCGGGCCTTATGCCAAATATGCCCGAGGCCGAGCGTGGGTGGTCGCTCGTGGCGGATGCCGATATTGCAGTGGGCCAGCATACCAACGTGTGCCTGGGCAAGCCGTGCGCCGATCCGGCGCTCATCCCGAGCATGCTCAACGAGAGCGGCGAGTTCCATAGCAGCCGTACCTTCCGTGAGCATTTTAAGC
Source organism: Collinsella sp. TM05-38 (assembly GCF_003466445.1). Taxonomy (NCBI): domain Bacteria; kingdom Bacillati; phylum Actinomycetota; class Coriobacteriia; order Coriobacteriales; family Coriobacteriaceae; genus Collinsella; species Collinsella sp. TM05-38. The sequence goes on along the minus strand of NZ_QSPM01000006.1, from coordinate 68,784 downwards.
GCGGTGAGGAGCTGATAGACTTCGACGAGGCCTGCATCGAGATCCGCGCACAGCACGACCGTTTTGTCGAGATTGTGGGCCGCGAGCCCGATTACTTTGAGGCCCATGCCGTCATGAGCGAAAACCTTAACCGAGCGATCTCGGCGGTTGCCCAGGAGCTGGGCCTTAAGGAGCAAAAGGCAAGCTTCGACCCCACGGCGGTGGTGCATTGCGGAGATACCGACCTGCGCATGGTGATGCATTCGATGGAGCCGGGCTACGAACCCAAGGACTCGATTATGCAGACGGTTCGCGAGATATCCGACGGCGAGACGGTCGTCTTTGTGTGCCACCCGGGCTATCTCGATCGGTTTATCCTCGAGAACAGCTCGCTTACGACCGATCGTACCAAGGAAGTCGACGCGCTGATCGACCCTGAGCTGCGCGCTTGGCTCGGGTCTCAACCTGATCTTCGCCTGGTCGACTATCGCGACCTGTAGTGACCCATGCCACCACAAAGGGGACAGGCACCTTTGTGGTGGTTCTGGCGCTGTTGCCATTATGGCGGCGGCGCCTTTTTTGTCCGTGCGGCGCGGTAGAGTGTATTCGGTTGATATTTGCGTCCATCGAGGAGCTGCCATGAACGAGATTAAGTGCCCGCATTGCGGCGAAGTTTTTAAGGTCGATGCGTCCGGCTATGCGGATATCGTCAAGCAGGTGCGCGATACCGAGTTCTCGCACGACCTGGATGAGCGTGTGAAGGCGGTCCAGCGCGAGGGCGAGCGGGCGCTGGAGCTTGAGCGCTCGCGTTCGGCGGCCGCTTTGCAAAAGGCGGAGTCCCAACGTAACGCCCAGCTTGTCGAGCAGAAGAATGCCGCAGCTCAACAGCTGGCGCAAGAGGTCGCCAAGCGCGATGCCGAACTTGCCGAGCTGCGCGCCAAGCTCGAGGGCGCTGCTGCAGAGCGCGAGAGCGCAAGCCAGCGCGCGGCGGTAGAGGCCCGCGCCGATGCTCAAAAGGAGAACGCCGAGCTCCAGCGCGAAATCGACAGCTTGCGCGCACAGCTGGGACGTAAGGATGACGAAGCCAAGCTTGCCGAGTCGGCGGTGCGTAACGCTGCTCAAAGCGATCTGGCCGCACGCGATGCGCAGATTGCCGAGCTGCAGGCCAAGCTTGCCGCGGCGGACAAGGCCCAGGAGATGGCGCTTGCCGCGGCCGCGGCCGAGTCGCAACGCGCGCTTGATGCTGCTCGCAGCGAGGCTGAACGCACATTTGCTGACTATCAGGCGAAGGTGCAGGAGAAGTTTTCCGCCGCAAAGGCTCAGTCTGAGCAGGAGGCTGAGGGCCTGCGCGCCCAGCTGCGCGAGCAGGAGCTGACAGCAAAAATGAACCTGTCGGAGGCGGTTGCCGCGGCGGAGCGAGAGCGCGACGAGGCGCGTGCCAAGCTGACGAGCGAGCTGGCGGTGCGCGATTCGCGCGAGGAGCAGGCCAAGGCGGCACACGAGCTCGAACTTGCGCAGACCAAGCGCGCGAACGAGGAACTGATTCGCTATAAGGATGAAGAGATTGAGCGCCTTAAGGACATGAAGGTCCGCCTGTCCACCAAGATGGTGGGCGAGTCGCTCGAGCAGCACTGCGAGACCGAGTTTAACCGCCTACGCATGACGGCGTTTCCCAACGCGTACTTCGAGAAAGACAACGATGCGTCCGAGGGCACCAAGGGCGACTTTATCTTCCGTGAGTGTGACGCGAGCGGCAACGAGATCATTTCGATTATGTTCGAGATGAAAAACGAGAACGACGAGACCGCGACCAAGCATAAGAACGAGGACTTCTTTAAGAAGCTCGACCACGATCGTCGCCAGAAAGGCTGTGAGTACGCGGTGCTCTGCACGTTGCTCGAGCCCGAGAGCGAGCTTTATAACGCAGGAATCGTGGACGTGAGCTATCGCTACGAGAAGATGTACGTGATCCGCCCACAGTTTTTCATTCCCATGATTACGCTGCTGCGCAACGCCGCTATGGGTTCGCTTCGCTATAAGCAGGAACTGGCGGAGTACAAACAGCAGAATATCGATGTCACGAACTTCGAAGCCAAGATGGAGAAGTTCAAGGATGGCTTCTCGCGCAACTACAACCTGGCGAGCAAGCAATTCGAGTCGGCAATCAAGGAGATCGATGCCGCCATTAAGCAGCTCGAGAAGACCAAGGACGACTTGCGCCGCAGCACCGAGAACCTACGCTTGGCCCACAACAAGGCCGATGAGCTTACCATTCGCAAGCTCACATGGGGCAACAAGACCATGAAGACAGCGTTTGACGAGGCGCGCGAGGCTGCGCCAGAGTCAAGCAATGAGCCGGCCGAGGCGGATTCGTATGAGGTTGAGGATGCCGAGTAGGGCATAGTCGATAGCGCAAAAGCGGGGCCGCTGGCGATGTTGCCGGCGGCCCCGCTTCATTTCGTTCCAGTATGTACGGCTAGTCCTCGAGCAAATCCTCGATAAAGCCGACACGGTAGTTCTTGAAAATGACCTCGCCGCCGTCTTGCGTGGCATCCAGGTCGACATCGCCCATGATGCCAAAGTCGTGGTCGCCGTCCTCGTCGGCAAAGATCTGGTGCACGTGCCACACGTGGAGCGCCTTCTCGTCGGACTCGTCGATCGAGAACATGGCGGAGCTGCGCGCGTCGCCGTTGGTGAGAATCTCCTCGTGCTGCTCATGGTAGGCATCGAGCGCTTTTTGCCAACGGATTTCGCTCATGCCCCAGTCGTCGTCGAGCTCACCCAGGTCGCGTACGTGCCCGCGGGCGGCAAGGGTCACGCGGCGGAAGAGGGCGTTGCGCACCAGTAGCGTGCAGCCGCGGCGGTCCGCCACGACCTCGTCGATGCCTTGCGGCGGCGCAGCGTCGAGTGCCGCTGGGTTGCCGGCGTTTTCCCACTCGTCCACCAGGCTCGAGTCCACCGAGCGCACCACAAAGCCCAGCCACGAGATAATGTCGCGCAGGCGCTCGTCGCGCTTCTCGATGGGTACGGTGCGGTCGAGCGAGCGGTAGGCCTCTGCCAGGTAGCGCAGCAAAATGCCCTCGGAGCGGGCGATTCCGAGCTTTTGGATATAGCCCTTAAAGTCGCTCGCGCTCTCCAACATGTCGCGCAGGACGCTCTTGGGCGAGAGCTGGTAGTCGTTTGCCCAGGGCACTTCCTGGCAGTACTTGTCAAAGGCGGCATCGAGCAGCTCCTCGAGCGGCTTTTCGTACGTGACGTCCTGAATGCGCTCTAGGCGTTCCTCATATTCGACGCCGTCGGCCTTCATCTCGGCCATAGCGCGGTCGCGCGCGGCACGCTCCTGGGCGCGGAGCACCTGCTTAGGGTCTTCGAGTGTGGCCTCGACCATGCTGATGAGATCCATGGTATAGGTCTCGCTCTCGGGGTCGAGCAGCTCCAGCGCGGCAAGCAAAAATGGCGAGAGCGGTTGATCGAGCGCGAAGTCCTCGGGCAGATCGACCGTCAGCGCATAGTCGATGTCTGGCGTGGCGTCGGCCGGGGCGTTGGGTGCGGGCGGCACCTCGGTACGCACGACGACGCCGGAATCGATGAGCGTGGCGAAGATTTCGTCGGCGCGAACCTCGAGCTTGGCCTTTTCCTCGGGGGTCTGCAAGCTTGTCTCGATAAGGTCGTGCACGCGGGCGCGGGCGTCGCCGTCCTGCTCGACTACGCTAATCACCATAGAGTGCGTGATGCGCAGGCGCGGCTTGAGTGTCTCGGGCTGCGTCTCGATCAGGCGCTCAAAGGTCTGCTTGTTCCAGGTGACAAAGCCCTCGGGCGCCTTCTTCTTTTTAATCTTGCGAAGCTTCTTGGGATCGTCGCCCGCCTTTGCCATGAGCTTGGCGTTTTCAATCTCGTGCTCAGGTGCCTCGGCAATCACCATGCCCTCGGTATCGAAGCCCGAGCGGCCGGCGCGACCGGCAATCTGGTGGAACTCGCGGGCACGCAGGCGACGCATCTTGTAGCCATCGAACTTGGTGAGTGCGGTGAGCACCACGGTGTGGATGGGTACGTTGATGCCGACGCCGAGCGTATCGGTACCGCAGATGACGGGCAGTAGGCCCTGCTGCGCCAAGCGCTCGACCAGCAGGCGATAGCGCGGCAGCATGCCGGCATGGTGCACGCCGACGCCGCATCCGAGCAAGCGCTTAAGAATCTTGCCAAAGGCCGTGGAGAAGCTCGTGCCTTTGGCGGCTTCCTTAATAGCCTCGCGTTGCTTCTTGCTGGCGATGCCAAAATTGGCGAGGGATTGCGCCGTTGCAAGTGCGGCATCCTGGCTAAAGTGCACGATATAGAGCGGGGCCTCGCCGCGGCGCATGGCGAGCTCGACCGTGCCCTCGAGAGAGGTCGTTACATAGTCGTAGCTCAGCGGAACAGGGCGCGGGGCATCGACGACCAAGTCGCAAGCAGCGCTGGTGTGCTCCTCGAGTGAGGCGGCGATCGCGGTGACATCGCCGAGCGTGGCGCTCATGAGCATAAACTGCGTGTGGGGCAGGGTGAGCAGCGGCACCTGCCAGGCCCAACCACGATCGGGGTCGGCAAAGTAGTGGAACTCGTCCATGGCTACGCAGCCCACATCGGCATCTTCGCCCTCGCGCAGTGCGTCGTTGGCCAGGATCTCTGCCGTGCAGCAGATGACGGGCGCCTTGGTGTTGATGTGCGTGTCGCCGGTGATCATGCCTACGTTATCGCGGCCGAGCACCTGCACCAGGTCGAAAAACTTTTCGCTGACCAGGGCCTTGATGGGGGCCGTGTAATAACAGCGCTTGCCCTGCGCCATGCCCATAAAGAGCATGCCCAGCGCGACAAGTGACTTACCCGAGCCGGTCGGCGTGCCTAAGATGACGTGATCGCCGGCGGCCAGGTCCATGAGGGCCTCTTCCTGGTGGCCCCACAGCTCAATGCCGCGGTCGCTCGTCCATTCAAAGAAGCGCTCGAAGGCCTGATCGGGCGTGAGCCACGGTTCGGGCTCGCTGCCATCCTCGGGCTCCCACCAAGTGGGGGAGAGCGCGCCGAGCGAGCCGAACTCTGCCTCGGTTCCCGTGCCGCCCGAGAATGAGCTGGCAGCGCCGGCGCCGGAGACGGTGCTGGCGGCGGTATCTGTTGTGGTCTGTGCCATGTGGTTGCTTTCTCTCGCGTTTGTCCGCCAACTATTATGGCGTAGCGTCGCATCGATGCGTTCGCAGGCAAGAAAATGCAGGAAATGGGCGTTCTGCCCAGCCGTTTGGTGCAGTCGCCAGCTAAGTGAGTAGACTTTTTGCGATATCGCGAGCACATGGCTTTTGCGCAAGGGCTCTACCTGCGGTTTTAGTTTTCGTTATGCGGGTTGTGCTTGGCTATTGCAAAAAAGTCTACTCACTTAGGTTTGAGGGTCGTTCGTCGGCGCCTATTTGCGTTTGGCTACCGGCGCCGCGACTGCCAAAAGCCCCTAGGACTCTTGCGGCAGGCGCTTCTTGCCCTTGCGGGCGCGGTTTTTAAAATTCTCGACGGCCTCTTCCATGCCCAGGGGCACGTACGTGAGCTCATTAAGGTCGTCGGGCAGGTAGCAGGCAAGACTTTGCTCCTGCATGCGCCCCGCCGTGAGCTCATCGTCACCGGGCTGTGCGCCGGGTGTGGCGCAAATGCCGTAGACAACGGCACCCATCTCGCGCGTACGGCACTCATATTCGGTCTCGGGATGCTCGGGATGGTCGCGGCGGACGTCGTCACTTACCCAACGCGTGTCGTAGCCTGCCGCGGCAAACTGCCCCAGAGCGTAGTCGCGCAATGGTTTACTGTCGGTGCGCAGCGTGACGGTGGCGCCAGCTGCAAGGAGCGGGCGGTAGAGCATCAGATGGTCGACATGGACGAGCCGCTTTTTGGCGTACTTGGCTTTGGGCTGCGGCGTGGGAAAGTTGATGGTGATGGCATCGAGCTCGCCTGCGGCAAACAGCGCGGGCAACGCTGCAGCTCCGCGCGGGAGTACGAGCGCGTTGGGCAGCCCCTGCTCGCAGATTTTCTGTGCGGCATAGGCGATGCAGATGGGCTCCTGGTCCATACCGACAAAGAGCGTGTCGGGTTCACGGCGAGCTCGCTCAACCAGATAGGTGCCTTTGCCGCAGCCTAGATCCAGATGAAGGCGGGTAAAGGGCAGGCCGCCGGCTGGCGCGCAGGCTTCGCCCCAATTCCCGGCATAGGCCTCGGGGTTCGTCTCAATCGCATCGGCGTAGCGCTCCAGGCGCTCTTCGAGCACAAAGTTCTTAGGCGTGCGAACGTGGACGGCTCCCATGAGGCTCCTTGGTTATACGCATGGAACGCATGACTACGCGTTCCGTCAACGGGTTGGAAAAGGTGGGCATGGTTTGCCCGGAAGTTGCGGCGCGACTCGGCGGCGGGTCGCCGATGCCTACAGGCGCTTGAGGATCACATAGCGGTTGAGCTCGCCGCTGCGACCGTCGGCGTGGAAACGCTCGAGCTCGCGTACGGGAACCTCGCCACTCTTGTAGAACGTACGAACGCCGCGCACCAGGTCGGTGATCTGCTGATCGTCAAAGTGGTGGCAATAGCGGTAGGCATGGCGGTCGTTTTGCCATCCAATGAGGTGGTCGCCGGCTTCGAACTGCGCGGAATCGTAGTCCTCAAACGGCGGGGTGAGCTCAGCGCGGGCCTCGGCGCGAACGGCTTTGCGTGCCATACGCTCGTCGTTCATAAACTCCCAAAAGCTGATGGCGATGATACCGCCCGGGCGCGTCTGGCGCACCAGGGCGTCGAGCACGCGCACGCGATACTCGCACGACGGCACGTGGTGCATAAAGCCAAAGCAGACCGAGATGTCGGCGAGCGGGGCGTCGAAAAGCGCGTCGGGTGTCTCGGCGGGGTTGAGCTTCATGAGGGCATCGAGCACGTCGAGTTCCTGGAAGTGCAGGTTGGGGATGCGCAGGGCGTGGCCATGAGCATCGATGGCCAGGTCTTGGCACGAGTCGACGCCATAGAACTCAAGCGGGCAGCTGGCGTCTGCCGAGGGACTCGTGCCGTCGACGCCTTTGGCGGCAAGTGTGCCGCCGGCGGCAAAGTTCTCGAATCGCATATTGCCGCAGGCGAGATCGAAGACGCGGACGGGATGCTCGATCGTGGCGACGTCGAGCTGCCCGAGCGCGATGTCCATGGTGCGCACCCAGCCAGGCCACGGGGCCTGGCGCGTATCGGAAAAAGAGGCGGAGTGCTCGCGATAGAACGTATTGTTGAGCTGGATGAGCGATGAGGCGAAATCGCGGTTCACGGCGCGGAACTCCCTCCGTTGGCGGTGCGGAATAAACAGTACGACCATACTACCGTTAACACCGCAACGGGGACAACCGAGCTGCGGGCCATTGCTTTGTTTGGACGCATTTTCGCAGCTCATATGTGCCCGCAACCGTCGGTTGTCAAAAATCTCACTAGAATAGGTGGCATGCTTTTGGCGGTGGCGGATAGATTTTTAACTGTGCAAGGCGCCTTAAGAAAAAACGGTCCGGCGGCACGGCTGGCATCGCATAGGAGGAACCATGAATGTAGAAACTGCGCAGCGGCTCGCCGACCTTCGCCGCAGCAAGGGCTTTAGCCAAGAGGGATTGGCGCGAAAGCTGGGACTGTCGCGCCAGGCGGTCAGTAAATGGGAGCGCGCGGAGAGCTCGCCCGATACCGAGAACCTGATCTCGCTCGCCAAGCTCTATGGTGTGAGTCTGGACGAGCTGCTCAATCCGAGCGACGAGATCGAGGACGATATCGAGTTTGAGAATGAGGACCGCGCCCGCCAGCGCGAGGCCGAGGCGGCGGAGCGAGCCCGTACCCACGAGGCGGCGGCACGCGCTACCGAGGCCGCAACGCAGGCGAGTGATGCCGCGGCTAAGGCGGCGCAGGCTGCAAGCTGGAGCGCGCAGGCGGCTAACGCCGCGACGGCGCAAGCGACGAACGCCGGTGCGGTCAATCCGACTCCGGTGAAAGGACCGTTCCAGTCGTTCCCGTATTGGGCTGTGTGCTGGATGCTGTTCTTTTTGCTGATGTTCCTGTTTGGCGCCGGTCCCTTTGCCGCGCTGATCTTCTTTACGATTCCCATCTATCACTGGGTGGCGCGTGCGCTCGATGGTGATTGGGCGCGCGGGGATATTCAGGTTGGTCCGGCGCCGGTGGCAGCTAGGGCTCAGAATGTTTCCGCTGCGGTTGACGCTGACGTGACCACCGCGGCCACCGCTGAGCCGATTGCCAAAGAGGGTGATGAATGATGAAGCTTTCGCATGAATCCAAGGTGCGCTTGGGCGTTGGCATCGGAGCGTTTGTGCTCATCATCGGGCTTGTCTTTGGCATTTCGCGGCTATTGGCTCATTCCGATATGGTGCGTACGACCGGTATTCTATCTGGCAATTTGTCTGATTTTGACGATATGTTTGACGACGATGATCTCTTGGATAGCGGTAACTATTCCGCTCGGCCTCAACAACTTTCGAGCGAAACGTTTGATGCCGACGCGTTCACATCGCTTGACTTGGACGTGACGTCGGGCACGGTCGAGGTCAAACACGTCACCGGCGGCCCGGTGCGTGTTATCGAAAGCGGCCGCGTTGCGAAGGGGACGTCTGCTTCTGATGCGGCTACCCGGAACCTTGCTGAGGTCAAGGGCTCTACGCTCAAGATCAGTCAGTTCGACTACGATGATAAGCGCGCGATTGACCGCACAATTACCATTGAGCTGCCGCGAGATGTTGCGGATAGCCTGGCGGGCATTACGGCGAATGTAGGATCAGGCGACCTGACGGTCGCGGACATTGCGTGCCATGATCTGGATATAACGTTGAATTCGGGAGACGTCGAGTTTACGGGCGCCGTGACCGATACCCTGAATACCGAGGTCGGTTCGGGCGATGCGACGTTTGAGCTGAATCAGGCCCCCGCGAGCTCGATGGACGTTACCGTGGGCTCGGGCGATGTAGAGATAACGGTTCCGAACTCTACGGGCTTTAAGGCGAGCCTTACCCTGGGCAGTGGCGACTTCGAGAGTGATTTCCTTCCGCTTGGCTACGATGGCGAGACCATATTGAATTCTGAATTCGACAATGGCGATAAGTCCGCCACGTATCGTTTTGAGATCGGCTCGGGCGACGTGTCGTTTGATTCGGAGTAACGGGCGCTTTTCGAAAACCCGTAAGCATAGACGCGCTGTTTGATGAAGGCGCCGAAGCCGAGATCGGCTTCGGCGCCTTTGCCTTTACAATGGGGGCATGGAACAGATTATCTTGAACATACTCGAGGCTCTGCGTCGCGGCGAGACCGTGGACGACAAAGCGCTCGTCAAACTGATACATGCCGAGGCGCGCCGCGAGGGTGCCGACAAACGCGATTTGGCCAAGCGCCGTCTGCTGCCGTTCTACCAGCGGGTTAAACGTGAGGAGCCGGCTCGGTGGGCTGCGTGGAATGTCGATTCCGATCTGGAACGTCAACTGCTGCAGGTGCTGCGTATGAAGCCGCGCCGAACGGCCTCGGGCGTGGCGACCATTACCGTCATCACCAAGCCGTGGCCGTGCTCGGGCGATTGCCTGTTTTGCCCCAACGACCTGCGCATGCCCAAGAGCTATCTGCACGCTGAGCCGGCGTGCGCCCGTGCGGAGCAAAACTGCTTTGATCCGTATCTGCAGGTGAGCGCTCGTCTGACCGCGCTTTCGCAAATGGGGCATGCGACCGACAAGATCGAGCTCATCGTACTTGGCGGTACTTGGAGCGACTATCCGCAAGGGTATCAAACATGGTTCGTGTCGGAGCTTTTCCGTGCGCTCAATGACGATGCCGTGGCCGGCGTGGCAGCCAACCCCATGTTGGCGCGTCCGGGCATCAGCCGTGCCGAGGCGGGGCGCCTGCTCGATGACGCTCCCGCCGATGCCCTGCCGCCGGTGGTGGCGGTGCGTCGCGAGCGCTATAGGACTGCCGGCATTGCGACCGATGAGGCTGAGCTTGCCGCCGGCGTTGCCGGCGAGCAAGGGCGTGTGGATGCTGCCGTGGGTGGCTATAACCGCGCGGTGCGAAAGCTCTATGGCCCCGGCACGCCGTGGGGCCGGGTTGCCGAGTGGCAGACGGCAACAATGGAGGAGCTTGAGCGCCAGCAGCGCATCAACGAGACGGCGAAGCATCGCGTGGTGGGGCTCGTTATCGAGATGCGCCCCGATGCCGTGACGCCGCAGGCGCTCACGCTCATCCGCCGTCTGGGCTGCACCAAGATTCAGATGGGCATCCAGAGTCTCGACCAGCACCTGCTCGATATCAACGAGCGTCGCATTTCGGTGGCGCAGATCGATCGGGCGTTTTCGCTCGCGCGCCTGTTTGGCTTTAAGATCCACGCACATTTTATGCTTAACTTGCTGGGCGCCACGTCCGCGGGGGACAAGCGCGACTACGAGCGCTTTATGACCGAGGGCGCCTTTATGCCCGACGAGGTCAAGGTCTACCCGTGTGCGCTCATTGAGGGCTCGCGTCTGGTGGGATGCTACGAGCGTGGCGAGTGGCGCCCCTATACCGAGGACGAGCTGCTCGATGTGTTGGCCGATGACATCGTGGTGACACCGGCGTTCTGCCGCATTAGCCGTATGATTCGCGACTTTAGTTCCGACGACATTATGGTGGGCAACAAGAAGCCTAACCTTCGCCAGCTGGTCGAGAATCGCCTGGCGGCGCAGGGCAAGGGCGCCAAGGTGCGCGAGATTCGCTATCGCGAGATCAGCACGGCGGGCGCCGACCTGGGCGAGTTGACCCTTAACGAGGAGGTGGCGTACGAGACGCCGGTGACGCATGAGCGCTTTTTGCAGTGGGTAACGCCGCAGGGCAAGATCGCGGGCTTTTTGCGCTTATCGCTGCCCGACCGCGCATTTGTTGCCGCGCATGCGGACGAGTTGCCGACGACGCCGGACGAGGCGATGATTCGTGAGGTGCACGTGTATGGTATGGCCGCGCGCGTGGGCGATCAAGGCCAGGCGGCTCAGCATCATGGATTGGGGCGCTCGCTGGTGGAGCGCGCGTGCGAAATTGCTCGGGATGCGGGCTATGCGCGCATCAACGTGATTAGCGCGATTGGCACGCGTGAGTACTATCGCCATTTGGGTTTTTATGATCATGGACTCTATCTGCAAAAGGAGCTCTAGATGAACAAGCCGAGTGTTTCTGCCGGTGTCGTTGCCGGCGTTGCCCTGGGAGCCGCGGCGCTCGGTGCGGCCGCCGTTGCTGTTCGCGCTGCCCGTCTGCAGGTCGCGAGGACCCGCAATGGGCTGGCGCGCGTGAAGCGCGTGCACGATGAGAACGGCGACGAAGTCCGCGTGTTGGTGCAAGGCGGCGTGTACCAAAGCGCGACCTATGTTGGCGAGCGTTGGGCAGAGCCCGTCTTTGCGTACTATCGTGCGTTTGACGATGTGTTTGAGGCCGAGGATGCCATGCGCGATGCTTGTAGTCATGGCATCGACCGCATGCTTATGCTGGGCGGCGGCGGGTTTGCCTATCCCAAGTTTGCGCTGATGTCGCACGAGAACTTGCGCATGGACGTCATTGAGTACGACGCCGAGATTACGCGTCTAGCACGTCGTTGGTTCTATCTGGACGAGCTGGAGCGCACGGTGGGAGACCGCTTGCGGGTGATTACCGCCGAGGCTCGCTCGTATCTGGGCGTGACGAGCGTGGGGCATCGTCGCTACGATGTCGTCGTGAGCGATTGCTTTGGCGGTGCCGAACCCGTGCGCGAGCTGGCGACGATTGAGGCGCTGCGTTTGGTGCGGGGCAGCCTGAACCCCGGCGGTATCTATGCTGCCAATATCGTGAGTGCAAACGAGGGGAGCGATGTGACGTTCCTGCGCGATTGCGTTGCCACGGCGCTCGAGGTGTTTGCGCATGTTTGGGTGGTTCCCTGCGGCGACGCGGAATTTGGCGGCGAAGAGAACTACCTGCTCATTGCCAGCGACGGTGACTACACCTTTGCCGAAGCCGTGCCCTTCGATGCCGACTTCTTCGGCACGGCCTTCCGCGACTAGCCTATTCGGGGCGGGCCTCTTTCGACCAGTCTTTTTGGGCTTTTTAGCTACCCCGGCAGGTAACGCGAACGGTTTGGCTGATTAACGGCAGGGATAGCTAAAAGAGCCCCGTCCCAAATTAGCTGGTCCAGCTGCGGATGCGCTGCTTCATGCCCTCGATATCGAGTACGCCTTCGGCAAAGCCCTTGCGCACGAGTTCCTCAGGAACAAATTCGTCGTAACGATCAAAGTAAGGCACCTCGCCGGGATAGACGAGCTCAATGGGATCGAAGTCCTTCTCGGCCTCGGCGGCGAGCACCTCAAAGAACGTCTCCTCGTCGGCCTTCATCTTAAACTGCATATAGTACGGTCGCGACGGGTCGAGTCCGCGAAGGCCCAGCTCAGCGGCACATTTAATCTTGAGCATGCGCTCGAGCGCCAAAAAGGCGTAGCTGCCCAGCCAGGGGAAGAGCACCCAGGTATCGCCGCCCAGGTTGATGAGCGGCTTGGTTCCTGCGCCCGAAATCTCGGCCGTATGACGAGCCTGCGCCAAGCGGGCTCTCGCGTTACCCATGAGGTACGGATATGCCGCGTGCTCGTTAAGCGCTTTGCGCATACGCTCGAGTACGTGTGTATTAATGTCGCCGGGGCAGTCGCCAAAGTAGGCCGGCACGCGACCTTTGACCTGTGTGGCAAAGACGGTATGACGCTTCCAGTCCACTTCCTCGACAATCCAGCAGTGTCCGGCGATGGCGATGCGCTCACCGGGCGGTGGCGGATTGACGATCGTGCCCAATTCGGCCGACTCGCTGCGAACGGTGAACTCCTCGTTTTCCTGAAACACGGCGTAGAACTTAAAGTTGTTAATGATGCGCTCGCCTGCGAGACCCACGATGAGCCCGCCGCCCTCGGTGATCTGAATATGGTCGATGGTAATGAGGTGACGGAGCAAGACGCGATAGTCATCGGCCGAGATGCGGTGAAAATAGCTGAGCGTGAGCACACGCTGGGCAAGTTCTGCCGGCGTGAGCTCACCGGTGCTGGCAAGTGTCGACATGGTCTGGTGATAGAGCAGACTATAGGGGAGTCGATCGAGCTCGGGTGGCTCGACCCACTTTTCCTCACGATAGAGTTGTACGAGCGCGATGCCCTGCAGGAGCTTCCACGGAATGGTCTCGGGCATCATCGTGCGCGGCTCGGGCTCTTCCTCGCGCATGACAAACCACATCTCGGGTGGAAGATCGCGGCGTCCTGTGCGGCCCATGCGCTGCAAAAAGGAGCTGACGGTAAACGGTGCATCGATCTGGAATGCGCGCTCCAGGCGACCGATATCGATGCCGAGCTCCAGTGTGGAGGTGGTGACGGTTGTCTGTGCCTGCTCCTCGTCACGCATCAGCTCCTCGGCGGTCTCGCGCAGCGATGCCGAAAGATTGCCGTGGTGGATGAGAAAGCGGTCGGGCTCGTGTCGGCTCTCGCAGTAGCTGCGCAGCATGGAGCATACGGCCTCTGCCTCCTCGCGCGAGTTGGCAAAGACCAGGCACTTGCGGCCGCGCGTATGTTCAAAGATGTAGCCCATGCCGGGGTCGGCGTTTTCGGGCGCGGTGTCGGTGGGGTTGAGAAGCGCCTGCTCGGTCGCCCGCGGGATATCGACTTCGCCCTCGGGGGCCGAGGAAGTGCGACGATCCCTAGAGGTAACCTTGCCCCGTGCCTGTTCGCGACGCTGACGGCGCTCCTCCTGCGTGAGCTGTCCGCTGTGACGTCTGTCTTGGGTGCCGGCGGGCAGTGCCGTGGACGTTGCCGCCTCGATGCGCTCGCACGCAAGCACCTCGGCCTCTTGGGGACCAGCACTCTCGAATCCTCGCTGCTGCGCCTGGGGGCCCGAGTTGTAGAAGTGCTCCATGGAGATGCGCCACACGCGACGCGGTTCCTCAAAACGGGGAATAACGCAGCTGCGTCCCGTTCCCTGCGAGAGAAAGGCGCCCGTGCGCTCGGGGTCGCCGATGGTAGCCGAAAGGCCAATGCGTCGGGGCTGCACACCTGCCATGCGCGAGAGGCGCTCGATAAGGCAGAGCGTCTGCCCGCCGCGGTCGCCACGCATAAGCGAGTGAACCTCGTCGATGACCACATAGCGCAGGTCGCAAAACATGCGCGGGATCGCCATGTGCTTATGGATCAGGAGCGCCTCGAGCGATTCGGGCGTAATCTGCAAGATGCCGCTCGGCTTTTTAATGAGCTTTGCCTTGTGCGACTGCGAGACGTCGCCATGCCAGTGCCAGACGGGGATATCGGCCTCTTCGCAGAGGTCGTTGAGGCGGACGAACTGATCATTGATGAGTGCTTTGAGGGGACCAATGTAGAGGGCGCCTACGCTTGTGGGCGGGTTTTCCCAAAACTCGGTCAGGATGGGAAAGAAGGCTGCCTCGGTTTTGCCAGAAGCGGTGGATGCCGTTAGGAGGACATTGTCTTGCGTGTTAAAGATGGCGTCTGCCGCCGCAACCTGGATAGAGCGCAGGCTCTCCCAATCGTGGGAGTAGATGAAGTCTTGGATAAACGGGGCGTAGCGGTCAAAGGCGTTCACGGGGCCTCCTTTCAACAACGGGTTATCAAACGCAACGGGCAATGGGTCGTCGAATTGCAATATCGGCATTTGCCCAGATAAAACCTACCAAAATAAACCTGTCCCTTTTTGGCAGGTTAGATGGTGAACTCGGCGAAGTTGCGGTCGCCGCCTGCGGTGCCGGTGTTGTCTGTTGCGGCTGTCGGCGCCAGCGCGTCGCCACCGACGCTTTGCAGCAACTCGGCTACGCTAGCGTCGGGGTTCTGACACAGGATATCGAGCAACTCGATAAAGTCACGAATGACTTCACGCGGCGTCAGGTGCGTATCGGCTCCCACGCGACCGAACTCAATCTTGAGGAAGTCCACCAGGTCGTTCTCGGTAAGCGTGGGCGTCCAGCCAAAGTAGCCGGCATGGATCTGCATGAGTTTTTCGATGAGCACCAGCAGCTCCTCATAGGTGAGTGGCTGCAGGCGGATGATGGGCGCGAGCATGTCCTTAAGGTCCTCGCGTGCAAAGCGGCCCTGGGCGAGTCGGCTGCGTAGGGCCTCGTAGGAAAACACACCGCGGCGGCGGTCCTCGATGGAGGTCGGCGTGCCACCCATGATCATGCCCAGGTACTGCGCCTTGCCCTGAAGTGTGTCGTTGTACATGGTCAGGATTTTCTCGTAGTTGTACTGGCGCGTGATGGCGTTGGGAATCTTATACAGATTCACGAGCTCGTCAATGAGCACCAGCATGCCTTTGTAGCCGCTGCAAACCAAAAAACGCGCGATGAGTTTGACGTAGTCGTACCAGTCGTCATCGCTGATGATGGTTGAGGAGCCCAGCTCGGCGCGAGCCTCGCTCTTGGTGCGGTATTCGCCGCGGATCCATTTGGTCACGCGGCTCATGGCCTCTTCGTCGCCCTCGGATACGGCCGCGCGATAGCGGCGGAGCATGCGGGTGAAGTCGAAGCCGTGGACCATCTCCTCGAGCGGGGCTAGTTGGGCATTGACGACCGACTCGTCGACGTCGGCACACGAGGCGACCCAACGATCCAGGATAAGGTTGAGCGCACCGCCCTCGGGGCGCGTTTTAGTCGATATATTGCGGATGAGCTCGCGGTAGGTGGCAAGGCCCTGTCCCTGACCGCCCTGGAGACGGCGCTCAGGGGATAGATCGGCATCGGCGACGACGAACCCCTCGCCCATGGCGTGCGTGCGGATGGTTTGGAGTAAAAAGCTCTTGCCGGCGCCGTAGCGACCGACCAGAAAGCGGAAGCTCGCGCCACCGTCGGCGATGAGGCTCAGATCGGTGAGCAGGGCGCGGATCTCGACCTCACGTCCTACGGTGATGTAGGGAAGGCCGATGCGCGGGACCACGCCGCCCTTGAGCGAGTTGAGAATGACGGCGGCGACGCGCTTGGGCACGCGGGGTGCTGCGGATGCGGTATCACTCATGGTCTAGGTATCCTCTCACGTCTGCTTCGTAGTCCTCAATAATCTGCGGTCCTGCCGCGCTAAATTCAATTACGGTGTCGCCCACCAGATCAAAGAGCGCCTCGTTGATGGTATCGACGAGCATGTCCTCGCTCTGCTCCGATTGCGCTACCGCCGATTCCGCCTTTACTGCATTGTGCTCGAGCAGCGCGCGGAGATAGGCGTCTGCAGCAGGCGCGAGTTCGTTCGTGGCGTCAACGGGCGCAGCAGCTGTGAACGCGGGCGTCGGCACAAGAAGCGGCGCCACAACACCAAACTGTTCGGTGGAAATGGTTGGCTCGTCGGCCTCGTCCTGCCGAATGGGTGCCGCGACCGCCTCGACCGTCGCGTCTGCCACGGGCTCGGCTTTCGACCGTTCGGAGCCTGCCGTATCGACCTCTGCGAGCATACCGTCCTCGCGCTCCTCGTCGATCAAAAGCGCCTCGCGCGTTTGCGCGGCGGCGCTCCGAATGTGCCCCAGCTGACTCAGATCGATATCGATCTTGACGGGCTGGTGTGCGGCGTCCCATGAAAGCCATGCCACAATCTCGTCATCGATAATCTTGGCCAGATATTTGGGGACCTTTTCTTCCTTAAGGGGATGGGCGGGGTCCAGCGCCAGGCGCAGGCGTTGGTCGCAGGCGCGCATCATTTCACCGAGCTTGCTGCTCTTTTGCCTACTACCGTGGATACGCATGCATTCCCAAAAGCCGTTTTGGCAACGGTAGATATGGATAGGATCTAGGCGATATTCGCAGTCCTCGTGGCGCTCGGGCGCAAAGAATACGGCCGAGGCAAACATGGTGTAGGGCATGGCCGTCTCCTCCCCAAATAAACTCGCCACGATGCCGGTCTTTCGGTGCGTGTCATAGTAGCGCGCCATGCGGACATACACGGCGCACGCCACGTGGCGCAGATCGCGGTGGTGGCTGCGGTCGAGCAGCGAGTTACTTAGGTTATACGTGGAGAGGGCATTGATAGCGGCCATGAGTCGCTCCTCGCGCACCTCATCGGGCGGAAGGGGGAGCGTGGGCTCGGAGGTTTTGCGACGCTTGGGGGGCTGGCCGGACGGTGCCGGTGCTGGTACAAGGTCTCGTGCCGCGCGCCGCAGCTCGATAAGGGCGTTATCGAACATGACGGTTTTAGAGTCACGAAGCAGCTTGGGGTCGAGCCTGTGGAACACGGCGTAGTCCTGCAGCCACACGCGCGCAAACCTGTCGATGCCGGGCTCGAAGGCGCGATAGACATCCCAAAAAGCCTTGATCTTGTTAAAACCATCGAGCGGGTCATCTACGCCAATGCCGCAAATCAACTCATAGAGATACAGAAAGGCAAACGAGGTCGATGTCTCCTCAATATTCCCGCGGCGCACTTGGGCGCGCCAGGTAAAGTAGCCGCGCAGCTGCCGGTCGCTCATGGCGTTGTAGGTGGGAAAGTACGACTTAAAGGTGCCGTTGTAGGGACAGTCGTCCTCAAAGTCGGCCATCAGCAGGCCTTGGCGGTAGAAAAGCTCGGCTTCCGAAAGCCAACGGCCCGCGCCGCCCTTTGGGTCTTCTTGCCAACGCGATATCTCACGCATCTTGCGGTATTGGTCGGGGAGGAAGTTCTGCATCTGTCGGCCGGTCTTGAGAATCGGCTCGTCTGCGTAGATTTTGTTTGAGAAGCGGGCGGACTGATGGGTCCGGGCCTCGGCCATAATGCGCTCGATGAGCATCTTGATGTCCTGGTCGGCCACCGCTCCTCCTCTCGAACGCAGCTACGGTGACCTCATATCATAGCACAGCATCAAACAGATGTTCGAGATACCGCTGCGTAGATAGATTTAGAACAGGAGGGCGTAGATGACGGCGATGATGACGGAGGGAAGCATATTGGCAGTGCGGAAGGTCTGAGGACGGATGAGGTTGACGCCGACGCAGAAGATGAGCATGGAGCCTACGAGCGAAAGGCTGTCGAGGGCTGCCGTGGTCATGATGGGGGAGAGTGCACCGGCAAACAGCGTGATCGTCCCCTGGAACACGGCGACGGGCAGGGCGGAAAAGATGCAGCCGCGGCCAAGTGAGGCCGTCATGGTGCAGACGATGATGCAGTCCAGTGCGCCTTTGAGGGCAAGCGTTGACCAGTCGCCGAGCAGGCCGTCCTGGATCGATCCCACAATGGCCATGGCGCCGATACACACGGTGAGTGAAGTCGAGACAAAAGCGTTGGTGAACTCGTTATCGCCCTCGCTGCCGGTTTTGCGCTTGAGCCATTCGCCAAGGTTCTCAATGGCGGCCTCCAAGTTGACGGCCTCGCCGATGAGCGAGCCGAGGGCGAACGAGACAATGAGCATGGTGGTACCAGTGGTCGCCAGCGCCTTCCCATCGATAAGGAGCATCTTTTGCATGGTGCCGCCAAGGCCGATAAACAGGACGCACAGCCCCGACGCTTTCATGAGCGTGTCTTGGATACGCGGTGTGATAAAGCGACCGCCCGCTAATCCCAAAAGACCGCCCGCAACTAAAAGGACAACGTTGATGATTGTTCCCAAGCCCGGCATGAGCCCTCCTGTATTGATGCCAACGTGGCAATCGTAGCAGAATGGAATGCGAGGCACATCGCGACTCATCTAATACGTTATATAAGTGGTATTAGGAATGATGCGCAGTATTTAAGCCTCAGGTGGTTGTCGGGACATAGGGATAGTAGTCAAAGCGCAGTGTCATAAGCCGCTGTGGGGATTCAATAGCCGCGGCGATGATATTGGCATCGCGGGCACGATCAAACCCTTCGAGTTCGATCTGATACGAGACGTCTTGCATAATGTCCAGACGTCGCCAGGCTAGGAGTGTGTCGCCATCGAATTCCAAGGTCTTGCCTCCGTCTGGGGCAACGGCGTATAGGCGCAGTTTAGCGGTGGTTGCAGGGTCGACAACCGTGACCTTTTTAATTTCGTTTCGAGTATTCTTGGCGCCCAACAAGGTGAGCAGTGTTGGGGCCACGACCTCGCCCGATGGCAAAAAGACGACTTCGATGGATTCAGGAAATGCGATGATGGCCGACTTGCGGACGGGCTGATTGGCGGCGGCAACTTCGATGTTCGCAGCGTCGATGACCTCCGTGTGGTCGAGCGCGGCAAGCACGCAGCAGTTACCTTCATCGATCTCTTGAGGATCAGCAAGCCCCAGACTGTCCGCGAGCTCGGGATCGTTTTGATCGGTAGCGGGCTCATTCGGTGCTTCGAAAGAAGCTGGGACGCTGTTTGTCGGCGACGGCGTGTCGCCCGCACCCGCTTCCTTGTCCGCGCTCTCTTCTTGTATGGTTGCGTTGATGGGTTCGTCGTTTGAGGAGAGCGTCTTGGCGTCAAGCGCGGAGGGGAGAATTCCGATGGCTCCGGATCCGTTCCACTCCATTTCGAGAAGCGCCGGGTCGGCAAGAATGCGTTGCCTGCTTTGCGCGTGGGCATCGATTTCAATAGGGCCTGCTTCTATCCCTCGTGTAAGGCTGAGTGATCCGGCTGGCTTCTCGAAATGAGCATCTGTGTCTTTGGTGCTGACGGCGTAGAACAGCAGGGACGCTTCTCCCGCCGCGATGGCATCGGTGCCGGCTTTGGTCAGCCGCAACGATGCCGTGAATGAGAGGGTGGGCTGCGTGTCGTCTGCATTCGCGGCGGCGCAGCCCAGACATATACCACCTCCTTTCTCGAAAAACGCACCGTCGAAGGCGACCTTCGCTCCGTTCGCCGAGTCATCGACCGAAGCGATGTCGATGCGCAGCTCTAAATTGCATGGATCGCCATCTGCATCGAGCACAACCGAGCGCCACGTGCAGACGGCGCACCCCGCCTGGGAGCCGTTTGCCTTGTTCGAACGATTGATATCCACGACTATCGAGCCGTCCGTATTACGGCGAAGGCATCCCGAGGTTGAGATTGCAGCCTGTGCGAACGAAAAACGCTTGCACGCAATGGCGCTCGACGGATTTGGTGCGGAGCTTAGGGCTGCCGGTAAGAAGTCCGCCATGACGGGAGTCGCCCAGGCGGCGACAGGCGTTCCGGTTGCGAGCGCGCCGCAGAGTGCGACGACGGGCAAAAGGTTCTTCGATGCCATGGGGTCTCCTTAGCTAATTTAGTGCGGCCTGTCCGTGTTTTGTTTCTGGCTGCGTTTGATGTGCAGACCGAGGCCGGCGGTCCCCGCGCCTGCTGCTGTGGCGCCTGCTGCCAAGAGCCATCGTCTGTCGCCTGTCTGCGCCAACGGTTCCTCGCGGTCGCCACGGTCGAGCTCCGAGAGGTCGACCGTCACTTGCGTGGCGGCCTGTGCCTGTTCTTGCTGGGCAAAGGCCATGGCTGGCTCAAATGCTAGGATGCTGACGGCGGCGGCCAGGGCGACGGCCTTATGCCGTGTGCGCACCGGGCTCGACCGTCCAGGTGATCGTTGCAACCTGATCGCCTTCGCCGGTTACGCGGAAGATGTCGCGCGTGACGCGGGCGACGTTTCCGCTTGTCTTGAGCTTAATTTTGTCCGTGCCACCGGCAATGCCCTGGTAACCCATGTCGAAGGCTGCATTCTTGGAAAGATCGAGGCCCGTCTCCTGCATTGCGGTGCTAGCGTTCTGGAGTGCGCCGTCGGGGCCGACCTTAAAGTCGATGGAGTTCTGCGCGGTTCCGGCCTTGGCGTCGGCGGCAATGGTCCAGGTGTTCATGGCGTCGATCTTCATGTTGGTGACATGGATGCCGTAGGCCGAATGATTGTCGATGGTGGTCGCGTCTTCTGAGGGGCCCTGAAGCGTGCCGTCGGGCTTGGCGACGAAGGGAATAACCGTCGGAACTTTGAACTCAACGTTGTCGATCTCGGTCCTGACCATTACCTTCGTGGTTCCAACGCGCCCGGCTGCCATAGCTGGCGTCGGGGCGGCGCCCATTGCGAGCGCGAGCGCGAGCCCTGCGCCCACGACGAGCGCTCTGGCTCCGTTCATGTTCCTGGTGATGTCCATGGTCGTTCCTTTCTATTCGCCGCGGGCCGTCCCCGCGATGATTGGACAAATGCCGGTGAATTGCGTGCGGTGCCGCGTCGGCCGGAAAGCTAGTTCTCGGCTTGCTCAACCCGTACCTTGACACGTGTCGGATTGCCGTGGCTGTCGAGGGTCTTTGCATCGAGTGCCTGGATCTCGATGTATGCTTCGCCTTCTTTGATGTTGCCGGCGGGGCACGTCTCGATTGTCTTGCCGGTCTCGACCACACCGGATTCGTACATGGTCTCGTCGTTTTGGATGACGCGGAATCGCTGGGGAAATTTATTGTCTTGGACGTTTTGCACGTTGATGCGCAGCTTGCCGTTCTCCTGCAGCTGAGCGACCGGCGCGACCGAGATCGTCATCATGTTGTCGCGGACGATGGCATCGAGCTCATCTTGGATTTCTTGGCGCGATTTACCCTCTGCCGTCGTGACTGAGGCACCCGCTTCGGGCACGGGTTGCGACTGCCAGGCGTATAGCCCTACGGCGATGAGGGCGCAGACGATAGCCAGGCAGACAACGACGAGTTTCTTGCGACGTCCCAGTCCTGCGAGGCGGGGCGGCTTCTTCGCACTCATGCGGCATCCTTGGTGGTGTAGACACGTGCGAACGTGGACGGGTCCGCTCCAAAGAGCATGTGAAGCATCAGGCGGCGCGAGTAGATGAGCTCGTCGAAGTCGTGAGGGAGCTCGATGTCGTGGATACGCGCGATGTGGTGGGCGAGCGCCGAGAACGACTCGGGGTCGCAGATAACATCGGTGGTGACATGGTAGACCGCCGTATCGGGGAACGCCTCTTCGTCGAAAGGCAGGAGATAGGGATCGTCGTCGACCTCGATGGCGACGCCGTACTGGGGCCAGTAATATGCCATGGGAACCTCCCTGCTCTTGGGCCAAAACTTCTATCGGTTTTGGCTGTCGACGCCGACCCTATCAGTCGCAACTTGACCAATTTCTGACCAAATGCTTGACGGATTGGTTTCTCCGCAGGTAAAAGGCAGCAAAAATTACTTCAACTTTTTTCGAGCGACAATCGAGCAATCGGCGACGGCGTGGCCATATGTGTTAAAAGCATCGTCTGTCGAGGAAGACTTGCCGTTCGCCGAATTGCACGAACGTAAAAAACGCCAATTATGGAGACGGTCTCGAACACGTCGACGAAACGATGCGGTAACATCTCCCTGCAAACACTGTAGTTAGCTAAAGGGGGAGTTCGCGTGTCTGCAACCATCAAACCCTTCACCGACGAGTTCGAAGAGTATGGCCGCGATGAGTCTCGCACATCGGGCGAGGCCTCAAGCATCTCGTTTCCGACAACGGAGAACGAGGTCCGCGCCATTTTGAAAAAGCTCCATGCCGAGCGTGTCCCGGTGACGGTTCAGGGCGCCCGGACCGGTCTTGCCGCCGGCGCTGTGCCTCATGGCGGTCACATTCTCAATACTTCCCGCATGAATCGCTACTTGGGCCTTCGCCGCGATGAACAAGGCCGCTTTCTGCTGCGCGTGGAGCCGGGCGTTGTGCTTTCGGAACTGCGCAAGCAGCTGGGCAAGAAGGTACTGCCGGCCGATGGCTGGGACCAGGCATCGCTTAAGGCCTACGATGAGTTTCAAGAGGCCCGCGAGCAGTTCTTTCCCACCGATCCCACCGAGGCATCTGCCTGTCTGGGCGGCATGGCGGCATGCAACGCCTCCGGCGCCCGCAGCTACGCTTACGGCCCCATGCGCCCGCATATCACGGGACTCCACGTCGCGCTGGCTGATGGCGATTTGCTTGAGCTTCAGCGCGGCGAGGCTTTTGCCCAGGGCCGCCACCTGTCGCTCGTGACGGCAGAGGGCCACACACTCGAGCTCGATCTTCCTGGCTACACCATGCCCAAGACCAAAAATGCCTCGGGTTATTTTGTTGCGGACGATATGGACGCCATCGACCTCTTTATCGGCGCTTGCGGCACGCTCGGCGTTATCACCGAGCTCGAGATTGCCCTGCAAGCGGCACCTGCGGTCGTTTGGGGTGTGAGCTGCTTTTTCGATAGCGAAGACAAGGCCGTGTCCTTTACCGATTCCGTGCGCCCTGTCCTGTCCCATGCGGTTGCCATCGAGTACTTCGATGCTAGCGCCCTGGATATTCTGCGTCGCCAGCGCGAGCAGTCGACGGCGTTTGCCTCGCTGCCGGTGCTCGACAAAGAGGCCAAGGTCTGTGTCTACGTGGAGCTCGACTGCGATGACGAGGCCCAGGCGACCGAGGAGCTGTACCACCTGGGGTGGGTGCTGGAGCTTGCGGGCGGCCGCGACGATGCGACATGGGTCGCGCGCACCGAGGTTGATCGCGAGTGCCAGCGGTTCTTCCGCCATGCGGTCCCCGAGAGCGTCAACATGCTTATCGACGAGCGCCGCCGTATGGATCCTACCATCACCAAGCTGGGCTCGGACATGTCGGTGCCCAATGCACGCTTGGCCGATGTCATCGCTCTTTATCGTCGCACGTTGGCCGAAAGTGGGCTTGAATCTGCCGCTTGGGGTCACATCGGTAACAACCATCTGCATGTGAACATCCTGCCGCGCGATGCGCAAGACTACCGTCGCGGTGGAGAACTCTTTGCCCAGTGGGCTTCCGAGGTCACGGCCATGGGCGGTGCCGTTTCTGCCGAGCACGGCGTCGGCAAGATCAAGGCGGGCTTCTTGGAGACGATGTACGGCCACGAGGCCATGGTCGAGTCGGCGCGTCTCAAACTCCAGCTCGATCCTGCCGGCCAGCTGGGTCGCGGCAACCTGTTTGCGGAGAAGTTCTTGGATGGACTCGTCCAGAAGGGGGGCGCGTGAAGATGAGTGATTTCCATATGGTGGTGTGCGTCAAGGCGGTGCCCGGAAGCACCGAGGTCAAGATGGACCCCAAAACCAATACTATCGTGCGTGATGGCAAGCAGGCGGTCATTAACCCGTTCGATGCAAGCGCTCTGGAATGCGCGCTGGCGCTGAAGGACGACTTTATCGGCTTTGGCATGGACGTGCGTGTGACGGTGGTGTCGATGGGCATCCCCGCGACCGAATCGCTGCTGCGCGACTGCATCGCCCGCGGTGCCGATGACGCGCTGCTGCTGACCGACCGAGCCTTTGCGGGTGCCGATACCCTAGCCACCACCTATGCCCTCAAATGCGGTATCGAGGCACTCGATGAGGACTTTGACCTGCTCATCTGCGGCAAGATGGCAGTGGACGGCGATACGGCCCAGATCGGCCCCGAGCTGGCCGGCGCCTTTGAGATCCCCTGCGTGACCGACGTGAGCTGTGTGCAGAGCGCGGGATTTACGACGTGTGGCTCGCTGGCGCTCGTCCACGGCTGCGATGCCGGCGAGGAGACGGTGTACCTGGAGATGCCGTGTGCGATGACGACCGCCAAGGAGATTGGCCAGCTGCGCATGCCGAGTATTGCCGGTATTCGCGCGGCCGAGGATGCAGACGTGCGCGTGGCTAGCGCTGCCGACGTAAACGCCGATCCCTCGCGTTGCGGCCTTGCCGGATCACCGACGCAGGTCGTGCGTTCGTTTGTGCCCGACCGTGACCAAACGTGCGAGGCCGTTGAGGGAACGGCGTCCGAGCAGGCGGTAAAACTTGCCAAGATTATCGAGGAGATGGCATAGATGAGCGGACTGATAATCGATAGCGAGGCCTGCGTTGGCTGTGGCCGCTGCGTTCGCGCCTGCGCCTCGGGTGGCATTGTGGTGGAGGGCGAGCGCCCCAACCGTTGCGCCCGCGTAACCGACGGCTGCATCCTGTGCGGCGGGTGCGTCGACGCCTGCCCCGTCAGCGCTATCTCGATTGAGCGCGACGAGGCCGCTGGCGCGGTGGACCTTGATGCATATCGAGACATTTGGGTCTTCGTGCAGACTGACGAGCACGACGCCGTGGCTCCTGTGGCCTACGAGCTCATGGGTAAGGGCCGCGAGCTTGCCGATGCTCGCGGCTGCCGTCTGGTCGCACTGGTCGGTATGGGCCCCGAGGGTTCTCTCGGTGACCTGGAGCATCTGGTTTACGCCGGTGCAGACGAGGTCCTGGTCTGTCGCGACGAGCGCCTGTGTCAGAACGACGCGGAGGTCTACGCCCGGCTGATCTGTGATTTGGTAGCCGAGCGCAAGCCCGAGGCAATTCTGTACGGCGCGACCGCGTTTGGCCGCGAGCTGGCGCCTGGCGTTGCCGTGCGCCTGCAGACGGGCCTCACGGCCGACTGCACCGTGCTTTCGATGGATGCGGAGACGGGCTTGCTGCAGCAGACGCGCCCGGCGTTTGGTGGCAACTTGATGGCCACCATCATTTGCCCCAACCACCGTCCGCAGATGGCAACGGTGCGTCCCGGTATCTTTAAGGCTCCCGACTTCGACTACGGCCGTTTCGGCACGATCACCCAGATATCGCTTGCGGATGATGCTAAGGCCCGTGTCGAGATCTCGATTCCCGCCGAGGAGTGGGGACAGCAGGCCTCAATTGCCGATGCCGAGCGTCTGGTCGTGGTGGGCCGCGGCATTGGCTCCAAGAAAAACCTACCGCTGATGCGAAAGCTTGCCGAGGCTCTGGGAGCCGAGCTTGGCTGCACGCGCCCCGTGGTGGAGGCCGGCTGGCTGGAGTATCGCCATCAAATTGGCCAGACGGGTGTATCGGTCTCGCCCAAGCTCCTCGTGAGCATCGGTGTCTCGGGTGCTATCCAGCATCTCGCCGGCATCGGTGGGGCGGAGTGCATTATCGCCATCAATGAGGACCCGGATGCCCCCATCTTTGGCGCCGCCCAGTACAAGGTTGTTGGAAACGCCGTCGAGGTCGTTGAGGAGTTGCTGGCTCAGCTCGAGTGCTAAGCGCTTGCCAGCCAGCGGCGCAGCTCGTCCTTAAGGCGGCTCCAGGTTGCCTGCGTGGTGGGGTCGATAAAGGGCCGCGTAATGCCAAAGGGCGCGTCGAGCAGGCGATAGATATCGCCTTGCTCGCGCGCCAGCGCACGGCTTGTCGGATAGACGAGCTCAAACATAAAGCAGATGAGTCCCACCAGGTAGTCTGCGGGCTCGTTGCGTTCATCGCGTGCGACGCAGCGGTGCTCGTCAAAGGCGGCCAGCGTCGGTGCCGAGAAGCGACTGGCTACAAACGCGTCCTCATCCACTTTGAGGATAGTGTCGACAGTGCTGTCGGCGATGGTGCGCATAATGTCGATCTTGTCGCCATCGCGCACGATATCGCAGAAGCTCCGCGTGCGCTCGTCGAGCTGCGCGGGTAGACGGAAATCACTGTGATAGGCAATGCTCGCTCGGATGAGCTCATCTTCTGCCGGGTCATCGATAAAGTCGCGAATGCTCGTTACGGCGGGCGCATCGGCGGGATTCTCGCCAAAGAGAACCTCGACGCCCAACGCCGCATGGCTCATGCTCTCGGCATCTTTAAACGTGTCCCAGCGTCGCAGCTGTTCAAAACGACCCATATCGTGCAGCAGTCCGCACACCACGCCAGGTCAATGTCCTGCGGTGACCAACCTTGTTTACGTGCCACGGCATCGCATGCCTCGGCAACATGATACGTATGCTCGATTTTGAGTGCGATACGTGGATTGGCGGCATCGTAGGCATCGGTATAGGTCTTAAAGGCCGCAGCTGCCCGCACACGATCGATAGCTGTCATAATGACTTCCTAAAAAGTTGTGTCTTTCTGTATCTTTCGATCCGGTGGCAATTGTAGGTGATGTCGGTTGCTGCCGGACGATGATTCTGCCGTGTCGTTGAATGCAGAACGGATAACTTGTCGGGACGAGGAGCGTTATGGTGCTCAAAATCATTAAAACCGTCTGGCCGGTGATGCTTACCTATGTTGCTATAGGTGCGCCGTGCGGAATGATTATGGCGCAGACGGGGATGGAACCATGGATGGTTTTTGCCCTGAGCAGCACGTTTGTGACGGGCTGCGGACAGTTTATGGTCTGCAACCTGTGGCTGGCGGGCGTGCCTGCGGCATCGATTGTCGCCAGCGTCGCCGCAATCTCCTCGCGCTTTGCACTTTACTCGGCATCGATCGCACCGCATCTGGCGGGTGCCTCGAAGCGTCAGACGCTGGCCGTTGCCGCGACGCTCACCGAGGAGGCATATGGCATCTCGCTTGCCAAGTTGATTGAGGGGCAGGATTGGGGTCCGCGCGAGTCCTTTGCGCTCAACGTGATCCTCGTCGCAACATGGGGCGTTTCGTGCACAACGGGCGCCGTTGTCGGTGCCGTTGTCGATGTCCCCACCGCTCTTGCAGGTTTTGTCTGCACATCGCTCTTTATTTGTCTGCTCTTTTCGCAGCGACTGTCGCGTGGCAATGCCGTAGCTGCCGTTTTGGCTGCGGTGTCCGTCGCCGTATGCAAGTTCTTGGGGTGGACGAATGTCGTCGTGCCGGTAAGCGTGCTCGCCGGCGTTGCCGCGGCGCTCGCGTGCGATGCCCTCGCCGAAGGAAGGGGTGCTCGCGATGCCCGTTAACGAGTTTTTGGTCCTGTGGCTCTCGTCGTGGGCGGCCATCGCGTTTTTCCGCATTGCTCCGGCGTTTGCCTTGCGCGGGAGAACGCTTTCACCCCGCGTTACCGAGGCCTTGGGCTATATTCCGCCCGCTGCCTTTGCGGCGCTAGTCGCTAACGACCTGATAAGCCCCGGCGCTTTCGATGCCGGCTTGTGGCAGGGCTTGATTCCCTGGATCGCATCTGCCGGCGTCGTGGCGGTGGCAATCAAGACAAAGTCGATGCTGTGGTGCTGCGTCTCGGGCATCGTGCTCTATATCGTTTTGAGCCTCGTATAAGAGCAGGGCGCGTTTACCGTCTCGACTTTGCGAATCGAATTTCTCACCGAGCCTGTCTGCTTCTTCTGGTACCATGGTCAAACTTTACTGTAGCAAAGTATGACGTGGGCTTTTGTGTCCCGTCAACGGAAATGGGGGTTTCATGGCACAGGAAGCGACCGCCAACGAGCAAAAGAAATTCAAAGTACCGCGAATCCCGGGCGACATCATGATCTACCCGATGATCGTCGGTCTTTTGCTCAATACCTTCTGCCCGCAGGTCTTCGAGATCGGTGGCTTCTTTACCGCCGCCTGTCGCGGCGGTTCCAATACCATCGTCGCCGCGATCCTGCTCTTCGTGGGTGCCGGCATCAGCTTTAAGTCCACGCCGGGCGCTATCAAGACCGGCGTCGTCGTACTGATCCCTAAGCTTGTGGTGGCAGCCGCGCTGGGCCTGGGCGTTGCGTATTTCTTTAACGACAACTTTTTGGGCCTGAGCTCGGTCTCCATTATCGGCGGCATCACCTTCTGCAACATGGCGCTCTATACGGGCATCATGGGCGAGTTTGGCGATGAGTCCGAGCAGGGCGCCGTGGGCATCCTGTTCTTTACGGCCGGCCCCGCCGTCACCATGATCATCCTGGGCGTTTCTGGTCTTGCTAACATCCCGCTGGGCACCATCGTCGGCTCCATCCTGCCGCTTGTCATCGGTATGGTTTTGGGCAACCTCTTCCCGTTCATAAAGAACCTGCTGGTTCCCGGCACCAATCCCGCGATTGCCGTCATCGGATTTCAGCTTGGTGCATCCATGAGCCTGTCGAGCTTTGTCACTGGTGGCATTTCCGGCATCTTGCTGGGCCTTGTTACGTTGTTTGTCGTCGGTCCCATCACCTTTGCGTTCGAGCGCCTGTGCGGTGGTAACGGCAAGACCGCCGTGGCTTGCTCCACCATCGCCGGCACGGCTATGACCACGCCGGTTGCTCTTGCCGAGGTGGCGCCGCGCTATGCAGAGCTTGCGCCCGCCGCGTACGCCCAGATCGCCACCGCTGTTATCATCACGGCGATCATGGCTCCGATTCTTACTGGCTGGGTCGATAAGAAGTTCTGCCAGGGCAAGGAGGACCTGTCGCCCGCCGGTGTCGAGGCCATCGAGGAAGCCGTCGCGACCGACATCTATGGCGAGTAGCAATCATCATTCATCAATGATGCCGGCGCGCAATTCGCGCCGCTCGAGCGTCCGAACGGAAGCTGTCTTGCAGTAATGTTCGGACGCTCTGCTACTATTCCCCTTACCCCTGCGGGTAGGGGTGTTTGTTGCCCAGACCCGAATCGGGCGATTCTGACCACTTGGATATTGAAGGGATGGCGTCTAGTGGTTAAGGCACTCAAGATTGAGATATTCCTGCTCTGCATGATTGTTCTTATCGGGCTTGCCGCGCGAAGCCGTCGCTCTTTATTCTCGAGTACCCAGCAGCTATTGTTTAGCATGCTCGGCTATACCTCTGCCGCGTAAATATTATTCGATATGATCTGGACGCTCTCGGATGGTGTGGACGGCACGCTGGGCATTGCCGCCAACTGGATTTCCAACGCGGTTTCGTTTTCACTCTTTGCCATCGCGTGCCTCATTTGGTTTATCTATTCCGAGACAGTGCAGGGCTCTCGCCTTTTGACCGCGCGCTATAAGGTGGCGCTCGTAACGTTGCCTACGGTGCTGGTGGTCGTGCTGGCGTTTACGAGCTGCTGGACGCACGCCCTGTTCTATATCGATGCGCAGGGCGTGTATCATCGCTGCTTTGCCTATATGATCCAGCCCATCGTCAGCTACTGCTACGTTATTCATACGTCCCTGCACGCGTTTGTGCAATCGCGCAGGGTCGAGAGTCTACAAAAGAAGGCCATCTATCGAACCTTGGCATTTTTCGCCATTCCGGTCCTGGTGGGCGGCACCTTTCAGGTCGTGTTTTCGGTGCCCGGGCTTTGTGTCGGCATAATGATTAGCATGCTGCTGCTCTACATCGTCTGCCAGGAGCAGCTGATCTCGACCGATCCGTTGACTGGCCTCAACAATCGAAACCGATTTGAGACCTATATGCTGTCGCTCTTCTCGAATGCGGATCATACGGGCGATGTGTATCTGCTCATGATGGACGCTGATGGCTTTAAGCAGATTAATGATCGCTACGGACATGTGGAGGGTGACCGCGCTCTTCAGCTCATCTCCACCGCGCCCAAAGATGTCTGCTCGGCGTCTGGTGGCTTTATCGCACGTTATGGCGGCGATGAGTTCGTAGTGCTCCAAAAGGCGATAGCAGAGCAGGACATCATGCGCCTGTGCGAGGCAATCAACGACGAGCTCGCGCGTACCGAGGTGCCGTATCTGTTGCGGATGTCTATCGGCTACGCACGGATGGGTGATGGTGTCGATACCTGGTAAGATTTGCTTCGCGCTGCCGATGCGGAGCTCTACCGCGTAAAGCACGAGAAGAAAAAAGCCGGCGTCCAGATACGCTAGAAAAAAGCGACCACGCGAATGTCCGCTGCAGGTGCGGCATATGCAAGGGCCTGGCTTGTTAGGCCTGTTTAGGTTTGTTGACAATGATGATGCCGCCGCAGACCAGGAACAGGGCCACAATGACGGTAACGGGGCTTGTGCCAGCACCCTCGCCGAGCAGCAGCGCGCTTAGCGCTACGCCAAAGACCGGGTTCATAAAGCCAAAGACCGAAACGCGGCTGACGGGGTTGACGGCGAGCAGGCGAGACCACAGCGAGTATGCGACGGCGGAAATGAGTGCCATATATATGATGAGCGCGATGGCGGGGACGATTTTGGTGGGGGATAGCGCGCCGCCCATCAAAAGCCCGATGGCGGTAAGGACCAGACCGCCGACTAAAAACTGCCAGCCGGCGAGTAAAACGCCGTCATGCTCGCGCGAGAAAATGCCAATGAGGCAGGTCGACAGGGCGCCCGCAACGGTGGAAGCCAGGATAAAGCCCTCGCCGTCGAGCGCAAAGCCAAAGGTGCCATCCGCGCCCGAAAGGTTGACGAGCGCTACACCGGCAAAGCCCAACACGCAGCCAAGCACCTTGGCTGTATCGAGCTTCTCGGTGTGAAACGCCAGAGCGGCAAAGAGGATTGCGAGGAAGTTGGCGCTGGCCTCAATGATGGAGCTCGACATGGCGCTGGCGCGCGAGAGTCCCAGGTAGAAAAAGAAGTACTGCCCGATCGTCTGGAAAAGCGACAAGACAAAGATGGGCTTGATGTCGCGAGCCTGCGGGATGAGTGGGCGGCGCTTCGCCGCGCTCATCCCAACGATGACCAGGGCGCCGGCAAGCGTGAAGCGCAAGCCTGCAAAGAGCAGCTGCGAGGCACTATCGTGCGCGGGAATGCCAAAGAGCTCGTAACCGATCTTGATGCAGGGGAAAGCCGATCCCCAGAGCGCACAGCAGATAAGGCAGCCCAGAATGAGTCCGGGCAGGGTGGCGAGATGCGGCTTGCGGCTTTCCATGATGTCCTTCCTGTATGCGCGAAGCAAAAAAGAACCCGCCACCGGAAGTGCCGGCGGCGGGTGTTGTTACCCGAAGGGATTGTACCCGATGGGAACGTCTTTAGGCGAAGTAGGCTACGCCGCTCTCAAAGATCGGCATGAACTTATCGCCGGGGACATGCTCGGGAACGTTGCGGTACAGGTTGTCGCCGCGACGCTCGGCATGGCCCATCTTGCCCAGGACGCGGCCGTCGGGGCTCGTGATGCCCTCGATAGCGAGTGCGGAGCCGTTGGGGTTGACGGAAAGATCCATGCTGGGCTTGCCGTCCTCGCCCACGTATTGCGTGGCGACCTGGCCGTTGGCGATTAGCTGGGCGAGCACCTCGTCATTGGCGACAAAGCGGCCCTCGCCGTGGCTGATGGCGACGGTGTAGGGGTCGTCCAGGCTGCATTGCGACAACCATGGGGACAGGTTGGACGAGATGCGGGTGCGCACCAGACGGCTCTGGTGGCGACCGATGGTGTTGAACGTCAGCGTGGGCGCGTCGGGCGTGGCGTCGACGATGTCACCGTAGGGCACCAGGCCGAGCTTGACCAGGGCCTGGAAGCCGTTGCAGATGCCCAGCATCAGGCCGTCGCGGGCCTTGAGCAGGTCGCGAACTGCCTCGGTGACCTCGGGAGCGCGGAAGAACGCCGTGATGAACTTGGCGGAGCCGTCGGGCTCGTCACCGCCCGAGAAGCCGCCGGGGATCATGACGATCTGGCTTTGGCGGATGCGACGGGCAAGCTCGTGGGTGCTTTCGGCAACGGCCTCGGGCGTGAGGTTGTTGATCACGAAGGTGTCAGCCTCGGCACCGGCGGCGCGGAAGGCACGGGCGCTGTCGTACTCGCAGTTGTTGCCGGGGAAGACGGGGATAATCACGCGCGGGCGGGCGATCTTGGCGCCGCCGTACACATGGATGTCCTTGGCGCGATAGTCAATGGTCTCGGCCTCGGGCTGCTCGCTGGTGCTGCGGTAGGCAAAGACGCCCTCGATGCCGCTCTCCCAGGCTTCCTGGAGCTCGGAGAGATCGATGACCTCGGAGCCGGTGTCGATGACATAGCCCTCGACGGTGGTGCCCAGGGGCTCGACGACAACGCCGTCGGCGACTTCGGGCAGCTCGGCATCCTCTGCGAGCTCGACGATAAAGCTGCCGTAGAGCGGGGTGAAGAGGCTCTCCACGTCCACGTCCTCGGCAAGCTCGATGCCGATCTGGTTGCCGACGCACATCTTAAAGAGGCTCTCGGCGCCGCAGCCGTAGCCGGGCGTGGAGATGGCCAGGGCGTCGCCGGTGGCGGTGAGCGCCTCGACGGCGTCAAACGCGGCGAGCAGCTGCTGGGCATCGGGGCGGTAGTCTTCGCCATAGGTGGCGGGGGCGATGCGGACGACGCGGTGCGTCAGGCCCTTGAACTCGGGCGATGTGGCGCGGGCGGCGCGACCCACGGCCACGGCGAAGCTGATGAGGGTCGGCGGAACGTTGAGCTCGCCGGCCTCGTCCTCAAACGAGCCGCTCATGGAGTCCTTGCCGCCGATGGCGCCGGCACCCAGATCGACCTGGGCCATAAGAGCACCCAGAACGGCTGCCATGGGCTTGCCCCAGCGCTCGGCTTCGGTGCGCAGGCGCTCGAAGTACTCCTGGAAGGAGAGGTAGGCGCGCTTGTGCTCAAAACCGGCGGCGACGAGCTTGGCGATGGACTCGACTACGGACAGGTAGGCACCTGCAAACTGGTCGGCCTCCATCAGGTAGGGGTTGAAGCCCCATGCCATGGCGCTCGCCGTGGTGGTCTCGCCGTCCACGGGGAACTTGGCGACCATGGCAGAGCTCGGGGTGAGCTGCGTCTTGCCGCCAAAGGGCATGAGCACGGTGGCGGCGCCGATGGTGGAGTCGAAGCGCTCGGAAAGGCCCTTGTTGGAGGCGACGTTAAGATCGGTGACGAGCGAGGTCATACGCTCGGCAAGCGTGGTGCCGGCCCAGCTGGGCTGCCACACGCTGCGGGCGCAGACGTGGGCGGCCTGGTGCTTGGGCGCACCGTTGGAGTTGAGGAACTCGCGGGACAGGTCGACGATGGCGACGCCGTTCCAGGCCATGCGCATGCGCGGCTCGGCGGTAACCTCGGCGATAACGGTCGCTTCCAGGTTCTCCTCGGCGGCGTAGCCCATGAACTCCTCGACGTCACCGTCGGCGACGGCGCAAGCCATGCGCTCCTGGGACTCGGAAATGGCGAGCTCGGTGCCGTCCAGGCCGTCGTACTTCTTGGTCACGGTATCGAGGTCGACATACAGGCCGTCGGCAAGCTCGCCCACGGCGACCGAGACGCCGCCGGCGCCAAAGTCGTTGCAGCGCTTGATCAAGCGACAAGCGTCGCCGCGTCGGAACAGGCGCTGCAGCTTGCGCTCGACCGGGGCGTTGCCCTTCTGGACCTCGGCACCCGAAGTCTCGATGGACTCGGTGTTCTGGGTCTTGGAGGAGCCGGTGGCGCCGCCGATGCCGTCACGGCCGGTGCGGCCGCCCAGCAGGATGATCTTGTCGGTGGGGGCGGGGCACTCGCGACGCACGTGGTTTGCCGGGGTAGCGCCCACGACGGCACCGACCTCCATGCGCTTGGCCACGTAGCCGGGGTGATAGAGTTCGTTGACCTGACCGGTGGCAAGGCCGATCTGGTTGCCGTAGCTGGAGTAGCCGGCGGCGGCGGTGGTCACGAGCTTGCGCTGCGGGAGCTTGCCCTCGAGCGTCTCGGAAACCGGGACGGTGGGGTCGCCGGCGCCGGTGACGCGCATGGCCTGGTACACATAGCTGCGGCCCGAGAGCGGGTCACGGATGGCGCCGCCCACGCAGGTGGCGGCACCGCCGAAGGGCTCGATCTCGGTCGGGTGGTTGTGGGTCTCGTTCTTAAAGAGGAACAGCCAGTCCTGGTCCTCACCATCAACATCGACCTTTACCTTGACGGTGCAGGCGTTGATCTCCTCGGACTCGTCGACATCGGTCATGACGCCGGTCTTCTTGAGATACTTGGCGCCGATGGTGCCCATATCCATGAGGCAGACGGGCTTGGCGTCGCGACCGAGCTCGTGGCGCATTTCCATGTAGCGGTCGAAGGCCTGCTGCACCACGGCGTCGTCGATCGTCACGTCATCCAGGACGGTACCGAAGGTGGTGTGGCGGCAGTGGTCGGACCAATAGGTGTCGATCACGCGGATCTCGGTGATGGTGGGGTCGCGATCTTCATCGCGGAAGTACTGCTGGCAGAAGGCGATGTCCGCCTCGTCCATGGCAAGACCGCGCTCGGAGATAAAGGCGGCAAGACCGGCTTCGTCGAGCTCGCGGAAGCCGTCAAGCACCTCGACGGGCGCAGGCTCGGGGGTCTCCATGTGCAGCGTCTCGGGTAGGTCGAGTGAGGCAATGCGGGCCTCGACGGGGTTCACCACGTAGTGCTTAATGGTATCGATGGCGGCCTCGTCCAGGGCGCCCGAGATCATATAGACCTTGGCGGAGCGCACGGCGGGGCGCTCGCCCTGGCTGATGAGCTGCACGCACTCGCTGGCGGAGTCGGCGCGCTGGTCAAACTGGCCAGGCAGGAATTCGACGGCAAAGACGGCGCCATCGCTTGCGGGGAGCTCGTTGTAGGTCACATCGACCTGGGGCTCGCTAAAGACGGTCGGCACGCAGGAGCGGAACAGCTCCTCATCGATGCCCTCGACGTCGTAGCGGTTGATGATCCTCAGAGCCTCGATGCCCTTGATGCCGAGAATCTCGCTCAGCTCGCCCTTGAGCTGCTGAGCCTCGACGTCGAACCCGGGTTTCTTCTCCACGTAGATACGAGAGACCATTGGTTCCTGCCTTCCTGATCGGTTGGGCGTACGGTGCGGTATGCGGCAGCGGTCGGTTTGCGGGGCAAGCCTCGCGATCGCCTTGAGCCACATACTTTTAAACCTCACTATGATACGACAGCTCGTGGCGCGTTGAGGACGGCGAGGGTGCTACAGTGGAGCGCAAACAAGAGAAAGGCATCACATGGCATTTGTTTCGCTCGCCATCATCGCACTCGTGGCCTTTGCAAGTCCCTTCATCGCCTCGGCGATTCCCGGAAAACCCGTTCCCGAGACGGTCTTTTTGCTCGTGTTTGGCGCGGTGCTGGGACCTCATATGCTCGGCATTATCCATGTGGATGCCGAGGTCTCGCTCGTGTCCGAGCTCGGCCTGGCCTTTTTGTTCCTGCTTGCCGGCTTTGAGATCGATCCCAAGAACATCACGGGCATCGAGGGGCGTTACGGCATGGCGACGTGGGTCGTCACGTTTGGTATAGCCTGGCTTGCCGTGCGCTTTACCCCGTGGTTTTCGGTCAGTCATTTTGATGGCATCGCCGTGACGCTGGCGTTGACCTCGACGGCGCTTGGGGCGCTCATGCCCATCTTGCGCGAGCGGTCGCTTTCTGGGACGCGCGTCGGCGATTCGATTCTTGCCTATGGTACGTGGGGCGAGCTCGGGCCCGTGCTCGCCATGTCGGTGCTGCTGTCTGCCCGTACGGGTGTCGAGACGCTGTTGATCTTGGGGCTGTTCGCCGTGGTGTGCGTGCTGCTTGCCGTGGTCCCCAGCCGCTCCAAGCGTATTGGCAGCCGCTTCTTTGCCTTTATTCAGGAGCGCGCCGATACGACTTCTCAGACGTTCGTGCGCCTCACAGTGCTCATCCTGGTCACGCTCGTGGCGTTTTCCGCTATTTTTAGCCTCGATATCGTACTGGGCGCTTTTGCCGCGGGCTTTGTCCTGCGCTACATCATCCCCGAGGGCAACCATACGCTCGAGCTTAAACTCGATGGCCTTGCCTATGGCTTTTTGATCCCGGTGTTCTTTACCGTGTCGGGTGCCAAGATCGACCTGACGGCTGTAGCATCGCGCCCCGGCTTGCTCGTGGGCTTTATCGTGGCGTTGCTGGTTATCCGCGCCGTGCCCATTCTCATCTCTATGAGCATTTGTCCCGCGACGCGTGACGTCTCGGCGTATGGCCGCATCACCGTGGCGCTCTACTGCACCACGGCCCTGCCGATCATCGTTGCCGTGACGAGCGTTGCCGTCAACGCGGGCGCGCTGTCTCAAGATATTGCGTCGGTCATGGTTGCCGCCGGCGCCATCACGGTGTTCCTGATGCCACTGCTCGCGCAGCTCTTCTACCGCGTGGTCGATGCGGCGCCGGTCGCCGCCGTGGCGGAGGTTGCCGAGCATCCTTCTGATGCGCTCAATATCCTGCGCGCCCATCACGACCTTGCAAGTCTTCTCGCCCGCGAGCACGAGCTGTTGACGTCGCATGGACATGGTCGCGTATTCGAAGGCTTGCCTACACTCGATACGATTGCCGAGCGCCTTTCTGATCGGGCGGCGAGCGAACGCATCGATGCGCGCATTGTGGATGCGGCGCATCTGCTTGCCGATAAGAACTATGGCGACGAGATAGATCCGTCCGAGCTCACCCCGCGTGAGCGTCGCCGCCTAGAGCGTGCCAAGCTCGCCGTGCATGAGTACCGCCGTCGCATGCTTGAGCTTTATGCGCACGAAGAAGCCGACGAGGACGACGGCAAGTAGCCGACGCTGATGCGGGGGCGGCATTCCCGTTTGAGGACGGACGCGAAACGGGATACAGTTTCCCTTCAAACAGAAGAAGACGCGCTGTCTGCGGTTGATGTGGACAGCGCGCCTTCTTTGGTTGAGCTATGTTGAGGCCAGGGGCCAAAGCTCGTGGTCCCTTAGGAGCGGGCGGCTCCGTCGACGGGGAGCACGGCGCCTGTGACGTAGGCGGACATGTCGCTCGCCAGGAAGACGAAGGCGTTGGCGACATCCTCGGGCTCGCCCATGCGGCCCAGCGGAATGGTGGTGATGATAGGCTTGATGACCTCTTCGGGCAGGTTGGCGACCATATCGGTCTTGGTCACGCCGGGTGCGACGGCATTGACGCGAATGCCCATGGGGGCGAGCTCGCGCGAGAGCGACTGGACCATGCCGTTGACGGCAAACTTGGACGTGGGATAGCCAACGCCGGAGGGCTGACCGTACTTAGCGACCATCGAGCTCGTGGTGGTGATGGTGCCGCCGTGGCCGGCCTCGGTCATGATCTTGGCGGCAGCCTGGTGGCCGTTAAAGACGGCGACGACGTTGAGGTCCATGACCTTGGCAAACTCCTCGGCCGTGTAGTCCAAAAGGGGCGAGCGCTGGGAGATGCCGGCATTGTTGACGACCGTGTCCAAGCCGCCCATATCGGCGGCAGCCTGGGTAAAGGCCTCAGTTACGGCCTCGAGCGAGGTGAGGTCGCAGGAGCGGCCCCAAACCTTAGCCTCGGGATAGGCGGCTGCCAGTTTCTCAACGGCTGCGTCGGCAGTCTCCTGGCGCGAGCCAAAGACCGTGACGGCGGCGCCTTCCTCGATAAAACGGCAGGCGATGGCATAGCCGATTCCGCGCGTGCCTCCGGTGATGATTGCTTTCTTGCCCTTGAGCAGCATATCGCTTCCTCTCTTATGTGCATGGATACTTGCAGCACAGCATAGTGGCGGCAAAAAACAGCTGACGCCGCATATCGGTAAACGGTATCCACGGTTGTTGACGAACGGTCAAGTTGCTCAAACGTTAGTCGACCACTTCGTGCAAAAGATGTAACTAAAAGGGGCTCCCATCCAATCGGATGGGAGCCCCTCATGCGTTATTTGATTTGCCGAGAATCGGGCTAGTTGGCCATGACGCCTTCGGTCCAGGCCTCGACGTCCTCGATGCGCAGGACGTTGGCGATCTCGGCCACGCAGTCGACGCTGGCAAGCTCGGCGGCGGCAGCCTGGACGTCCTTCTCGAGCGCGCGGTGCGTCAGGAAGATGACCGAGCAGGTATCGCTGACGCCCGACTTGCCGTCCTCGACCTGGTTGATGAGCGAGATCGAGATGTTGTGCTTGGCAAAGATGTCGACCGTCTCGGACAGGGCGCCCACGCGGTCGGCGACCTTCAGACGCACATAGTACTTGGTCTGGAGCTCGTCCATGGGCTTAAAGGCAAGGTTGTGGCCGTAGGGCTCAATCTCGGGCAGCGGAGCAACGCCGCGGCTGATCTGCTCGGACAGCGACAGGATATCGCCCACGACGGCGCTCGCGGTGGGGAAGGAGCCTGCGCCGGCACCGTAGAACATGGTCTCGCCCACGGCGTCGCCCACCACGTAGACGGCGTTCATGGCGCCGTTGACCTTGGCGAGCATGTGGTCGGCGGGGATCAGCGTGGGGTGCACGCGGACGTCGACGCCGGCATCGGTGTTGCGCGCAATGCCCAGCAGCTTAATGGTGTAGCCGAGCTCGCGGGCCTGGGCGATGTCCTCGGCGCCGATGGTACGGATGCCCTGCTGGTAGACGTCGTCGGTGGTCACACGGGTGCCAAAGCCGATGGAGGCGAGGATGGCCGTCTTGCTGGCGGCATCGAAGCCGTCGACGTCGGCGGACGGGTCGGCCTCGGCGTAGCCCTTGGCCTGCGCGTCGGCGAGCACGTCGGCGTAATCGGCGCCCTCGGCGTCCATGCGCGACAGGATGTAGTTGGTGGTGCCGTTGAGGATGCCGGCGATGGTCAGGATCTTGTTGCCCACCAGGTCGTGCTCGAGCGTGCTGACGATGGGGATGCCGCCGCCGCAGCTGGCCTCGCACTTGATCTGCACGCCGCACTCACGCGCCTTCTCGGCGAGCGTCTCGACGTGACGGCCGAGCAGGGCCTTGTTAGCGGAGACGACGTGCTTGCCGTTCTCAAAGGCCGTGGTGAAGATCTCGGTTGCGGGATGCTCGCCGCCAATTAGCTCGACGACGATGTCGACGGTGGGGTCGGTGACGACATCATGCCAGTCGCTCGTAAAGGCCTCGCGCTCAATACCGGCGGCTTCGGCCTGCTCCCAGGCAAGCGCGCAGGCGCGGGTCAGCTTAAGGTCGATGCCGTAGGCGGCCAGGTACTCATCGTGGTGGCTCTTGATCAGACGGGCCACGCCGCCGCCGACGGTTCCCAGGCCGATCAGGCCGACGTTCACGGTGCGCAGGGGTTCGCTCATAGATAGCTCCTTCGTGCATCTGTATGGATGATTGACCAGTTAAGGTTGAGTGCATTCTAGCGTGAACCAAGGGCGCGTGCTTGCCAGGCAACAGGAGCCGCATAAAACGCTACCCCCGAAACGCTGCGGAAATATTGGAAACACGCTCGCTACAAACGAACTCCCGTAACAAACTGTCAACGTTTGGGCCATAAGGTTTGCCCTGTACCGCAAGACGGCCGCACCGCGGCCAGCGAAAAGGGGACACCATGTTCAACATCAACAGCACGCTCAGCCGTAGGAACTTCCTCGCCGGCGCCGCCGCGCTCGGCAGCACCGTCGCACTTGCCGGCTGCTCCTCGGGTGGCTCGGACGATGGGTCGGCCGATGACGGCAAGTCTTTCAAGATCGGCGTCATCGGTCCTCTGACCGGTGCCGCGGCCACCTATGGCGTCTCGGTCGAGAAGGGCGCCAAGCTCGCCGTAAAGGATTTCTCGACCAAGGACCTCAAGCTCTCGCTTAAGTCCGAGGACGACGTCGCCGACGGCGAGAAAGCCATCAACGCCTTCAATACCCTGTGCGACTGGGGCATGCAGGCGCTCGTCGGCCCCGTCACCACCGGTGCCGCCGTTGCCGTCTCGGGTGAGATTGCCGACGACATGCTCATGGTCACGCCTTCCGCCTCGTCGCTCGATGTCACCAAGGACAAGACCACGGTCTTCCAGGTCTGCTTCACCGACCCCACCATGGGCACGAGTGCCGCGAAGTTTTTGGCCGAGAAGTACGCAGACGCCAAGATCGCCCTGTTCTACAACTCCGGCGATACGTACAGCTCGGGCGTTGCCGACGCCTTTGCCGAGCAGGCCAAGGAGTCCAAGCTCGATATCGTCGACACCGAGACCTTTAAGGACGACTCTTCCGCGAGCTTTACCAATCAACTGACCAAGGCCAAGGAGGCCGGCGCCACGCTCATCTTTGCGCCGATCTACTACACGCCGGCGTCCGTCCTGCTCAAGAACGCCAAGGACATGGGCTACGACATGACGCTCATGGGCACCGACGGCATGGACGGTCTGCTCTCTGTGGAGGGCTTCGATACCTCGCTTGCCGAGGGCGTGCTGCTCATGACGCCCTTCTCCGCCGACGACGAGAAGAACGCCGACTTTGTCAAGGCATATAAGGAGGAGTACGACGAGACCCCCAACCAGTTTGCCGCCGACGCCTACGACTGCGTCCACGCGATCGCCGAGGCCATCGACAAGGCTGGCATCGATACGACGACCGACGGTGCCGACATTGCCGCCGAACTTGCCAAGGCCATGCGTAAGATCAAGATCGATGGCCTGACCGGCGAGCTCACCTGGAACGACGAGGGCCAGGTCGAAAAGCCCGCTACGGCCTATGTGATTCAGGACGGCAAGTACATCGCCGCCTAAGAGCGTATAAAACGCAACCGGTGAGGCTCTTTTATTCAGGGCGAGGATGCTTGTAACAGAATGGAAACATTACTTTTACACAATAAAGTGGCAGATATGCATAAAGCGGCAAAAATACGCAGAAATATGGATAAAAATCTGAGGTAAAAGAAAAGTTGAAATAATCGCCACTTTTCCTAACTAAAGCGTCTACTATTTTGCGAACGCCGAACACGGCGAAGGATGGCCTGTCGGGTAACCGAAACCCGACGAGATTTGAGAGGAGAGCCGCATGTCGAGCCTCACCGGTAAGTCATTGAACCCTGTTATGAATCGCAGGAGCGTTATCGCGAGCGCAGCAGGTCTGGGGGCGATGTCTATTCTAGCTGGCTGCTCCTCCAACGGCGGCGATAGCGGTTCCGCTTCGAGCGACGCCTCGTTTAAGATCGGCACCATCGGCCCGCTGACCGGTGCTGCCGCGTCCTACGGCAAGTCCGTTACCCAGGGCGTCGAGCTTGGCTGCAAGGATTTCTCGACCAAGGAGCTGCCACTTGTCAGCAAGGCCGAGGACGACCAGGCCGACGGCGAGAAGGCCGTCAACGCCTTCAATACCCTGCTCGACTGGGGCATGCAGGCCCTCGTCGGCCCGACCACCACGGGTGCGTCGGTTGCCGTTGCCGCCGAGTGCGGTAACGACCCCAAGACGTTCATGATCACCCCGTCCGCGTCCTCCGAGGACGTTACCGACGGCAAGGATTGCGTCTTCCAGGTTTGCTTCACCGACCCCAACCAGGGCGTCAACGCTGCCAAGTTCCTGGCCCAGAAGTATGCGGACGAGAAGTTCGTTCTGTTCTATAACTCCGGCGACGCCTATTCTTCGGGTATCGCGGATTCCTTTAAGGCTCAGGCCGCTGAGTCCAAGCTCGAGATCGTTGACGAGGAGACCTTTAAGGACGACTCCGCAACGAGCTTTACCAACCAGCTGACCAAGGCCAAGCAGGCCGGCGCCACCATGATCTTCGCGCCGATCTACTACACGCCGGCGTCCGTCCTGCTCAAGAACGCCAAGGACATGGGCTACGACGTCAAGATGATGGGCTGCGACGGCATGGACGGCATCCTGGGCGTGGAGGGCTTCGACACCTCCCTTGCCGAGGGCCTGCTGCTCATGACCCCGTTCTCCGCCGACGACGAGAAGAACGCCGACTTCGTTAACGCCTACAAGGATAAGTACGGCGATACCCCCGACCAGTTTGCCGCCGACGCCTACGACGGCGTGCACGCTGTGGTCGAGGCTCTTAAGGAGGCCGGCTTGGGCGTCGACGCCGACCCCACCGAGGTCGCCGAGAAGCTGCCCGAGGCTATGCTCAAGATCACCGTTGACGGTCTGACCGGCAAGCTTTCCTGGAATGACAAGGGCCAGGTCCAGAAGGACCCCACGGCGTACGTCATCACCGACGGCAAGTACGTACAGGCCTAATAGACCGCCTTACATAGAGCGGTTTTGATCCCAAGCAGGGGAGGTTTTGGC
This sequence comes from Collinsella sp. TM05-38, assembly GCF_003466445.1. Classification (NCBI taxonomy): domain Bacteria; kingdom Bacillati; phylum Actinomycetota; class Coriobacteriia; order Coriobacteriales; family Coriobacteriaceae; genus Collinsella; species Collinsella sp. TM05-38. Next base: position 26,485 of record NZ_QSPM01000006.1, on the reverse strand, counting down.
CTTCCCTGCTTGCTTGGTATCTAGGGACGATGTAACGTCCCTGTTTCATACATCAACTGGAAACCTATTCGAAAGGGGGATGTGGAACATGACGGTCTTTATCCAATACCTGGTCAACGGCCTGTCCATGGGCAGCGTCTACGCCATCATCGCGTTGGGCTACACCATGGTCTACGGTATCGCCAAGATGCTGAACTTCGCTCACGGCGACGTCATCATGGTCGGTGCCTATGTCTCGTTCTGCGCCACGTCGTATCTCGGCCTCCCGGGCTGGGCTTCTGTAATTCTCTCTTGTGCGGTCTGCACGGTTCTCGGTGTTCTCATCGAGGGCCTGGCCTATAAGCCGCTGCGCCAGGCAGGCCCGCTGGCCGTTCTGATCACGGCTATCGGCGTGTCCTATTTCTTGCAGAATGCCGCCCAGCTTCTGTGGGGCGCCACGCCCAAGAACTTTACTTCGCTCGTCACCTTCCCGGTGCCGGAGTTCTTGGCCAAGTATAACGTGAGCGCTGTCTCGCTCGTCACCATCGTCGCTTGCCTGATTATCATGGCCGGCCTGGTGTTCTTTACGGGCAAGACCAAGATGGGCAAGGCCATGCGCGCCGTGTCCGAGGACAAGGCCGCCGCTCAGCTCATGGGCATCAATGTCAACCGCACCATCTCGATGACGTTTGCCATCGGCTCTGCCCTTGCCGCCATCGCCGGCGTGCTGCTGTGCTCCTACTCGCCGGTGCTGCAGCCCACGACGGGCGCCATGCCTGGCATCAAAGCCTTCGACGCCGCCGTCTTCGGTGGCATCGGCTCCATCCCCGGCGCCTTTGTCGGCGGCATTTTTATCGGCATCATCGAGGCAATGGCACAGGCCTACATTTCCACGAGCCTTGCCAACTCCATCGTCTTTGGCGTTCTGATCATCGTCCTGCTCGTCAAGCCTGCCGGCCTCTTGGGCAAGTACGTCCCCGAGAAGGTGTAGGTGAGCGTTATGAAGTTCCTTAAAGACAAGCAGACGCGTCACGACTTTGTCACGTACGCCATGTGCATCGTGGCATTCGCCATCGTGTTCTTTATGCAGTCCAACCATATGATCCCGCGCATGATCGCCGGTCAGCTGGTTCCCATCACGGCCTATATCGTCATGGCCATCTCGCTTAACCTCGTCGTCGGCATCGCGGGCGATCTTTCGCTGGGCCATGCGGGCTTTATGAGTGTCGGCGCCTATACGGGTATCGTCACCGCCGTTGCCCTCGAGAGCGCCGTTCCCTCCGATCCGGTGCGTCTTATCATCAGCATCGTGGTCGGCGCTGTCGCTGCTGCCATTATGGGCTTCCTGATCGGTATCCCGGTTCTTCGCCTGAGCGGCGACTACCTGGCCATCGTGACCCTGGCCTTCGGCGAAATCATCAAAGAGATCGTCACCTGCCTTATCGTGGGCGTCGATTCCCGCGGCCTTCACGTGATCTTTAACATCACGGGCAACTCCACGATCGACGACCTTCATCTGCTCGAGGACGGCACCGCCATCATCAAGGGCGCCCAGGGCGCGTCGGGCGTGTCGACCTACTCGACCTTCCTTGCCGGTGCCATCCTGGTCATGATCGCGCTCGTGATCGTGCTCAATCTGGTCCGTAGCCGTACCGGCCGTGCCATCATGGCCGTGCGCGACAACAAGATCGCTGCCGAGTCCGTAGGCATCTCCGTCACCCAGTACCGCATGATCGCCTTCGTGGTTTCTGCCGCCCTCGCCGGTGCTGCAGGCGCCCTGTTCGGCGGTAACTTCTCGCAGCTCTCCGCCACCAAGTTTGACTTCAACACGTCCATCCTCATTCTGGTGTTCGTGGTCTTGGGCGGCCTGGGCAACATGCGCGGTTCTGTCATCGCGGCGGCACTGCTCACGGTGCTTCCCGAACTGCTCCGTCAGTTCTCGGACTATCGCATGCTCATCTATGCCATCGTTTTGATCCTGGTCATGGTCTTTACCAACAACCCGCAGCTCAAGGCGTTCTTCGGTCGCGTTAAGGACCGCTTTGCTCCCAAGAAGGAGGTGGCAGCCGATGCCCAGTAAGTTTGAGTTCAACAAGGGCAAGATGGTCCCGTATCCTTCTGGCGCCATCGTTCCCGACCGCGACCTGGGCCAGCGCCCGGCGCTCGAGTGCATCCACTTGGGCATTGAGTTTGGCGGCCTTAAGGCGGTCGACGACTTTAGCCTGACCATTGGCAAGACCGAGATCGCCGGTCTGATCGGCCCCAACGGCGCCGGTAAGACCACGGTCTTCAACTTGCTTACCAAGGTGTACCAGCCCACGCACGGCACCATCCTGCTCGACGGCGAGGATACCTCGGGTAAGTCCGTCTACCAGGTCAACCGCATGGGCATCGCCCGTACCTTCCAGAACATCCGCCTGTTCAACACCATGACGGTGGAGGACAACGTTAAGGTCGGCCTGCACAACCAGGAGCGCTACTCCGGTTTTGAGGGCGTGCTGCGCCTGCCGACGTATTGGAAGCATGAGAAGGCCGCCCATGAGCGCGCTATGGAGCTGCTGTCCATTTTTGATATGGAGCACCTTGCAAACGAGCAGGCTGGCTCGCTGCCTTATGGCGCCCAGCGTCGTCTGGAGATCGTCCGCGCGCTTGCTACCAACCCTAAGCTGCTGCTGCTCGACGAGCCTGCCGCCGGCATGAACCCGTCCGAGACCGCGGAGCTCATGGCGAATATCGTCAAGATCCGTGACACCTTCGGCATCGCCATCATGCTCATCGAGCACGATATGTCGCTCGTCATGAACATCTGCGAGGGCATCTGCGTGCTCAACTTTGGTAAGGTCATCGCCAAGGGCACGGCCGAGGAAATCCAGAACAACGACGCCGTTATCGAGGCGTATCTGGGCAAGCAGGATAAGGGGGAGAACTAAATGGCAGAGCCGATGCTTTCCGTCTACAACATCAACGTCTGGTACGGCGCCATCCACGCCATCAAGGACATCTCCTTTAACGTCAACGAGGGCGAGATCGTGGCCCTGATCGGCGCCAACGGCGCCGGCAAGTCCACGACGCTTAAGACCGTCTCGGGCCTGCTGCGCTCCAAGACCGGTTCCATCAAGTTTATGGGCGAGGACATTACCCATACGCCCGCCGATAAACTGGTGAGCAAGGGTCTGGCTCAGGTTCCCGAGGGCCGTCGCGCCTTTTTGCAGATGACGGTTGAGGAAAACCTGGAGATGGGCGCCTATACGCAGCCCAAGTCCACGGTGGCTCCGGGTCTTGAGCGCGTCTACGAGCAGTTCCCGCGCCTTAAGGAGCGCCGCCGCCAGGTTGCCGGCACCCTTTCGGGTGGCGAGCAGCAGATGCTCGTTATGGGCCGCGCCCTTATGAGTAACCCCAAGCTGCTCATGCTTGACGAGCCTTCCATGGGTCTGGCGCCGATTCTGATTGAGCAGATCTTCCAGATTGTCGAGGACCTGCACAAGGCCGGCACCACGGTGCTTCTGGTCGAGCAGAACGCGCAGATGGCGCTCTCGATCGCCACGCGCGGCTACGTGCTCGAGACCGGCAAGATCACCATGACCGGCACCGGCCAAGAGCTCCTGCACGACGATAACGTCCGCAAGGCCTATCTCGGTGGCTAACTAGTTACGCGGTTTTACCAAACCGCGTAACGGCTCGACGCTGCAAGCCCGCCAGGGCGGCAATCTGCCTTTCAACTTCGGCGGCATGACCAGAAGGTCAATGCCGCCTTGTTTCAAGGCACCTTGCTCGCTCTGGCGGGCTTTCGCTGACTTCGCCAAAACATCGACGTTGTGGCAGATGCCAACGACTACTCCCTTTATGTTGCGGTGGAATAGGGACTAAATGGGAGTCTCAGAGGCCAAAAGAGTCCCTATTCCACCGCAACTTCATGGGGGCGTGCGACAATGCCCGTCGGAAAACATCTGCTGTCTTTGGGGGTCTATCTATGCTGTACGAGTTTTGTGCCGAGAACTTTGAGCGGGCGCCGGCGGCTATCGACGCCGGTGCAAAGCGCATCGAGCTGTGCGACAACCTCGCCGTCGGTGGTACCACGCCCTCGGCCGGCGTTATCAGCGCTACGGTCAGCTATGCTCACGAGCACGATGCGCGGGTGATGTGCATGGTCCGCCCGCGTGGCGGCGACTTTTATTACAACCAGGACGAGCTGCGCATGATGGAGATGGACTTGGGCCTTGCCGTGAGCGCCGGCGCCGACGGCTTGGTCTTTGGCTGCTGCAAGCCTTGTGCCGGCGGATGGGCGCTTGACGAGCTTACGCTCGGCGCCCTCGTTATGGCCGCGGGGTGTGCGACCGAGGAATGCAAGCGCGAGTCCCTTGACATCACCTTCCACATGGCATTTGACCAGCTCTCGCCCGAGGCTCAACTCGATGCGATTGATACACTTGCCGACTGCGGCGTTACGCGCATCCTCACGCATGGCGGCGCGGCCGGTACGTCGATCGAGGATAATTTCGATCACCTGGCTCGTTTAATCGAGTATGCGGGTGATCGTTTGACCATCCTTCCCGGCGGCGGCATCACTACGGCAAATCGCGACGCGGTCGCGGCAGCGCTAGGCGTCCCCGAGCTTCATGGCACCAAGATCGTGCCGCTGGAGGTATAACCCGTGGCGCTGGTATTTGACGTCCAGCAGGCGAGCGGCAAACCCGATGACAACCGTCGCCCCGGTACCGCGTGCCCCTTTTGCGACACGGAGGGACTCGCCAATATCATCCAGCGCGATGGTGACTGCATCTGGCTCGAGAATAAGTTCAAGACCTTGCGGGCCACACGTCAGACCGTATTGATCGAGTCTGCCAATCACGACGCCGACCTGGTGACCTATGAACCGGATGAGCTGCATCATGTGATGCGGTTTGCCCTGGACTGTTGGCAGCAGATGATCGATTCCCAACAGTACCGCAGTGTGCTTATGTACAAGAACAAAGGCCCGCTTTCGGGCGGCAGCCTGGTCCATCCGCACATGCAGATTGTGGGTTTGGAACAGGAGGACGGCTATGCTTCGTTGACTTCCGCCAATTTCGAAGGCATCAATGTCTGGCAGCAGGGGAGAATCTCGGTCAACATCTCAACCGAACCGATCATGGGGTTCTTTGAGGTCAATGTTTCAGCCCCGCAGGGAATCGCCGCCAGCGACGACGCCCACGACCAAGCCGAAGCGGACCTGTTTGCCGATGCGATTCAGGTGGCCCTGCGCTATATTCTGCACGAGCACCACGGCGGTCGCGCGGAGTCGTACAACTTGTTCTTCTACCACCTGGGCGGCCGGACCATTGCAAAGGCGCTGCCGCGTTGGGTGGTATCGCCCTACTTTGTGGGCTATCGTCTGGTCCAGGTCAATGCTGAGACCACGCTCGATATCGATGCAGAGCGCCTGTGTGCGCATCTGGAAACGCTCGTGTAGCAAGGCGAGCGCCTGCGAAAAGCGTGCTGTCTAGCGTGCCATCGCGTCGCGGCCGGCCTTGACCCGCTTGCGCTGTTTGGCGCGCTCCTCGCCGGTTAGGCGCTCAAAGAGGTGCCCGATAATCGAGGCCAGCACCTGTTGAAACAGCGTGCCACACATGACGGGGAACACGACCTCGCCGGGAAAATACTGTGTGGCGATGACGGCGCCCGAAGAGATGTTACGCATGCCGCAGGTAAAGCACATGGTAGTCGTCTCGCTATACGGCAGATGCAGCGCACGGGCGACCAGAAAACCGACGACAAAGCCGCTGATGGCGAAGGTCAAAATAAAGAGGGCGACTTCCAGACGCATCGCGTTCATGTGCAGGACGTACTCGCTCATGGCGGTGGAGTTGGACGCGATGACACCCATCATCATGAACTTGCAGGCGGGCGAGAGCGCGGGGGAGAGTTTCTCGTGTCCCCATCCGAGCGTGAGTTCGTTGATTACGATGCCGAGCACGGCGGGGATGGCGATCATAAAGGCCATGTCTTGCATCATGCTCGGCACATCGATCGAGACGGTGGCACCCAGCAGGAGCTTGAGCGTAAGCGGAATCGTCACAGGTGAGATGACCGAGGACGTCAGGATGATGGTGAGCGCGAGCGGGCCGTTGCCGCCGAACATGCTAATCCACATAAAGGCAGTGACTGCCACGGGCACGCTGTACTCGAGCACGATGCCGCAGACAAGGTTGGGGTTGGAACCAAAGAACAGTGATCCCATGGCATAAGCTGCTATGGGAATAAGCACCGCCGAGACGAGCAGTGCCAAAATCAAGTGCAGTGGACGGCGGAACACCTCGGCCACCTGGTGAAAGGTGTTGCTGAGCGCACCTTGGAACGTCATAAAGGCAAACAGGGCGGGAACGATGGGCTTGAGCACGCCGATCTGCTGGGGAAAGAGCACGCCGAGCGCCACGCAAATCGGAACGATGATTTGCATGTGCCCCGCGAGAAATTTGCCCAGTCCAACCCACTGCTTCATATGCGCTTGCGACTCCCTTTGCTTGTGAATCCGTTTTGAATGGATATGCTAGACGCTCGCATGCGTCCGTGCGTCAGAAACGCTTGATTATTTCGAGGCTATTACCGGCATCGTTTATCGAAACCGCGGCGTGCTGCGGCGATTGGCGTCCGCGGTGCACGGTATAATAAATCCGTTCAACAGATCTGCCTGCCGAAGCGGGCATACACAGAGGACTCATCGCTATGAACCGTGAGAGGTATCGCGGCGACCTGCCCCTATCGGGGGTGGGCGCCTATGTCATCGCTTAAGACGACGCATCGCTGGGCGGTCGCTCAGCAAAACCCCGAGCTCGAAAAGGAGCTTTCGGCTGGCCTGGGCATACCCGGGCTGGTGGCGCGCATTATGGTTGCGCACGGCATTACATCCATCGAGGAAGGTCAGTTGTTTTTGACGCCTTCACTCGATCGCGACTGGGCCGACCCACTCATTATCCCGGGCATGTCGGTCGTTGCCGACCGCGTCGAGCGTGCCATTCGCAACCACGAGCACATCGCGGTCTTTGGCGATTTTGACGTTGACGGTATTACGTCGACCTGTCTGTTGACCGAGGCACTGCGCGCGTTTGGTGCCGATGTCACGCCGTTTATTCCACATCGCTTTGACGAGGGCTACGGTCTTTCGCGCGCGGCGCTCGACCGCGTTAACGAGCTCGCTCGCCCCCAGCTGATCGTGACCGTCGATAACGGTATTGCCGCCAAGGAAGAGGTCTCCTATCTGGAGAGCCTGGGGATCGATTTGGTGGTCACGGACCATCACGAGCCCTCCGATCAGGTGCCGCAGGGCGTGCCCCTGACCGACCCTAAGCTTGAGAACGAGGGCCCTTCGCGCGAGCTTGCCGGTGCCGGTGTGGCGCTCAAGCTGGTGCAAGCCCTGGGCGAGCGTTTGGGCAAACCGTCGTATTGGCGTTCGCTGATCGAGGTTGCGGCGCTTGGCACCGTGTCCGACATGATGCCGCTGACGCCCGAGAACCGCGCACTGGTCGCCGAGGGCATCCAGCAGATGCGCGTGACGGCTCGTCCCGGCTACATCGCGCTGGCAGCGCTCGCCAAGGCCGACCTCTCTAGCATTACGGCCGATGGCCTGTCGTTTTCGCTCATCCCTCGTCTGAATGCTGCCGGCCGCATGGCTGATCCCAAGCTGGCGCTCGACCTGCTGCTTGCCCGCGACCCCATCGAAGCGAGTGCGCTTGCCGCCGAGCTCGAGGAAATCAATCGCCAACGCCGCGAGATCGAGGCGGAGCTCACACGCGATGCCATGGCGAAGGTCGAGGAGACTTATGACGGCGGTCGCGCGATCGTCGTGGGCGGCGAGGGCTGGCACGAGGGCGTCAAGGGTATCGTAGCGAGCCGTCTGACCAACCGTTATCACGTGCCGGCGCTGCTGTTCTCGATCGAAGACGGTATCGCTCGCGGTTCGGGTCGCTCGGTGGGCAAGGTCAGCCTGTTCGACGCCGTCGAGCGTTGCTCCGACCTGCTGATTCGTCGCGGCGGGCATGCGGGTGCGGTGGGCGTGACCATCGAGGCGTCCAAGCTCGGCGAGTTCCGTCGTCGCCTTTCCGCCGTGCTGTCCGAGCTTCCCGCCGAGGACTTTGAGGACACCGACGAGGTTGCCGCCACCGTTGACCTCTCCGAGCTGAATATTGAGACCATCGAGCAGATCTCCCGTCTTGAGCCGTTTGGCCAGGGCAACAAGGTGCCGCTGTTGGCGGCCGAGGGCGTGACAATGTGCGATCGCGCCGTGGTGGGCAAAACCGGCGAGCACATGCGCTTCGTGGCGACCGATGGCGCCGCGAGTGTGCCGGCTATTATGTTCCGCGTGCCGCAGATCGATAAGCTCATCAATTGCGATAGCGCCGTCGATTTGGTGTTCGAGGCCGTGGCCGAGCATTGGCAGGGACGCGTGAAGCCCAAGCTCATGATCAAAGATGTCTTGGTGCGCGATACCACGGCGCCCAATATCGACGATCCGGCGTGCGAGCTTCGTCGTGGCGTGCGGCCGGCGGACTTAGGCCCGCGCCTGGAGTCGCGTAAGCGCGAGACGCTTGCCCAGCTTTCCTATACCGAGCTGACGCGCTCGCTTATCCATAGCTTTATCGGCTCGAACCAGCCACACCGCGCGCAGGTTGAGGCACTCGATGCCTTGGCCGACCACAAGAGCGTCTTGGCCGTTATGGGAACGGGCCGCGGCAAGTCTCTCATCTTCCATGTACATGCCGCGCGTGAGGCGGTGCTTCGCGGACGTGCGAGCATCTTTGTCTATCCGCTGCGTGCGCTCGTTGCCGACCAGGCCTATCACCTCTCGTCGACGATGGCAGCGCTTGGCATTGGTGTTGGCGTGCTGACCGGCGAGACCGTGGAGGCGGCGCGCGATGACGTGTTTGCCGGTTTGGCTTCGGGCCGCACCGGCATCGTGCTCACGACGCCCGAGTTCCTGTCCATTCACCGCGATCGCTTTGCGCGTTCGGGGCGCATCGGTTTTGTCGTTATCGATGAGGCGCATCATGCCGGTCTTGCCAAAGGTGGCGACCGGAGCGCGTACCTCGACATGCCCGATATTCTCAAAGCGCTAGGCGATCCCGTTGTCATGGCGGCAACGGCTACCGCGACGGCTCCGGTCGTGGCAGAGCTCGCTCGCGTATTGCCGATTACCAGCACGGTGGTTGACGAGACGGTGCGCGAGAACTTGCAGCTCGAGGATGACCGAGACCTCGCAAGCCGCGAAAATCGCCTGGTGTCGATTGTGGCGACGGGGGAGAAGACCGTTATCTACGTCAATTCGCGCGACCAGTCCGTGGCACTTGCCAAGACGCTGCGCAAGCGCGTGCCAGACTGTGCGACCCATATCGCGTTCTATAACGCCGGGCTCGCGCGTTCCGATCGCCGCCGCGTCGAGGAGGCGTTTCGAGATGGCAGCCTCAGCTGCATCGTCTCGACCTCGGCCTTCGGTGAGGGCGTCAACCTGCCCGATATCCGACATGTCGTGCTCTACCATATGCCGTTTGGCGCGATTGAGTTTAACCAGATGAGCGGCCGTGCCGGTCGTGACGGACAGCCCGCTGTGATTCATCTGCTCTATTCGTCGCGTGACGCTCGTATTAATGAGCGCCTGCTCGATTGTTACGCGCCCGAGCGCGATGAGCTTGTCACGCTCTATCGAGCGCTGCAGACCATGTGGCGCTCCAACCGTGGCAAGACGGGGGACGATTCATTCTGCGCAAGCGATATCGACATTGCGCAGATGTGCCTTGCAATCGACGCGCGCACGCCGGTCGATGAGCGCTCGGTGGAAAGCGGCCTGGGAATCTTCGAAGAGCTTGGTTTCTGTCGCGTTTCGGGGTTTGACGACACCCGTCGCATCGCGATGGCCGAAAACCCTGGCCGCGTGCAATTGAGCAGGTCAATTCGCTATTTGGAGGGCTTGCGCTCGCGCATGGAGTTCTCGGCTTTCCGGAGCTGGGCGCTCGATTCGTGTGCTTCTGATATGCTAGCCAAAGTTAACCGCCCGATCGTACCACGGGCCTAGGGGAAGGGGACCTCGATGGATGCCGCAGCCCGTACCGCCCATGATTCCACCCTCCAGCCTTTTTCTGAGATGGAGCACTATAAGCATGCCGATGAGCTGCCGCCCGAGATTATGGCGGACAGTTACGACAAGCTGGAGCGTCTGTGCCTCAAATATATGAATGAGGATGACTTCTCCATGGTGGAGCAGGCCTACTGCTTTGCCGCCGAGAAGCATTGCAACCAAAAGCGCCGCTCGGGTGAGATGTACATTAACCATCCCGTCGAGGTGGCCATCATTCTGGCTGATCTCAAGATGGACTGCGATGTGGTGTGCGCCGCGTTGCTGCACGATACCGTCGAGGACACCGAAACCTCGCTTGCCGACGTTTCCGGCCTGTTTGGCGAAACCGTGGCAGAGCTCGTCGACGGCGTGACCAAGCTCACCAACATCGAAGTCGACAGCATGGACGAGAAGCAGGCGCTTACGCTGCGCAAGATGTTCCTTGCCATGTCCAAGGACATTCGCGTCATCATCGTCAAACTCGCCGACCGCCTGCATAATATGCGCACGCTCGCCGCCCTGCGCGAGGACCGTCGCCTGTTTAAGGCACGCGAGACTATGGATGTGTACGCGCCCCTGGCCGACCGCCTGGGCATGAGCTCTATTAAGTGGGAGCTCGAGGATCTGTCCTTCTTCTATTTGGAGCCCGACGCCTACCAGCGCATCGCGCGCATGGTGGCAGAGTCGCGTGAGGTTCGCGAGCGCTATCTGGCCGAGACTATCAAGACGCTCACCGATGAACTCAACCGCATTGGCCTGGAGGGCTTCCAGATCAACGGCCGCTCCAAGCACTATTGGTCCATTTACCAAAAGATGAAGCGCAAGGGCAAGGAATTCTCCGAGATTTACGACTTGGTGGCGCTGCGCGTCATCACCCATTCGGTGCGCGATTGCTATTCCACGCTCGGTGCGGTGCATACGCTGTGGCACCCCATGCCCGGTCGCTTTAAAGACTATATCGCCATGCCCAAGGTCAATAACTACCAATCGCTTCACACGACGGTTATCGGCCCCACGGCCCGCCCGCTCGAGATTCAGATTCGAACCTACGAGATGCACGAGCAGGCCGAGTACGGCATTGCCGCCCACTGGCTCTATAAGAAGTCGGGCGGATCGTCTGCTTCAAAGACCAATGATGCCCAGCGTCTGGACGACCAGATTAACTGGCTCAAACATTCGCTCGATTGGGCTGCGTCTGATGAGATCACCGACGCCAAGGAATACCTGCATTCGCTGAAGGTCGACTTGTTTGACCAGGAGATTTTTGTCTTTACGCCCAAGGGCGAGGTCATGGCGCTTCGCGCCGGCTCAACACCGCTCGACTTTGCCTACGCCGTTCATACCGAGGTCGGCAACCACTGCGTCGGCGCTAAGATCAACGGTGCGGTGGCGCCGCTCACGCACGAAATCAAGACGGGCGACCGCGTTGAAATCCTGACCAACAAGAGTTCCAAGCCGTCGCGTGATTGGCTCAAGATCGTTAAGACACCTTCCGCCAAGTCAAAGATCCGCCGCTATTTTGCCGCCGCGACCAAGGACGACGACGCTGCCGCCGGCCGCGATATACTGGCCAAGGACCTGCGCAAGCGCGGGTATGGCATCTCTACGCCACGATCCACGCGTGCGCTCAACGCCGTGGCGGAGCAGTTTAACTACAAGCAGCTCGAGGACCTGTTTGCCGCCGTCGGTGCGGGCAAAGTCGCCCCGCGCGCTGTGGGTAACAAGGTCGAGCAAATCTTGGACCCCAAGCCCGAGGAGCAGCTCACCAAGGCCGAGGCCATTGCCGAGGTCGTGAAGCAGCCTGCGCGCGGATCAAACCGCAAGCCACAAAAGCGTGGCAAGAGCGCCAGCAACGGTATCATCGTCAAGGGCGAGAGCAACAGCGGTCTGCTGGTCCGTTTGGCGCATTGCTGCAATCCGGTGACGGGCGACGACATCGTCGGCTTCATCACGCGCGGTCGTGGCGTTTCGGTGCATCGCGCCAATTGCCCCAACGTCAAGGGTCTTATGGAGCATCCCGAGCGCATGATCGAAGTGGAGTGGGACGGCGCTGCCGATACCCTGTTCCAGGTTGAGATCGTGGTCGAGTGCCTGGACCGCATGGGCCTTCTCAAGGATGTCACCATTGCCATTGGCGATGCGGGCGGCAATATCCTTTCTGCCGCCACGTCGACCAACCGCGAGGGTATTGCAACCCTGCGCTTTATGGTCGAGATCTCGGACGCGAGTGGTCTGGATCCGCTGCTGGCCTCCATCAGCAGCGTTGACTCGGTCTACGATGCACGTCGTTTGATGCCTGGCGAGGGTGGAGCTCAGCTCAAGCGTCGTGTGTAGGCTGACTTACGACATTATTGATATTGGCTGCGTTCGAGGCATCGTATGGTGCCTCGACGTGTATAGAAGGAGGCACGCGTATGGACGCTACGGCTTTGGATTTAACTCCTCGGGGCTCGGTCTCAATCGAAACCCTTGTAAACGGTCCCGTCCAGACCAATAGTTATGCCGTGATTTCGAACGGCGAGTGTCTGATTGTTGATCCCGCCTGGGAGGGCGAGAGTCTCGTTGAGCATATTCGAGCAGAATACCCTGATGTGCATGTACTCGGTGCCGTTTGCACGCATGGTCATGCCGATCATGTCGGCGGTATCGCAGGAGTTCGGGCCGCCATTGGCGCTGGCGCCCTGTACGAGCTGTGTGACAAGGACGCAGCGGTGCCGCATGCGAATATCGAGGAACAGCGAGCGATGTGGGGCATCGAGACGCCCGATCCGGGCGATCCGACGCGTCTGCTTGCCGAGGGCGATACCGTTGAGCTCGGCGACATTTGCCTGCAGGTTATCGAAGTGCCTGGACATACACCGGGCGGCATTGTCCTGTTCGCTGCGACCAAGCAGGGAAACATTGCCTTTGTTGGCGACACCCTGTTCCCGGGCAGCCACGGCCGTACCGATCTTGCCGGCGGCGACGAGGCGGCAATTATGCGCTCGCTCTCCAAGCTCGCTCGGTTGCTTCCGGCCGACACGACTTGCCTCGTTGGCCATGGGCCCTCAACCACCATGCAAGCAGAGCTTGAGCACAACCCGTTTATGCTCTAATCGGTTTTTCCGTTTCCACCCAACAGACTTCCGACTTCTGGGGAAATCGAGAATGTGGAACCCTCTCCATAAACCTTGTATCTTTTTTATTGTCAGATGAGCGCGGGGAGGTGGAACGTTGGTGTTGGATTCGCAGGTTCAAAAAGTACTTGGCTATATCGAGGTCAATCCCGATGTTTCGCCCGCTCGTCTTTGCGAAGAGTTTGGCGTGAGTGATCGCACGATTCGCACGTACGTCAAGAAGCTCAACGCCGCCCTCGAGCCAGACGCCTATATCCATAAACGTCGTGGCGGGGGTTATGCCCTTAATATCATCGATTACGATGCGTACTGCTCGATTAAGGACGATGCATCCAACGGAGGGCTCAAGTCAATTCCCTCTACGAGCGAGGGACGCGTTGATTACTTGCTGAACGACCTGTTGAGTCGCGTTGACTGGATCACTTTGGACGATCTTTCGGAGATCCTCTATGTATCCCGCAACGCTATTTCAGGCGATCTTAAGCGCGTCGAGGCGCAGCTTGCTAAGTTCGATCTTAAACTTGAGCGGCGTCCTCATTACGGGATTCGCGTGAGCGGCTCGGAGATGTCGCGCCGTCTCTGCCTGGCAAACATTACGCTCGACAAGCTTGCAGAGCATCGTGAGAGCGATTCTCAGAATCAGGTGACCCTCGACACGATTGCCGCCTGTGTTAATGAAGTCATTGCCGAGGAAGGCTTCCAAATCAACTCAGCGGCCTATCAAAACCTGCTGGTTCATATCGCGGTCGCCATTTGGCGAATCCGCGAGCAGTGCTATGTCCCGCTCGAAGCCGAACATATTGAGAAGTTACGTACGGCGCGCGAGTTTGCGGTGGCCGGGTGTGTGGCTTTGGGTATCGAGAAGGCTTTCGACATTCGACTCCCAGAGGAGGAAGTTGCCTATATCGCCATTCACCTTGCGGGAAAGCAGTCTCTGTATGCTAGCCCTGATGGTGCCGATGAAGGTCTCGTAATTTCCGACGAAGTCTGGGATGTGGTCACCGAGATGCTCGAGTGCATCTGGGATTCCTATCACTTTGATTTTCGCGGCGATCTTGAGCTTCGCATGAACCTCGCGCGTCATATCGTTCCGCTTGCCGTGCGCCTCAAATATCGCATGCATATCGATAACCCGCTGCTTGCCGATATCAAGAAGCGATTCGCGCTCGCGTATTCGATGGCACTCGATTCGTCGGTCATCCTTGCCGAGCACTACGGTAGCCGTCTTTCGGATGACGAGATCGGCTATATCGCACTTGCCTTTGCCCTGGCGCTTGAGCGCCAGAAGAGCGAGGCTCCGCGTAAAAATATCCTCGTGGTATGCGCAAGCGGACAGGGAAGCGCCAAGCTTCTCGAGTACCGATACCGCCAGGAGTTCGGTGCCCTCGTGGACAAGATCGTGACCTGTGATGCTTCCCATATCGACAGTATCGATATGACGGGTATCGATTACGTATTTACTACGGTGCCCCTGCATAGAGCGCTTCCGGTGCCCGTGCGTGAGGTGAGTTTCTTTCTCGATGCCGACGACATGCACGATGTTCGGGAGATTCTTGCCGGTGCAAATGTCACCGGTGATCTTGCACCTTATTTTTCGGCTGACCTATTTGTCTCCGATATAGTCGCTGCGGACAAGAACGAGGTCATCTCAATTCTATGCGAGCAGGTCGCTGCCATGCGTAACGTGCCTGATGAGTTTAAGCAGCTGGTCATGCGTCGTGAGGAACTCGCGCAAACGAGTTTTGGCAATCAGGTCGCCATGCCCCATTCGGTCAAGGCCGTGACGGACGAGACGTTTGTTTGCGTTGGACTACTGCGCGAGCCGGTCGAATGGAACGGGCAGGCGGTACGGGCGGTCTTTCTCGTATCGGTTTCAAAGGCTAAGAACAAGAAGCTTGACCGTTTCTACCGCAGTATGGCCAAGATGCTTACCAGCAAAGAGGCTATCCAGGAGCTTGTCGACAACCAGCGATGGGATACCGTCGTCAAGCTTTTGAATATGTATGGAAAAACAGACGACAACGAGTAGAAGGAGACACCGATGGACGAGAGCAAATATGAAAATGCCCTTCAGATCATTTTGCATGCGGGCAACGCCAAGTCCGCCGCGCTCATGGCGATCGACGCTGCCCATGATGGCGATTTCGAAGAGGCCGAGAAGCAGCTCGCCGAGGCGCAGTCCGAGATGAGCGCAGCCCACAAGATGCAGTTCGAGCTCACTCAGGCCGAGGCAAACGGCAACGAGGTCGATATCAACATCATCTTGATCCATGCCGAGGACCATCTGACGATGGCCATCATGGCGAGTGATTTTGCCGAGCGCTTCATCGAGCTTTATCGCGACAAGTACGAGGGCAAGTAGCCCCAAAATATCGAGTTTGGTCAATCAAGCGCCCAAGATGAGCGCTTTTGAAAGGAGTCCGTTATGAACATCATGTTGGCTTGCTGCGCTGGTATGAGCACCTCGCTCGTTGTGAGCAAGATGGAGGAGGCCGCTAAGGCCCAGGGCAAGGATGATTACAAAATTTGGGCCGTCGAGCAAGGCCAGGTTGCCGAGGAACTCGGAAACTTTGACGTTTTGCTGCTTGGCCCGCAGGTCCGCCATCTTCAGCGCAAGCTCACCAAAGTCGTTGACGGCAAAGCTCCCGTTGCCGTAATCGATCCGGTTGCCTACGGCAGCTGCGATGGCGCCAAGGTCCTCAAGCAGGCGGAGGACCTGGTCGCCAAGGCATAAGGGCTCAATAGCCCAAAATCGCCGCTGTGCGACTAGCACTCGACAGCGGTCTACATCCGAAAGCACGTCATTAACTTTCGAAAGCAGGTACATCATATGGCTTTCTCCGAGAAATTCGAAGATGTGATGATGGTTGTCGCAGAAAAAGTAGGCGACAACGTATATCTCTCCGCAATTAAGGATGCCTTTACCGCGTTTATGCCTTTCGTTATCGTGGGCTCTATGGGCACGCTGCTCAAGACGTTGGTCTCTTCCACCACGACGGGGCTTGCACAATGGGTGCCCGCGCTCGCGGGGCTTGAGCCGGCATTTTCCGCTATCAACTACTGCACCATGTCCTTCATGACGGTGCCCATCACCTTCCTGATTGGCCTTTACCTGGCCCGTGCCAAGAAGGCTCCGGAGTATCCGACGGCGCTCGTTTCCGTGGCGGCCTACATCTCCATGATTTGCACCTCCATCAAGGTCGACGGTGCCGGCACGGCTCTCGAGGCTCCGGTGTCTGGTCTGCTTACCACCCAGATGGGCGCCCAGGGTCTTTTCGTCGGCATGATTACGGCCGTTGTGTTCGGCTCGCTCTTCTGCTGGCTGTCTACGATCGATCAGATCAAGATCAAGATGCCTCCTTCGGTTCCTTCTGGTATCTCCCAGTCTTTTAACGTTATGATTCCGGTCTTTATCGTCCTCGTCGCGAGTGCCGTCTTCGGCCTTGGCTTCCAGGCCCTTACCGGCTCCTACATCAACGACTGGATCTACGGGCTTATGCAGGCTCCGCTCGAGGCGGCCTTCAAGACTCCCGCTGGCGTTATCATCATCGTTGTCGTGTCTCAGCTCTTCTGGGTTCTCGGTATCCATGGTGGTCTCATCGTTTCCCCGGTGCGCAACCCCATGTTCAATGCGGCAATCGCTGCCAACACCGCTGCCCTTGCCGCTGGCACCATGCCCGATTCCCCGTTCACCATGGGCTTCTGGAACTGCTTCGTCGCCCCCGGTGGCGCTGGTATGACCCTCTGCCTCATCATTGCTATTATCCTGTGCTCCAAGCGCGATGAGGAAAAGGCTATCGCTAAGCTCGGCTTCCTGCCTGGCATCTGCGGCATCTCCGAGCCCGTCGTCTTCGGTATCCCGCTGGTTCTTAACCCGATTTACGCGATTCCGTTTGCCTTTGGTTCCGGCATCTGCGTCGCCATCGCCATGTTCGCCACCTCTATCGGCTTCCTTCCCTGCAACACCGTTGACGTTCCCTTTGGTGTGCCCATCCTTCTCAATGCCTTTGTTGGCCATGGCTGGCAGGGTGTTGTAGTCCAGGTCGTCGAGCTTGTCGTCGGCGTGCTCATCTGGATTCCCTTCGTGATCGCCAACAGCAAGCTGGCCAAGAAGGAGCTGGAAGAGGCTGCCGAGGCCTAATGGCTCTGCGTATTGATTATTCGATAAACTGCCTGTAACTTCGAGGGGCGCGGTGCACGGGAGCGCTGCGTCCCTCTTTTTCTACCTAAGGAGATAACCATGAGCTACGTGTTCCCCGAAGGCTTTTTGTGGGGCGGCGCCACCGCTGCTAACCAGTGCGAGGGAGCTTGGGATGTGGATGGCAAGGGCCTTTCGGTCGCCGATTGCACCACTTATAAGCCCAAGGTCGACAAAAAGGACTACGCGGCGTTGCACGGGATCACCGATGAGCAGATCAAGGAGGCCGAGGCTTCGACCGATACCCATATGTATCCCAAGCGTCACGGCATCGACTTCTTCCATCGCTACAAGGAGGACATTGCGCTTTTCCAGGAGATGGGCTTCAAGACGCTGCGCGTTTCCATCCAATGGACTCGCCTGTTCCCCACGGGTACAGAGGAAGAGCCGCTCCAGGCCGGCATCGACTACTATCGCGATCTGTTCCGTACCATGAAAGATGCGGGCATTGAGCCACTTGTGACGCTTCATCACTACGAGATGCCGCTCTATTTGGCAAACCATTACGACGGTTGGGGCAAGCGCGAGGTCATCGACTTCTTCTTGCGCTTCTGCGAGGTCTGCTTCCGTGAGTTCGGCAAGTACGTGACCTATTGGCTCACGTTCAACGAGATCGACTCTGTGTTCCGTCACCCCTGGACCACGATTGGCGTTTGCACCGAGCGCTATCCCGAGGATAAGCGCGAGGAGCTTATCTACCAGTGCGTGCACAATCAGTTTGTAGCGAGCGCCCTTGCCACCAAGATGCTGCACGAGATGGTTCCCAGTGCTCAGATGGGCTGCATGGTCACGCGCACCCTCACCTATCCCGAGAACTGCAATCCCAAAAACATGCTGCTCGCGCAGAAGGACAACCGCGATAACTACTTCTATAGCGATGTCCAGGTACTCGGCGAGTATCCGCAGCATGTGCTCAACTATTGGAAGCGCAAGGGCATCCACGTCGAGTTCGGCATGGGTGACGAGGCTATTCTCAAGCAGTATCCGGTCGACTTCGTCTCCTTCTCTTATTACATGTCGATGGTTGACTCTATCGATGCGGACAAGCGCGAGAAGGTTGGCGGAAACCTTGCTACCGGCGTTAAGAACCCCTTCCTGCCCATTTCTGACTGGGGCTGGCAGGTCGACCCCGATGGTCTCACCTACGCGTTGATCGATATGCAGGACCGCTACCATAAGCCGCTCTTTATCGTCGAGAACGGCCTTGGCGCCTACGACAAAGTCAACGAAGACGGCACGATTGACGATGACTATCGCATTGATTACTTCCGTGAGCATATCAAGGCCATCGGCGCCGCTATCGAGGAGGGCGTCGACGTGATGGGCTATACCCCGTGGGGATGCATCGATTTGGTTTCGATGTCGACGTGCGAAATGGACAAACGGTACGGCTTTATCTATGTCGACCTCGACAATGAGGGCAACGGTACCTATGCACGCTCTAAGAAGAAGAGCTTCGATTGGTATCAGAAGGTTATTGCCACCAACGGTGCTGACCTCGACTAGCTTTCGTTCAACAAGTGTGAGGGCCGTCGCGATGACGGCACGTTTCCTATAGAAAAGAGGACGACCATGGGTGTTTTTCCTAAAGACTTTCTTTGGGGCGGCGCGACTGCCGCCAATCAGTTCGAGGGAGCCTGGGACGTAGACGGCAAGGGTCCGAGTTGCATGGATATGGCCACTAACGGCAACCATCACCACCCGCGCGAGATCACGCCCGAGCTCGACCCCAACAAGCTCTATCCCTGTCACGATGGTGTCGATTTCTACCATCACTACAAAGAGGACATCGCCTTGCTCGCCGAGATGGGATTCAAGGTCTTTCGTTTCTCGATGAACTGGCCTCGCATCTTCCCAACGGGATTCGAAGATGAGCCCAACGAGGCTGGTCTTGCGTTTTACGATCGCGTGATGGACGAGTGCCATAAGTACGGCATCGAACCGCTCGTAACGCTGAGTCATTATGAGATGCCTTTTGCCATGTGCCAGAAAGTCGATGGCTGGGCTTCGCGCGAGGCTATTGACTGCTACGTGAAGTATGCCAAGACCGTCATGGAGCATTTCAAGGGCAAGTGCCGCTACTGGCTTACGTTCAACGAGATCAATTGCGGCATGATGTCCCTTGGCAACTATATGAGTCTCGGCATTCTGAATCCGGGCTCCTTTGACCTGCGCCATCAGAAAGACAACCCGCAGAAGCGTTTGCAGGCGCTGCACCATCAGTTTGTGGCAAGCGCTCTTGCGGTCAAGGCGGGGCATGAGATCGACCCCGACAACAAGATGGGTTGTATGATCGCCTACATGCTGGCCTATCCACTCACGCCCAATCCTGCCGACGTCGAGCTCGCCCGCGAGCGCAATCAATATCGCAACTACTACTGTTCCGATGTTCAAGTGCGCGGCGAGTACCCCTACTTTGCCCAGCGTATCTGGGATGAGGAAGGCGTGACGCTCGATATCACCGACGAGGACCGTAAGGTTCTCAAAGAGGGTACAGTCGATTTCTATACGCACAGCTATTATCAGAGCCAGTGCGCAAGCACTGACCCTGCTGAGGAGACGAGCGGCAACCTTCTCGGGGGCGCCAAGAATCCTTACCTCAAGGAGACTGCGTGGGAGTGGCCTATCGACCCTATGGGTCTGCGCATCATGCTCAACCAGGTGTACGAGCGTTATCAAATCCCCATTATGGTGGTTGAGAACGGCCTCGGCTGCTGCGATGAGGTCAACCCGGATGGATCTATCGACGACGACTATCGTATCGAGTACCTGCGCGATCACATCAAGGCTATGGCCGAGGCCATCAAGGATGGTGTTGAGGTCTGGGGCTACACACCTTGGGGCTGCATCGACCTGGTGAGCAATGCCGATGGAGAGATGGCCAAGCGCTACGGGTTTGTTTACGTCGATAAGCACGATGACGGCACCGGCACTATGGAGCGCTCGCGTAAAAAGAGCTTCTACTGGTACAAGAAGGTTATCGAGACCAACGGCGAGGAGCTGTAATGGGAGGAGCGGTTGCCGCGCTTATCAACCAGATCGTCATCATGTTTATCCTGATGGCGATCGGCTATGCTCTCTACCGCATGAAGATTATCGACCGTAAGGGCACGAGCCAGATGGCCAATGTGGTCATCTACGTGGCGTATCCCTGCATTACGCTGAGAACTCTTATGGTCGACTTCGACCCCAACATGATCCGCGACGCGGGATTTTGCTTTGTGCTTACCGTTGTGGTCACGCTCATTTCGATTCCGCTCACGCGTCTGTTCTTTAAAAAGGAGGATGGCGTCGCCCGTTACGGCGCCATCTTCTCCAACAGCGGCTTTATCGGGGTTCCCATTGTTATGGGCGTGTTCGGGTCCGAATACGTCTTCTACCTCTCCATCGGAGTCTCATGTCTCACGTTTTTCATTTGGACGTATGGCGTATGGTTGGTTTCGGGCGATAAGAGCCAGATGTCGTTTAAGAACTGCATTACTAACCCCAATCTCATCATGATCTTGATTGGTCTTGTTTGCTTTTTCTTTTCAATCCATCCGCCTGCGTTGATGGCGACGATTCTCGATGACCTGGGTTCGCTCAATACGGGCCTTGTGATGCTTGTGCTTGGAGCCTATTTGGCGCAGAGCGATATGCGCGCTGTCCTTACGAGCAAAAAGGCCTATCTCGTCAGCTTGGTGCGACTTGTCATCATCCCGGCGATCGTTGTCGGCATCTTGGCGCTCTTCCCGTGGATTGATGCCAAGATCCGCCTCACGATGCTCATCGCTCTCGGTGCACCCGTCGCATCGTTCGCGGCCATCTTGTCCGAGAAATACGGTGGCAACTATAAATTTGGAATCGGCTTGGTAACGCTGTCGACGATTTTGTCGCTCATCACCATGCCCATTATGCTTGAACTCGCATCTTTGGTGATCGTATAGCCAGTTGGTATTTAGGGGTTGACAATTACGTCAACCCCTAAACTCGTTAACGGCCGTTCTGGGGCGGCAAACGGTATAAAAACTCGCTAAAGTACCCATATTCATGAACAAACGAACGTATATGCTTGGGTGTGCCGTGGTAAAATCACAGGCGTTATTGGAGCAACCTTACAGGAGGTTTCTTTTATGCTCGTCAACGCAGCAGACATGCTCAAGAAGGCCGAGGCCGGCAAGTACGCTCTCGGTGCCTTCAACACCAACAACCTCGAGTGGACCCTGGCCATTCTCCAGGCCGCCGAGGAGGCCAAGTCTCCGCTGATCCTTCAGTGCACCGCTGGTGCCGCTAAGTGGATGGGCGGTTTCAAGGTCTGCGCCGACATGGTCAAGGCTGCCGTCGAGGCCACGGGCGTTACCGTTCCCGTCGCCCTTCACCTCGATCACGGTTCTTACGAGGACTGCTTCAAGTGCATCGAGGCCGGCTTCACGTCCATCATGTATGACGGCTCTCACGAGGAGACCTTCCAGCTTAACCTCGACCGCACCAAGGAGCTCGTTGAGCTTGCCCACTCCAAGGGCATGTCCATCGAGGCCGAGGTCGGCGGCATCGGCGGCACCGAGGACGGCGTGACCTCCAACGGCGAGCTCGCTGACCCCGCTGAGTGCAAGCAGATTGCCGACCTGGGCGTTGACTTCCTCGCCTGCGGCATCGGCAACATCCACGGCGTGTATCCCGCCGACTGGGCTGGCCTTTCCTTCGAGCGTCTGGGCGAGATCAAGGCCCAGACCGGTGACCTGCCCCTCGTCCTGCACGGTGGTACCGGCATCCCCGAGGATCAGATCAAGAAGGCCATCTCCCTGGGCATTTCCAAGATCAACGTCAACACCGACCTGCAGCTCGTCTTCGCCAAGGGCGTCCGCGAGTACATCGAGGCTGGCAAGGATCAGCAGGGCAAGGGCTTCGATCCCCGCAAGCTCCTCAAGCCTGGTCGCGATAACATCGTTGCTCGCACCAGGGAGCTCATGGAGGAGTTTGGCTCCGTCAACAAGGCGTAAGTAGCGGTTTAACTTTCCCGCCGGAGGCCCCGTTCGCCCTACGCTTTTCCCTTGCGCTCGCCTGGCTTTGCCAGAAGTCGCGCAATGGGAAAAGCTCCGGGCGAACGGGGCCTCCTTCGTTAACTCGCTACAGGGTTACTGGGCTGAGATAATTGAATTGATACCGTTTATCGGTGTTGAGGGCTCCTTGGTTGGGGGCTTTGTTTTTATGTCGGTACAATGGGCTCAGGTTGTCGTACTACTTGGGAGTGGTTATGGCTGTTATTGATATTTTGCCTGCTGACGGGAAGGTTGTTGCCGAGGGTCCCGTTGGGTGCTCTGTTGAGGTTTGCGACGATGATTTCCGTCATCTCGATATCGGATTGCCGCCTGAGATTCTTCGTCTCAAGGATGCTGGATATCTGACACAGGCGGTTGCGGCTTGCGATCGTCTTTTGAAGCAGAATCCTGATCCCTCGTTTGCCGCCTGCGTTCGTGCCGAGCGGTATCGCATGATCGAGACGCCGCTTCATTTTTCGGTGTCGCGTGATCGGGCTATTGAGATGATCCGCGAGGAATGGCCCGAGTTTACCGATAAGCAGTTTGACGACCTGATTGACCGCAAGCGTATCGATTGGCGTTTTATCGATGGCGAGCTATTTGTCCTCGACAATTTCCTTGATTCCTTGCGCGTGTATCCCAAGGAGGTTCCGGGCCTGCGCCCCGATCCTACGGATAGCATTGCGCTGCGCAACCAGATGCTCGAGGAGATGGAAACGCAGGGCGGGCTGTCTCGTACCATTACGCTTAAGGCGTGCGTGTCTGTCCCCGGGGCTTTGGAAGGAGAGGCCGTTCGCGCGTGGCTTCCCGTTGCCGCTGCCTGCCGCCAGCAGTCTCAGATCGAGATTCTTGATATGACGCCGGAGGGGGTCATTGCCCCTGCGAACGCCTTGGCGCGTACCGCTTCGTGGGTCTCCTCGACCGATCGCTCGTTCTCGGTGATCTATCGTTATCAAATCGATGCCGCTTATCACGATATCTATGGGGGTGCGCTTCCAGCGCATCCGTGTATGGACACATCGCTGCCCGAGGACATTTCCGAGGACCGTCCACACATTGCGTTCACGCCGTATCTGCAGCAGCTGACTGAGCGTGTCGTTGACGGGCTCGAGGACCAGCTCGATCGAGCTCGGGCTATCTATGATTACTTGACGCTGCATATCGACTATCGCTATCAGCCGCCGTATC
Source organism: Collinsella sp. TM05-38 (assembly GCF_003466445.1). NCBI lineage: Bacteria > Bacillati > Actinomycetota > Coriobacteriia > Coriobacteriales > Coriobacteriaceae > Collinsella > Collinsella sp. TM05-38. Next base: position 2,902 of record NZ_QSPM01000006.1, on the reverse strand, counting down.
TGCTTTTGGGCTCCATCGCCGATGACTGTGCGCATTCGCTTCGCGGTGATTGTGGCGTTATGGCGCTCACGTTTATCACCATGTGCCGCATTGCCGGTGTGCCCGCCCGCTGGCAGAGCGGCCTGTACGTTGCGCCCGACTCGGTGGGGCCGCATGACTGGGCGGAGTTTTATACGCCGCAGACTGGCTGGCTCAACGCCGATGTCTCGTTTGGTTCCTCGGCGCGTAGGATGGGGGAGGAATGGCGCCGCCGCCACTATTTTGGTAACCTCGATCCGTGGCGCATGGTGGCAAATTCCCGGTTCCAGGCAGGGTTTGAACCCGTCTTCGACGGTATGCGCGAGGATCCCTATGACAACCAGATGGGGGAGGTCTCGGTCGACGGTCGTGGATGCCGTCGGCGCGAGATGCTCCGTTCGGTCGAGCTCATCGAAATGCTCGAAGTTCCATTTTCGGACTAATCAACAGAAAGCTGTGATAAACTAACTCACGCATTACGTGCCCGAGTGGCGGAATTGGCAGACGCAGTGGACTCAAAATCCACCGTTGGCAACAACGTGCGAGTTCGAGTCTCGCCTCGGGCACCATACATGCAGCTGAGCGTTCAAGGGGGTCAAGGCCCCCTTTTTCGTGCCGAACTCGCGTGAGCGCGCGAAACGTTAAGCAAACAGGCCGGCGGCCTGTTTGTAGCGGAGCGTGGCGAGGGCGCTATGCGCCCGAAGCCCGGGGTTTCGCAAAGCGAAAGCCCTTCGAGTCTCGCCTCGGGCACCATGCATGCACCTGCGCTTCAAGGGGGCCAAGGCCCCTTTTTCGTGTACGTAATGTGATAGCGCGCTGTACGTGTTATTATCGCCAAGGCGTTGTTCCCGCAATGCCCTAAAGAGGAACCCGAGGGTTCCCACCTTTTGGCGCCAATGAGCAGCTGACTGGTCATACAACTTAGATTTACTTCCTCATTTCGAGGATGTCTATGTGTACGACCTGGTTGCTGAGAAGCGCCGGGTTATTTTTTTATGAATGGAGGTAGGGAAAATAGCTAAGTCTGATGACACCCGCATCAACGACGAGATCACTGCATCTTCGTGCCGTTTGATTGGCGTCGATGGCTCTCAGCTCGGCCTGTTCGCCATCCGCGATGCCCAGCGCGTCGCCGACGATCAGGGTCTCGACTTGGTCGAGATCGCTCCCAACGCGGAGCCGCCGGTCTGTAAGGTCATGGACTACGGTAAGTTCAAGTACCAGCAGGCCATGAAGGCCAAGGCCGCTCGTAAGAACCAGTCTAAGGTCGAGGTCAAGGAAATGAAGTTCCGACCCAAGATCGATGTTGGCGACTACGAGACCAAGAAGGGCCACGTTCTGCGTTTCCTCAAGAAGGGCGCACGCGTTAAGATCACCATCATGTTCCGCGGCCGTGAGATGGCTCACCCGGAGCAGGGTCTTAACGTTCTCGAGCGTCTCGCCGAGGATCTCAAGCCTTACGCTACGGTCGAGTCCAAGCCTAAGATGGAGGGCCGTAACATGCTTATGCTGCTCGCCCCGATTAAGGGCGCTTTCGATGAGGAAAAAGCGGCAAACGATACTAAGTAACTAGTGTTCTGTAACCGATTAAGGAGTATTTCATGCCTAAGATGAAGTCCCACAGCGGCACCAAGAAGCGTTTCCGCAAGACTGGTACCGGCAAGCTCATGCGCGCCAAGGCTTTCAAGAGCCACATCCTGAGCAAGAAGTCCACCAAGCGTAAGCGTGGCTTCCGCAAGGAGACCGAGATCGCCGCTGCCGACCGCAAGGTCATCAAGTCGCGTCTCGCCTAAGTTCGCGTTCCCTTTTTTCGTCTTACCGTCTAGGAGTTGATAGAACATGGCACGTATTAAGCGCGCTGTTGCCGCCAAGAAGAAGCGCCGTACCGTTATGCACCGTGCGAAGGGTTACTACGGTGCCGCTTCGCGTACTTACAAGCATGCTAAAGAGCAGGTCCAGCACTCCCTGCAGTATCAGTATCGTGATCGCCGCAACAAGAAGCGCGAGATCCGTTCTCTCTGGATCACCCGTATCAACGCTGCCGCTCGCCTGAACGACATTTCTTATTCTCAGTTCATGCACGGCCTGAAGGTTGCCGGCATTGAGCTCGACCGCAAGGTCCTGGCTCAGATGGCTTACGAGGACATCGAGTCCTTCAACGAGCTGGCCACCATTGCCAAGAAGGCTCTCGAGGCCTAATAGATTCTCTTGAATCGCTAGGGGAGTGTCGCGTTGTGCGCGGCGCTCCCTCTTTTTATCTGAAGCGCGGTTTACATTGCTAAAAGCGCGGGTAGATAGACACCTACAGGTGACCGATCTCTATATATTCCTGAACCAAAGGGTCATCATCTGATACGTGCGGAAGATTCGCACCAGTCTTTCTATTAGCTATAGAAGGCGATATATTGTGTAGGACTTGTGAAGAGTGGACTTGACGTTCCACAGGCCCCTCCGGTCTGGCAATATATCTCCTTGCCGCGCGGCCCGGTCGGACCGGATCAGCCGCTAAGCGTGCACCTTGAGAACCGGATACTGCGAGGATGGACACATTCAGTGTCGCATCCGGGCAGACATCGAACCATTTGAAATGGTCTGACTTGGATTTGTTTTTCGCAAGGCCGCCGAGAGGCGGC
>NZ_QSPM01000006.1:0-241 GCF_003466445.1 Collinsella sp. TM05-38 | reverse complement strand
GCCGAGAGGCGGCCCCGAGAAATTCCTTTTCCTATCAAACAGAACCATATGAATCGAACGGAACCGATCAGCTAATAGTTGTGAGGACCGGACGGGCTCGAAGCCCATGCATTTTTGGACGGAGAGTTCGATCCTGGCTCAGGATGAACGCTGGCGGCGCGCCTAACACATGCAAGTCGAACGGCACCCCTCTCCGGAGGGAAGCGAGTGGCGAACGGCTGAGTAACACGTGGAGAACCTG
>NZ_QSPM01000005.1:0-176753 GCF_003466445.1 Collinsella sp. TM05-38 | reverse complement strand
CCGCCACGAAACCGGCCCATCTACTACGTTTGGGCGACATCCCCCGACCATGGCGTCTCGGGCAGAAATAAAACCGCAGGTAGACGGCCTGCGGCTTTCGCGAAATGCGGGGTATGGTCGAGGGGTCGGGCTTAAACGTAGTAGATGGGCCGGTTTCGTGGCGGCGGCATCGCAGGCAGCCGACCGAGGGCGCCCGGAAATGAGCAAGCAGGCTATTTGCAAGTGAAAACTAATGCCATGAATAAGAAAACAGGCCAGACATATTGCCTGACCTGTTGAAAAACCTGGTGGGCCCTCCGGGATTCGAACCCAGAACCCAGGGATTATGAGTCCCCTGCGCTAACCGTTGCGCCAAGAGCCCTTATAAAGTGGCACTTGCAGTTGGGGTGGCAGAACAGCCTCCAACGCTTTGAACCACGTCGTGAAATACTACCATGCACGCGGCGCCCGTTCAACGCACGATCTTGTCGACCAGGAGGATCATGGTGCCGCCTTTGACCTTGTGTGCCTATATGAAAAAAGGCCCCAACTTGCGTTGGAGCCTCATTCAATGCTCGGGTGGAGACGAGGGGGATCGAACCCCTGACCTCTTGACTGCCAGTCAAGCGCTCTCCCAGCTGAGCTACGCCCCCGTGCGAAGAAGTACTATACGGGAACTCGGACGGCGATGCAAGGAAATTTTTGGAAAAATTTTCCGGCGGCATCGCAGGCAGCCGACCGAGGGCACCCGGAAATGAGCAGGGCATCCGTCTAACGACCGATTTCCAGCCAGTTGCACAGTACGTTGGCTCGTAGCTCCATTTCCGTCGTCTTTTGCGCCTTAGTTTTGCACCTATAGCGTAATTCCAAGCGCGAGCAAAGACTTCTCACGATCGCATCAAGCTGCTCGGCATCGTTAAGCATGTCGTGCGTAACCAGGAAGACGTCATACCCCATACTTTGCAGCGCCGTCATGCGTTTGGCATCGTGGTCGAGCACGGCGCCTGATCCGTGGATGACCTCTCCCTGAATCTCCACGATGTCCGCCTTCATTATGGTTGGATTCACGATCACGATATCCCCGTAGCAGACATTTTGCCCTGCAATGATCTGCGCCGATGCGGTAAGCGGCGTAAGGTCGTTAACATAAACGTTTCGAAAGCCGGCACCGCCGCGAGAGCGTGGAAGCGATAGCAATAAAATTCCTGCAACTTCAAGCGGAGAAGCTGCTATACCTGTCACCAGCTGCGCGGCGTTGTAAAACTTTGTACCCCACTTTCGTCTTTTCATCTTACTGGCGTACTCATGAAGCTCGTGTAATTCGATGAGCGGCTTCCTCATCCAGAGCGAAGTGCCCTTTAGCCTTGTGACCTCCTTCGTTTTCTTTTGTCCGTTGGGCTCCTTCGTGTTTACCTGTTCTTTGACTTTTATGCGCGCATAAACGCGTTTCCATTGTGGTTCGTCTTGGCTTTCATCGAGGTCAAAGAGGGATTCGGTGGTTGCATTCTCGGCAGCGTCATTGGCTTTGTCTAGATCCGCTTCTGCTGTGGCGGTAGGCTCAAAGACTGAGAACCATCCGCAAAATTCGTACATGGCAAGGACAAGATCGGTTGGAGACACAAAGCGCGCCATGGTGAATAGCGTCGCAAGTGGATTGGTAACCCTAAAGCTCATCGCGGTTTCCAGTGTGCTGTCCACCCCCGAAGCATCATCACAGCGGATCGTTGTCCGTAATCCCGAATGGTAGTTAACGCCACCGGGCACTGTTGTGGTAATAATCGGGGTCTTGAGGACGTTGACTACAAAGGGCGATTGAGATATGGCTCGCCAGCCGTCTTCTGGGCTTGGCAGTCTTGGGTAGAGGTCGCGCACCTGCGGTGGGCAGCGCCAGTAGCGGAAAGCGGTGTTTGCGCAGACGATTTCGTCCATTTGCGTCTCCCGTGGTATCGGCCATAGACCGTGCGGATTGTGGGCATCGCCGATTATCTACTGGCGCATCATGCGGGTAAGTACTGGAAGCTGACCAAATGCTGACCAAATGCTTGACGAGTTCTGCCGAAAAACCGTCGTGTGATAGAAATCCGCTGGAAGGTGCTCTGAGCGTGTGGTCTCTGTCTCCAAATTTGCGCTCGGATCACATGGGGAATTCAATGAAATTACGCATGCGTTTTATATAAAACGAGCAATGACGTCAGCAAAAAAGGTGCGAGAAAAAACGACGCCTTAGACAACTACGATTATTCTTGGTGTCAAAAAGAAAAAGGCCAGAGGCTTAAGACCTCTGACCTGCGCTTTTGATGGTGGGCGATACAAGATTCGAACTTGTGACCCCATCCGTGTGAAGGATATGCTCTACCCCTGAGCCAATCGCCCGTCGCCTTTCGGCAAAAGAGATACTATCATAGCCGCGCGTGGTTTACCAAGAACTTTTTGCCCTCGATTTAAATTTCGTGGGTGCTAGCCAAGCCAAAGCGATCAAAGCAATCGGCAAAACCGCAGTTAAACCACCATTTACCGCTTAATCCACGAAGTCTCGGGGCGGCAGATCAGTCGCGCGTTGTTGTAAGCCATGTCGAGCGTAAGGCAGGTGCGCGCAGCGTAGAAACCGTCCTCGCGCTGGATGGTCAGCGCCAGCTCGGGCTTGTCGCCGGTTAGGCACAGCGGCAGCAGCTGCTGGATCCGGCCGCCGTAGAACTGCGGCACGGCAAGCGTGTAGTTGGCGGCGGCGCGGCGGGCGGCCTCGACGACGGCACCCTCAAAGGCGCGGCGCAGCAGCAGCGAGTTGCCCTCCCCCATCAGGCTGGCGGGAATACGCGTAAGGTTTTCCTCGTCGCCCAGAATGTGGTCGATGTTGGAGCGGATGGGCAGTCGATAGTCAAAAACCAGCTCGGAGGGGTCCTCAGCAAAGCGCACGCGGCACGGCAGGTACTCAAACGAGACCAGCATGGGGTCGCTTTCCTTAAAGAAGCCCTTTAAAAACCAGCGCTGGCGCGCGTCGGGCTTGGTGTTGGGCTCAAACAGGCCGTAGATGGTCTCGTAGCGGCGCGTGTACAGGCCGGTATTGAACAGGCAGCGGTCGTCGTCGAACACCAGCGGCAGGTTGGACGGCGCGGTCTGGTTCACGTCGCGCTCGGTCAAGAACACCGCGCGGCTAAACGAAAACGACAAGTAGTTTTTGAGGATGCGGTTGCTGGGACCCCAGTCTTCGGGATCGGCGAGGTCGGCCAGGCGGTCGTAGCAGGGCTCGGGGCAAAACGCGAAGTCGTACACATTGCTGCACAGGGTGCTGGGGATCTCCATATGGCTTCCAATCAAGATAATGGCAGGCGTGCGGATGCTTAGATTCTATACGTGCGACGGGTCGCCCATGCCCGCAATGCAACCGCGGCGCAGCTCCTCGGCAAGCCCGCTGGTCGTACGGTTTCCGGATACGAGGTCCTGGATCCAAGCGTAGTACTGGTTGTCTTTTGCCTCCGGGCTGTCGGACAGCACGACCGGACTGCCGACGAGCCTTAGAACGGACAACGCGAAGACAAGGCTGGTGCGTTTGTTGCCGTCCTCAAAGATGTGGTCCTTGACCATGTGCTCGGCGACGTAGGTGGCCTGGTCAAAGATGTCTGCGAAGAGATCGGTTGGCGATTGGCCGAATATCGTACAGAATGCACCCGCAAGCACGGACTCGATGCATCCAAGCTCAAGCGCGGCCCGGTCGCCTGTGGCGTCGGTTGTATAGCAGCGCCCGACCGTCATCAGCGTGCTATGTAGGCGCATCACGGCAGCGGCCATAGCTTTGAGCGAACCGGTATCATCGAGCACGAGCGGCGCGAACGGATGAGCGCTTCGCTGCGTAGCCGCCATCATGAGTTCTCCAAGAGTCTGAGCGCGTTGGGCATGGCAGCGATGGTTAACTCAACTGCATGGTCGATCGACATAAAGCCGTCGAGCGAAATCGGTAATGTTGGATTTGCCTCGTGCGCTACTGAGTAATCTTCTTGAGTAGCGCGACCAGTGCCGTCATCTGGCTGAACATGACTCCAAAGCATGTGCGTCTCCTTTATAGCTTCGTAGATGGAAAAGACTGCGAGTCGTACTCCAGAACGATCGGTTGCCAGATGAGGTCTTCAATACTGCAGTCGAGCGTGTTTGCGAGCGCCAATGCCGAGGAGACCGAGGCGCGGCGTAGGTCGAGCTGGTTCTGCTCGTAGAGTTGTATGGCGCGAAGTTTAACCCCCGATTGGGCGGCGAGCTGTTTTTGCGTTAGGCCAGCCGCCTTTCGTGCCGCTTTGAGGCCCTTTTTGTCTGCCTGGGCGTTGTTCCATTTATCAATGACAATCTGGGCGAATTTGTCTTCGGAGGCCTCGTGGAGCGGATGGTACGAGCCAATGATCCAATCGAGCGGAGCGACTTCGAGTAGCTCATTAAAGCCCAGGCTGCACATCCATTGCGCATAGGCCAAAACCCAGCCCGCCCAATACTGAGGCGAACGGTCGAACGGATAGGTCTCCCTGCATTCGACGGGGGTCAGTCCCGCATGGGCGATAATATCGCGCGCGAGCTCGTCGCCCGCCATGCCGCAGACGACGCGAGGTATACCGCGCTCAAACTGTTTCATCTCAAAAGCGTTCGACAGGATCGCCGTCAACTCGGCTGGAGTCAGCCCTTGGTCACAGAGGGCAAAATCGACCGCCTCGCCCAGCGTTCTCATGGCATCCTCGAGATACATCTCACTGTAGGCGTGGGTCATCGCCCGTCATCCCCTCTCGAATGATATCGACGATACGGATTCCCTCAAATGGATTTTCGGCAAGTAGCTCCCGATACTGTGCCCTTGCCGCTTTATCTCGCTCCTTGGCCAATGGACCATACAAAGCTTGCGGCGCACGTTCAAATCCAGCAAAACGAATGCTCTTAAACGCGCGCTCGCTTTTGAGCACAATCTGCTCTCCCAAGCTGCCGAGCCTCATAGATCGACCAAGCTGATCGACGGTAATCGTATTGTTCACAAAAGCTCTGGCATAGCTAAAGTACGAGTCGTCCGCGCGCCATCCCCTTATTACGTCGCAAGTGCTAGTGTCAGGTAGAAAATGATCGTGGAGATATTCGCACGCCCCCACGGCAATAGCGGTGTCCTTGCGAAAAGAACGATGTTCTACAAGCAACGCTATCCAATGCAGAACTGAATATTGCGGCGATAGCAGGTCGAGTTCCTTGAGATTGGCCATATCGAGTTCATAGCGATTCGCAAAGCCATCGGCATCACGCGAACATGCCCATTCCCTTGCAAGGTCGAGGCTCTCTGTGCAATAGAATCCCTGTCCATAGTCGTTATGGACTTTCCCCAGGCCAAGCTGGGGAGTCTCAATGATTTTCTGAGAACCATGCCACAGTTCCACGCGAGTCTCCTAACAGGTATCTCTCTAGCGATAGTATAGCAAACTATCGCTAGAGAGATACCTGTATTCAAAGAGCAAAAGGGTGTATGGAACCGAGTTTGAGTTCAATACTGGCTTCTAAGACTCACCGAGCCCGGAAGTATGCGGCAAAATTAAGACTTGCTGATAACGCCGGAGCACACTAACGCCTCAGCCTGCTACAGCACTTCATAGATGCGCACCTCATCCTGTTCGATGCTTTTGCGGAAGGCCGGGCGCATGTGCTCTGGTGGGTTGGTGACGATATCAACCTTTCGCCCAAGCTCCTTCTCGAGCTCATGGGAGAGTTCGTAAAGCGTGCCGAACGTCATGGTGTTGCCGCAGACTAGGCGCAAGTCAATATCGCTATCAGGCGTTTGCTCGCCTCGGGCAAACGAGCCAAACAGATATGCCTCGCGGACGTCGTAGCGAGCCAGCACGCGGGAGACCGCAGTGGATATGTCGGAAGGCGAAATCATGGGCTATTTGCCGTTCAACTGCAGAACGTTAGAGGGCCAGCGCCGAAACCGCCGGTCCGGCTTTTTGGCGTTCGGCGAGCTCGAAGATAAACGGGGCGTTTGATCTAACAAATTCGGTCAAGAAATTGAGGTCATCAGCAGTAAATCCTTCGACGTTGAACCATTTGACCGCAGGCAAGAAGCATTCCGCATGGTCAAAGCCAAAGTCAACCGGGCGCTCGACGGCCACGCGAACGGTTCCGTCTTCTCTTGTCTCTGAGTAGGCAAATTGGGTGCCATCATCAAGCTGAACATAGCTCCAAAACATGACTACCTCCTTAGTGTTTATATTCGAGTATAAGGAGCAGACTAGATGTAACGCGGCGTGAATTAAATTATTCCTATAAGACACGAACTCTGACAGCTGGCCTTGTCCAGAAGTGGTGGGGGCCGAGTTCTGCCGACCAGAACCCGGTTTTGCGCTTTCGCGACCTGCGGTTTTATTAACAGAATTTGACTTGCGCTCGGCGGGCTCCGGTTTTCCCGCACATCCGGAAATCGGGAGCATCAGCAACGGCGTGCAGCTTTAAGAACCGCTGCTCCCAGCACGAACAGCAATGCGGACACGGCTATCCAATGGCTGTCGCTGGTTTTGGGGAGTGACGAGGAAGTCGCGGTGGCGGCCTTGGGCGTAGAGGCCTTGGCGGCCGTGGTGTTGGTCACTGTTGTCGTGGTTACCGTCTTAGTCGCGGACGCGGGCTTCAGCGTGGGATTCGTCGACGAATCCGCAGCTGGCTCGCCGGTAGCGGGGTCAGTGCCAGGGGCGGACGGACCATCGCCCGGCACCTCGGGCCCACCGGTCTCCCCTGCCGACGTCGTGGCATCCACGGGCTCGATCGACACATGCGCTGCCACGGACCTGTCGGCATTCACCACGCCGCCCGCGCCAAAGGCCCCGCCCGCAGGCGCCACAAAGCGCGCGGATGTAAGCGACCCGCCCAGGCAGGCGACGCCGCCGTCGATACCCGACGCGTCCAGCCAGGATGCATCGACGGTAAGCTGCCCGGCCGCGCCACCGCCAGCAGCCCCGCCCAGCAGACATACACCATAGGCGCGCACGCCCGCCCCGGAGCCCGTACCCGCGGCGACAACGCGCCCACCGCCGCGAACGGCAAGACCGTCCGCGATCACGCCGGCCACTCGCGCGTCCGCGATGCCGGCGCCGTCAGCCCGCGCGTCAACCTTGCAGCCGTCCACCGCGAGCGTCCCCGACACATAGATCCCGCACTGCGAGCCCGTGGCCACCAGCGACCCGGTGCCGCGGAGCGTCAGATCGTCCCACACCTCCATGCCGCAACGCGAAATGTCCACGTCGGGCGCGCTCGTCTCGACAACAGTGTTCTGCCCGGTCAGCGTCACCACCAGGTCGTCGTCGGCGCCGATGGCCTCGCCCGTGTAGCCGTTAAGCTCCAGATGGTCGGCATCGGTCCAGACCCATCCGGGGCCCGACACGCCCGGCTCGTTGTACGTGGCGCCCGCAATGAACAGGCTGTCCGCGCCCGCGGCATAAGAAGGCCCGCCCAGCAAAACGCATAGGCAGGCCATGGCAGTAAACAGGATGTAGTGTCGGCTGGTGTGGAACGCGGCGGCAAACATAACCGTTCCGATCTTCGCAAGAGCCAATGGAAACTGTACCAAGAAATACCCTGGTAGCAGTAGCTATTAGTGTAGCGAGATCAAGCAAGGGACGATGAAGAAGCCTGAGATCGAACCCCAAAATTAGGTGTAAATCGTTTTGCCAGTCGGTAAAAGGAAGAATGATTGACACATAAGAGGGTTCGGATGATCTTCGTAAAACGAGACACTTAAGTAGACAATTTAGGAATTCATGCCCACCCTCCAAAGAAAAAATGCCTCCAACCCAAAGAGATTGAAGACATCTTCTCGATGGGCTTTCTTTTGATTTCGTTGGTCGCGCCCTACGACCAATTTCCTTCTTAAGTGTACTAAAGATGCAGATGGCGTGATACTCGTTCATTGTTTACATCCGACTTGTCAACCCTTATCAAATCGCTGAATAGATATTGTGTCATGTCGATGCGACAACAGGCATGACGGATTCCATATCGGACGTAGCCGCGAAGGCATTCGTCGCCCAGCCGTGCTCGAGCGTCGGATTCCAAGAGATGATATGGAAGAAGCAATGCGTATATATCTGGGTAAAACTTAGGAAGCCAAATGCAGAAATTCATACGTGAAGGGAATTTAAAATGCACCAACTAATAATTCTTGGAAATGGTTTCGACTTGACCTGCGGACTGAAGTCCAAGTTCTCTGACTTTTACAGAGATAGGACGAGCGGGTCATTCTCAGTTGAATCGATTCCTGAGGACGAAAGAAAAGCTTGGGATATGATACTTGCTGAAAAAGGACAAGACGACCCTTTATGGTGCGATATAGAAAGTCTTATCTCTGCATACGTCTTCCAAGAAGACGGATTGGGCTCAAGGCTAGACAGAATGTTTAGCGTTACGGGTTTGGCCATTGACCTATCAAGCACAATTCCATTCCCGCGGCCAAAAGACGATTTATACAAATTTGTGTCGACTCGACTCGGAAAAGAAGATGTTTCACAGGCGGAACTTACAAGCTACCTCCTATCTTCGCTAAAAAAATATGAGAGCATTTTTGCGAGATATCTCTAGGAGCAAGTAGAGGAAAACGAAGATTATAGAGAAAAGGCCGCAGTGTATTTTTCAGCCATACGTGATGCCTGCATTGAAGAATCCCAGCAAAAGAATTATGAATCTTCCATTCTTAACTTTAACTATACGACCCCATTTAAATCGGAAGATCCGAAACTAGGAATTGTTGCTGCTCGGAATATTCATGGCTCACTGGGCAGAACGGACATCATTTTCGGCATTGACGGAAAAGACGTCGCTGAAGATGATCCGGCGCTGCCGTTTACAAAAACATATAGGCTTATGTCGTTGGAGCCATATAAAAGCGAGACTGTAAAACTCTGTGACAGCGATACCGGTTTCATCAAAATATTCGGACACTCGCTTTCTCGGGCTGACTATTCCTACTTCCAATCAATTTTTGACACTGTCAATTTATACGGCGGAGATACTAAACTTGTATTTCTATATAAGAAGTATCCAAATAAGCCAGATAAAACAGTTGATGAGCAGGCAATTCGTGAAGAGCTGTACTCACGCATATCGCATCTTCTGTATGAATATGGAAGCACACTCGACAATAAAGACCATGGAAAAAATCTCATGCATAAGCTTCTTCTAGAGCAAAGGTTGCTTATTAAAGACGTTGACGAGAATAAATCGGTCTTGCCTTCCAATATTAATTTGCCTTAGCTATTGAAAAATAGACTGAAACATCTGTCTATGGAAGTCAGATCTAAATTTTCTGGTGTGCATTATTTGCCTGAAATAAGATGCACCAGGGTTTTTAGGGCTAGCAATCGTCCGCCCGAAGACTGCTCGCGAGCTCAGTCTCAATTCTCAGGAGCTAGGGTAAATCCCGCTAAATAAAACTGCTTAGCAGGCGCATGCTTTAACACCTAATTCAGACTCGGCTCCCACAGGTGGTAATTGAAAGATAGGGATTAAAGAACGAAATTATATCTATCAAAGTGAATTTAAAGGCTAATGGGGCTTGTTTAACCAAAAGAGCGTGTATCGGCGTAGCCGATACACGCTCTTTCTACAAATGGATTTATGCAATAGGCTAGAGTCGGCTCAGTCGCCTCTCCCTTAGTCCCGCTTAAACAGATCCCTCGTGTACACCTTGTCCGCCACGTCCGCGAGGTCGTCGCTCCAGCGGTTGGCGACGATCACGTCGCAGCCGCCTTGGAGACCTCCAGGTCGTGGGTCACCTCGGAGCCGAAGAACTCCGGCGCGTCCAGCGTGGGCTCGTAGACCACCACGGGCACGCCCTTGGCCTTCACGCGCTTCATGACACCTTGGATTGAGCTCGCGCGGAAGTTGTCGGGTTGGACTTCATCGTCACGCGTTGCACGCTCACGACCGGCTTCGACTTGCCCTCGCACAGGCGGTCCCACACCATCTCCAGCACCTCGTCGGCCACAAAGTCCTTGCGCGTGCGGTTGGCGTCTGCAAGGACCTCAATAAGGTTCTGGGGCACGTCCTTGTAGTTCGCCAGCAGTTGCTTAGCGTCCACAGTAGACGACTACTAACGTAGTCGAAGCTGACTGATGCCCCCCTTACTTCTTCCGCCCCTAAAAACGAGAAATAACTTGATAGCACACGTCAATACGCTTGAGACACATAAGGGTAACGACAATAAAAATGCAGCATAGAGCTAGGGAGAAAGCGGTAAATAGGTTATTCACGGCTGCGATATCGTTGATCTCGCCGGATATAGCCTGAGTAATCGTCTTTCTCCGTACCACCTGTAGCGCGCTTCAATACCGCCATCCAAAAACATGGATATTGCCCTTCAGCACCGCCCGCGGCGCGCTTGAGTGCCGCTCGTATCTACGCCCGCGCCCTACCGGTCCGCTTCCTGCATGTTCGAGAGCCATACCGGTAGTCGAGAGAAAGGAACGGATCATGGCAAGAAGGATACCGGCGAAGGAGGTACTCAGGCTGAGGTCGTCGAACCTGTCGCTCAACGCGATCACCGCCGCGCTATATGCGTCGAAGGCCGGTGTCTCCGTCGTGCGCAGGGCCGCGGCTGAGCACGACGTCGCCTGGGAGGAGGCGGAACATCGGAGATGGCCGCCGTGAGGTGCGTGCTCGAGAGCTGCACGGCGGAGCTAGATGGAGCCCGGGCAAGGCGTTAGGCCTTCCCCGTCCTTGCCAGAAAGCTGCCATCAGAAGCTCTTCTGCAAATCCTAAGCCTCGCCTACGACGAGCAGGCGGACCTGCTGATCTCGCGCGGCCTCATGGCAGACTGAGAAGAACTCGTCGGCAAACTCGAGCGCGAGGGATAACAGCGGGCAAGCTCGGAGTCAGCGCCAAGGTAGCCGAATCCTGGCTCGTTGCGCTCAACACTGTGAGGAACTGCTGCGCCCACCATGGTCGCCTCTGGAACAAGACGATTGGCACCAAACCCATGATTCCAAGGGATGACACCGCCTGGCACGAGCCCCACGAGGTCGGCAACCACAAGATGTTCGGCACGCTCACTGCGCTCTGCTACATGCTCGAGACCATCGCGCCGGACACCCCATGGAGGTCGCGCCTCCTCGATCTCATGGAAGAGAGGCTGCCTCGCGAGGAATGGCGAGCCATGGGCTTCAGAGACGGCTGGGAGAAGTGCCCGCTATGGTCAAAGTGGCTAGTCAACGAAAAGGCCGATGAAAGCATCAACGAAAAGAGCCATCAGAACGAAGGGCAGCAAGACTAGACAAAAGGGGCGCGGTCGAGGCGTTCTGCTCCCATCGCGAGGCGCCGCGCTCGCGCGGCTTCCTCGACGCCGACGACTCGACAGCGTGTTGACGCGCCGGCTTTCCCTCATCTTCGGATGATGTGAGGGGTCGTCGGACTACTGGGAAAATTTGTCACAGTTTGTTTGACCTGCGGTTATTAACAGCCAATCACCAACAAAACGGACTAGCGTTGAATCCCGTCTGTGTAATCTTTCTCGCATTCTTTTTCGAATGGAGACTTCTGCTTTGCGAGTTCGAGCATGTCATGCTTTTCTTTTATTTGATCTACATGCATGCTGGATTCAATTGCCCAGTAAACTCTAAACCCTCTTTTGCAAGCTGCCTTCTCAATCCTTTCCACATCACAATCCCAGCGCCATAATCGAGGCTGCCGGTAATAAGCGGAAGGACGATATCCTTTCTCGACAGGAAATATATATTGCTCAAACCAAGCAATTTTATTTCCCTCCTCATCAACCCAAGTCATAGGGTTTTTGGGCAGAGGCTCAAATCCGAGCTTCCTCATAGCAAAAGAAGGGAACACCTGACAGTCGCAAAACGTCATGGTTATACAACCTGCCAGCGCATTACATAAGGAGTCGCTGCCATCAGAGACGCGAGACGCTCTTCCCCCTCCTCTATAGATTTGGAGACCATAGCACCCGAACTCCCTATCGATAACGTTATCGGGGCGTTCACAACCCAAAGGTGATATTCGAGCCGTGCCGTATTGTTCGTATTCCATCCCGCTTCCGTATGGTATGTACAATTTCCATCCCAGACATGCTTCTCCCTCGTTTAGTTCACACATGGGCAAGCTTTGGACAAGACTAGCCCCGGCGGACATGTCGCCTGATTCGAAAAAGGCGATAGCTTCAGATACCCCGAACGCAGACAGGTCTTTGCAGACGGGAAGCTGAGAAATAACCCATGCATCAGCCGGGTCAACGAGCATCGACGCTGAAATGAAGCCGGGAACATTCCGCCAACGGCCACGACACATCTCGGCATAGAGGAGTTCCTGACAGTAGTGATCAAGTCGGCCAATAGGGAGAATAGTCTCGTCATTTCTCATGTACTTTTTGATGAAAAGCGCCGCCTCGCCTTCAGCAAATGACTCGATATCGTCTTTTATATCGGCGCAGTCATCATTGCAGTAGAGACGAACCGTCGAAAGATAGTTCTTTATGAGAGACGGGATTTTTGAGCTCCCACTCCCAGTAGGCACTGGGGCATCCACATCAGACTTAAGAATAATCCCGGGCTCTCTCGTCGCAAATGAAAGGACGCAAGCTTCATCTGCCCTCGTCAATGCGTCGAAGATCCCATAGAGGCAATTTAGGATATCGTCTTCTTCTGGACAGACTCGCATCCAACGGTCGAGGACCTTCTCCAGCAGAGTTCGTCCGAAGGGGTCGATTGTTGGCAACGCCACACATACACGGTTAATTATCCCCCGCACGTGCAGCCCTCCCCATGAGATTCCCCTCACTGCGTTTTCCAGCCTATGCGGATCCTGCGGGACGATAGAATCAAGAAGGATATCCGTCGCTAGCTCTGGCAATGAAGCAGGTTCCGGCAAACTACGAACTTCTTTCTCCAAGACTGGAGGATTACATCTGCCGTTGCAGGTTATCCATCTTCTTTTGCTGTCGCATTCGAGTTCAAATATAGTCTCAAAAAGGGTGGGACTCTTTGCCTTCGTCCTGACCCTGACGGCATACGCGATATCGCTCGACGCCGATCCGAAGCCATATCGATCCAGCCCTTCGTTTCGATACGAAAGAAATTTGTAAAACGAATCATCGTCTGCATAGCTTGCTATGCCATCGACAAGCTGTGTAAGAGCTGCGGAGTGATGAACCCATCCCTCTTTTGAAAGGGCGAAGCCCCTCGACTCCGCAAGACTGCTGTAGATCTCGTCATTATCGAATCCGCGCCTCTCTAGCTCTGCGCACGCTTCAGCAACGGGTTCCCAATGCCAGCAATCAATCTTCTGACGGAAGGCGGCTTCCTTTACTTCAGAGTCCGAAAGGGGTCCGAAATCTTGTTGGCCACCTGAAGAAGCTTTACCGGCATTAGGCAGAGGTGGATTGTGCTTTGGAGCATCTTTGATGGCATTCTTTATTTCAGATACTGCATCGAAGAAATCGAGCTTGCATCCAAGCTCTTCCGCCCTTTTGCCGCAAATCTCAAGATAGCCACGGATGCCGTTCATGTCTTCTGTTGAGCAGCATGGCGCATGCCCAAGTAGGCCGGCAAAAACCGCAAGCACGTCATTCAGGCACTCCGCCCGAATCAGCATAGCCCTCAGCTGGCACTCTATGAGGGAATAGTCATATCTGTACTCTTTCCGCCAAGAGCGAATCATCGACAGCTGCGACGGGCTCACGCTTATTGCCCAATGTGCCACCGCCTCCATCAACGCATCCGACATTCTGTTGTATCCTGACAAAGTTGCAGCGTTGTCCAGCTCAAGAAGTTCAAGCGCTTGGGCTTCTGTCACCGCGCCAAGGTCAGAAAGCGCTTCGAAGCATTCAATCAGATTGGACAGGGAGTAGTCCTTGTGATCGGTAAATCTGGCAGAACCGAAAAGGATGGCCTCATCACAATGCACTGCGAGCTCTTTATCGTAAGTGAGAAGCAAGGGTTTTAGCAGGCCGTGAATCTGCGCAGCTTCTTGGGATGCCAGCAAGAATGAACCGTCGGGTCCATACTCTTTCAGAAGGTATTTCCCTGGAAGGGCGCTGCCAGCCCTCTGAAGATGATTAAGTATCTGCAGCTTCGTACAGAGGGCGTGATTAGAAAAGATAAAACTATCAAGACTCTTCTCTTCAAGCGCCCGCGCGCAGAGAGCCCTTCCTCTTTCAGCTACAAAGACCATGTAGGGAACAGCGCACGCCTCGATTACGAGCGCTCCTGGGCAAGACGGGGCCTGGGCCCATTCCTCGAGCACAAGAGCCTCTTTGGTTCCCGGAAGTATGGGTTTATCGTGCCCCATGGAATATCCAAGACAGACGGCGGCTCTTAGCGTCCTTACGAACGGCAGGTATTCCCTATGGGAACCGTCGATCCAGTCAGTTGCCGTTTGAGCGCTCAACACAAGAGAATCGAAGCCGCTGCAGACAGATTCAAAACCGAAGATAAATGCCTCGGCAAACAGGGCAAGCGAAAAATCTTGGTTGTAGACATTACCCTCCCTCGGAGCCAGTAGCGGTCGCTCTCTCTTTGCTTCAGGCACGGCTTCTCCCTCAGATAGGCAAAGGGCATAGGCCAACGTCCCAAGCTCCCACTCGAATGAGTAACGCGCAAGCCATGAAAAGAGAATACATCGTGCAACACGCGAAGCAGAAAGTGCGCCGGACAATACATCCCTCATCATGTTCGTGGTGGCATCTGCTGAAATCGGGATTTCGGCTATCCTTTCAGAAACGCTGTCTTCTGCTGTGGCCCACTCAAGAGTACCCCTCACGTAAGCATCCCTGAAACAGGACAGCAAGTATTCTGTGTCGAGTAAGGGGCTGTGATTAATGCGAAGCTCGTCATAGCTATGCCCACGTGCAGCGGAGAACGCACCCCACGAAGACATGAACCTTGACGGGCCGTCCTCGTGCCTATACCGCCCATCATCCCCATCTGCTCTAGACAGTATCTCTGCCGCCTTCGCGGGGGTGAGGCCCGAAAGCCAGATATTATAAAGCTCGTTGCTCAGTTCTGCGCATCCCGCTTCCTTCGACAGCCACAAGCACCTGTCGAGCATCGTTGCATATTGATCGGCCGTATTCTCGCAAAGAGGCGGAACCACGTAATCCATACCCACTAAGGCTTCAAGATGGAGAAAAGGCCTGCGTTCGAGCCAGTATTCGAAATGTTCGTTTATCTGAGATAGCGTTGTCAGCGCAAGTTGGATCTTAAATACTTTTTCAAGATTTCTAGACTCGCATACCAACTCATATGTCGTCTTCGCCTGTTCTCGAAGAAGTTGCCAAGGGACTCCGTGAGCCACCGCGTCGATTACGTATGATGTGTCGAACAGGTCGATGCACTCCTCCACATGCCCTGCGCTGGCAAGCAAGCGGATGGCGTAGCACGACCTGACCACGTCACCCTCCATTCCCAAAGCAGCATCCGCGAGCTTATTAGAAGCATAGTCCAGATATCCCTCCATGCCGGGCATCAAAGCCTTAGCGCTCACGAAGAGCCTGAAGTCGTTATGCACGGGGCGCGATGACCCATCAGCACAGGTCCTCATTAATGGGAGGAGCGTAGAAATGTCCCTTATTACCACATGCTCGCCAGAGAAGTCATCAGGGAATGCCTTGCAAAGGAGCCTTGGGTAGACGGCTCCATCGAAGAGATGCATCGAGCAAACAATTAGATTCAACGCGTTTGATCCGCCGCCATGATGGCGCTGGACCTCTTCGTTAACCCTCCGCCAGATGGATTCGTAGTACTCTTCAACATTGTCCGAAAGACCTGACGACCTTAACTTCTCAATAGCGGAGTCACAGCTATCCTCTTTGGCGACGGTGTGCACGGCATACACCACAGACAGTGTGTTCCCCTTGGTCATGTTTACGATCTCGTTGGCTAAGACCAGATTCTCATGGCTGGAGAGGCTCGCCCTTTCCGTAAGAAGCATCAAGATATCATCAAAATCAAGATCGGGAACGTCCATCACCTCAACACCTGCATGCTCTCTCTTGAGCCATTGGGGATAGGAGGGATACGAGTTAGCAGGCTGACCCGACACAACGACTCGAACACCTTCTGGGATGGAATCTGGAGAAGGCAAATGCTTCAAGAAGGTTAGCTTTTCCTTGGCTCGCGCTGCGTGATCGATACCATCTATGACGATAGTCGTCCTACATCCCCGTTTATCCGAAAGCGCCTCAGCAAGCCTCAATACCTCACCCCGAAGCTCGTCTTCAGTGCAGATTTCGTTAACAATAGGTATGTGGGGCATGTCTCCAGCTAGTTCAGGTACTTCCCGAAGCTGATTCAGGAGGGTGCTCCAAAGGTCCTTAGGGGAAACGATGCCGGCATCGGGTGAATAGTTGAAGTCATCAACATCCAAAGGCTTGAATGCGTAGAACCTGACAGGATGCGGGTCCATCCTCTCGCAAAGACAGCTGACCAGCCTCGTTTTTCCAGAGCCAGGGCGCCCTTGGAGAAAGACCACCTTGCTACTGGACGATTTCAGCTTTTCGCACAAAGATGAGCATACTCTTTCCCTGCTTGGAAAAACCGGAACGGGAACGGGAACCTTGATCGGCTTCTCAAGAGGGTTTCGGTTCAACTTGCAAATGCATTTTTGGGCAATGTCGGCAGTGACAACGTTGTTTCCGGCAGCTGTTGTCCATCTCCTGAGTTCTGCCACCAGAGCATCGAAGACCCTCGAGGCGAGTTCCTGAGAGCCTGCACATATTTCATCTCTCACCCTGCCTACTAGCTCAGTCTCCTTTTCGTTTAAGGATGGAGCCCCCGTCTCAAATGTAAGGTTCTTTAGGAAGGGCAGAATATCGGCCTCGTCAAGTTTCGTCGATTCTGCGAATTCTTTCCATTGGATTTCAAGGTTCGAATCAGGAAAAACAATTTTGGAAAATGATGTGGCCGACTCGAGTTGTGCGGACACCTCACTCCAAAACTTATTAAGCGCAAGCCTCTTATAAGCCTTGCCCTTGTACACTCCATCGCTCATGTTTGGACCCATTTCGCGATTCGTATACAGAACAATCTCAGGGCTTTTACCCTCTTCTTCTACAACTTGCTTCCATCCTGCTGCAAGAGAAGCCAAGAGGGACTTCTTTGAGGCACCTCCCTCGCTCGGTTCCCTCTCCGAAATCAGCGCACCAAACGTCAAATTGCTTGAGCTAGATGTTGACATTTTCTTGTGCTTTACCTGGACACATACCATAGGTAACCCATGCGAGCGACGAACGACGACATCGTCAACTCCTTCGAGACCAGCTTTCTGGAATGTAACGGATTCAATATCGCCGTCTTTTTCAAACATGGAGATTACGTAGTCGAGACCGACATACCACTCGAACCAATATGGATCCCCGACACCTGGCTGAACGCATCCCAATGACAAATCGCAAGCCTTCCAAATCTCAGTAAAATACAATGCGAATATTTTCCCAACTTTGAGGATCGTGTCCCCAAAGTTGGCGTAAGCATCACTTCGTCTGACTGAGTATTTGCGCGATTGCGTACCGCGAACATTGTTGGACTGTACCGGCGGTATCGTGAATCGGTACCGCCGGTGTCCGTTCAGTACCGTCAGCCGTATATGTCGCGCATGTTGACGTCTCCCATCTCAAGCCAGACGGTGCCGTGCACGATCCTGTCCATGATCGTCTCGGCGTGAACCCAGCCGCCCAGTCTGGCGTGCCAGTCCTTCGACCTGTACTGCGTGCAGAAGATGGTTGAGGACGAACCGTAGCGCAGCTCCATGAGCTCGAGCAGCATCGCCCTGAACAGGTCATCGGGCTTGTTCTGCAGTCACTCGTCGATCGCTTTAGCCCCATAAGCCTAGAACAACAAGGTGTAGCGAAAGCCAAGGCGCCCCTTATCGCGCGGTCAACCCAAAACTAGGCAGGGTCCAGAATTTCTGGACCCTGCCCTACATCAACCCGAAATCAGCGGCCTGCATCTTTCTAGGTTTTGTCATTCGACGGAACTATCGAAACACCAGATCAAGAGACGACCTCACATCAAACGTTTCGGCAATCCCGGTGCTGGACGCAAGGGTACCGTTATAGAAAAACTCGCTGGCACCCTCCCGGTAAAGGTTCCGATACTCCGCCATCGCCTCAAACCCAAATTTCTCAAGCAGGGGAGATAGGGACGGCATTACCTCCTGGGGAACCGTTATAAGAGGCCTCTCATCATCAAGGAGCTCGATGGAGGCCGCGATCAGCGCAGTCCCTACTCCCCGTCCGCGGTGGTTGGCGTCCACGCGCAGCGAGCAAATCTTCTTTTCCGCGCCGTCGTCTTTGACGATACAGATGCCGGCCATTCTGTCTCCCGAGATGGCCTTCAGCACCCATCTGGAGGATCCGATGCCCGGGAGGACCTTCGCACGATACCATCCATCAAACCCCGGATAATACCGCTTGAAGCTGCCGCGGCAAATTGCGTGCAGCCGCCCTACCTCGGTTTTGTTCTCGACGGAAACGATTTTCAGTCTTTCCATGACGACCCCTCCTCTCTCTTCAGATATAGAATACCATTGCGTCAGGGCCGAAAACGTCGGCCATGCGGTTTCCGAACTCTGAACACACCGAACACAACGAGGAGAACGGCGCACGCCGCGAGGCTGGCGCCAGAAGCTCCGATTGCCCCAAGCCAAGTCAAATCGCAGAGCACGGTCGCAAGTACGTTGGTAAACACGGAAAACGCAGTCAGGAAGAGTAAATACAGGGCGATCGTACCCCAATTGCACACCGAATAGCTCAGCTTGAGGTACATCTTGTAACCGTCCCCTGGCCTGTTGATCTTTTTCTTCCAATGCCATGCCACCACGTCAGAGGCTGAGAGCCCCTCTGGCAGGTAGCCTCCCCACACGCTATCTCCTTCCAGCAGACGTTTTTCATGAAGGTCCTCGAAGGACTCAACGGCAACGCTCGTCCGCGCCATGAGGAGGGTGTGCACGGTGACGGATTTAAGAGGATAGGCGTCCGGGTCCACGCCGTCGACCTTCTCCCTCATCTCATCGCTCAGCGTCCGGTAGTCGTTGATCCTGAGATCGATCGCCTCCTCCCGGCTGAACGCACTGGTAAACAACCTGTCACGAGAGTCGTTCCGTTTGGCCAAACCGCTATTTTGATCGATGTATAAGCGAAATCTCACGTAAACCCTGCGGGACTCGCCGCCAACCTCTCTCGCAATATGGGGGAAATCTATATTGATGACGGTTGCCGCGCCGCCGTCGCACTCTTCGAACTTCAGCACGTCGCACGACAAAAGGAGAAACGGACCCCTGCTTTCATCGTTCGCAAGATTCACCTCGACATAGCGTGAGGTAAAATCGACTTCGGAAACGCGGCACCGATCGTTGAATATCGCGCCCAGGGTCTCTTTGTTCAGCTTCGGCATCAAATCAGAAAAGCAGCTCTTATCTATTTTGAAGGGGCAGTAAAGGGATATTCCCTTGATAGAATCGAGAATCGAAACGTCTCCCTTCAGGTCTTCGGATTTCTCGTCGCCTTGAGCGGTATCGCCCGCTTTCCCGTCGTCCTGACCATCGGAGCAGGCGGGCGATAGCATCAGGCCGAAATCGAATGCCGTTGTACTCGATTTCCCGTGCTCCAGGCTATCCGCAATCCAGAGATTTATGTTGACCATCGCCTCGATACCCTGGCCGTCGACGCGATCTTTTCCGCCGCCCTCGTTAGGTCGGCACCAAAAAGCGAAGCTATTCATCTTCCTCACTCAGATAGCAAAACGACTGCGGCGGCCTAACGAGACCCACCTTTTCTATTGGAAATGGATGGTCATACGCAACCGGATGGGATAACAGCAACGCGCCGGCCATCTCCATGCCGTAGAAATAACTCTCGAACTCGAATTTGGAAATCCCTCCGAACGAAGACGTCTGCCGCCAGAGCTCCCCCTTTTCCAAAAAGGGCATGGACTCCACCCCCGCCTCGCCGATGATCCTCGAAACGGGAGATGTTGCGTAGATGACGATACCCGATATCGGTTTTGTCGGCAGCCTTCTCCTGTACTCGCATTTCTTCTCTCCCGACAGAATGAGTCGCGCGAATCTCGGATGTATGGAAACTAAGGCTTTCACTGCGGCACCCTCCCTCTATCGACTCAATTATAAAGAGTCGGATCGACGCACGCCGTTCCACAGCCCTTCCTTTAACGAAGGAAAACCGAACACGACGAATCTTCCCATTACAGTCAGAAATGAGCTATTCGATATCTCGTTGATGCATTTCCCCGGTGTCGGATACGATGCAAGCAAGCCCGTCTGGGCCGCCGATCGGGCGTCCCCCCACATTGTAAAATGCGTTCGCTAGAATCGGCTCATTTACCCGTAGAGAGGGCTAGCGCCCATGGTCGACCACGCCGACGTAGCTTGCAATCTCCCCAAGCGCGCACATGAGCTCATCGAAGAAGCCGACCACATCGAATCCAGCTGTAATGCCAGCCTCATTCGATGGGAGTCACGTGCATGGAGACGATGCGGAACAAGCCGTCGTCCCAAACCACGTAGTTGCTGTACGTCTTGCTGCCGTAGTATTTGATTCCGTCGATGCCGGCATGACGGCAGCATTGGGCGACGAAGTTCGGCACGAGGTACTCCGGCGGGATGACCTGGTCGGTGTTGGTGAATGGGAACCGAAGGTACTTCAGGAAGTAGTTTGTCCCGCGGCCCACGCCGGAAAGGTCGATGAGGCGGACGTCGCGCCTGCCCTCTATCTCGGCGACCTGGGCCTCGTCCCCCGAACCGTGCTTCCCAATCTCCTGCATCGCGCCGTGCTCTGTGTCGGAGAAGTAGTAGTAAGCCTTCTGCGGGCCGTTAAACCTTCCCGCTTTCACAAGTAGGCGGGGCGCTTTGACCATGTCGTCCTTAAGGTACGAGGCCGTCCCTGCGGGTTTCAGCCGAGCGTGGTAATAGACCGGCCTGTCGAACGAAATCGCATCCCTCCAGTCCCGAACCGTCTCCCAGATAAGCCTACCGGCCTTGCAATCCCTTGCGAAGGCGGGGTCATCCGAGCAAAACTGCTGAAGCTTCATCATGTCAACCTCGGTCAGCCCCTCAAGGAAGGACAGGGACGAGGTCAGGACGTTGAACGAGCGAACGCTCGCGGACACCACGCCGGAATCATCGCCGACGCAATTGCAGGGCCCGGGGTCCGTCTCGGCGTCCGCCGCAAGCAGCCTCTTTCCCCTGATGTCGACCGAGACATCCTCGCTAACGGAGAGCCGCTCGAGCGAGACCTTGCTGAGGTTCTTCACGAAGGTCTTGGTACCACGCGGTATCGAGCCGCCGTAGCCGAAATCTCCGAGGGAATCGACAAGCCCGCCGACATTGCCAAGGAGGGCGATGTCGGGACCCCTGACGGTCAGCCCAGAAAGGCTACTGGCAAGGCTCTCGTAGACGCCGAAGTAGTCTTTAGACGCAAAGCGGTCCGCCATGTCCCGAATGGCGGGGGTCTGGAGCGAGGCCGTACATGCCGCAAGAAGTTCTTGCTGGGCGGAAACAACCTTCATGACCTCGGAAGCTCGATAGGAAGAGAGCCAGCCGCTGGAGTTGATGGAATCGAGGACCGCACGAATGGAGTCGAGGCGGACGCCCGCCGTAATGGACTTGATGCTGTCAACAAAAGTCACGAGGGCCGGCACCATACTAGCGCAAACCGCCTCGGACGTCTTATGCATCATCTCGGTATATGCGACGGACTCGCTCAGGGCCTTCGCCATGCTGAGCCGCATCGCCTCCGACTCGCGCAGTGCCTCTGAGAGGTCCGTGCGGGCGGATGCAGAATCCTCGCCAGCCCTCATCTCATCTACCGTAGCAATCGACTTCCCTCACCAAATGGCCCGACCTGTCTTCTATCCGAATCGCCATGGCCGCAGCCTGCGTCAGCGGCGACCCGCGACTCGTTTCCCGATTATACCAGCTGCAACCGAGAAGAGCTTTCCCAGGCTCCTGCGCAGGGCAAAAACGAGCACGAAGAAGAGGGCGACTTGGATACCAAGAACGGTCACGCTGTACGGAGCGAATGAGAGAACGACCTGCAACCCGATGATCAGAAAGGCGGGGATGATCTCGCCCTTGCGGTACTCGATGGCGACGTGGCGCTTCGTGTCCCTCACACGCACCGCTGCCATAACGCCGTAGCTTATCGCCGTGGCCACGGCGGCCCCGACGATTCCGACAAAGGGAACAAGGCAGAGCGTAACAATGATGTTCACGACGGCTCCGACGGCCGTCGTGGAGAAGGCCTTCTTGCTCTCCTTGTGTACGACGTACGTAGTGCCGAAGAACATGCCTATACAGGAGAGAAGGTTCGCAAGCGTTAACATTGCTACCGGCTGCCACGAGTCGACGTAGTCCGAACTCATGAGGACTGTGTAGACGGGATGGGCTGTGGCCGCGATCAAGGACGAGGCGAGTGCGAGTACCACGAACATATATCCGAACACCTGGGACTGGAACCTAGCGTTGTCCTCGGAGTCGCGCTCCTCGATCGCCGAGACCTGCCATGCCTGCATGAAAATGGAGTAAACGACGTTGACGATGGAGGGGATCTTCTGAGCCACGTTGTAGAGACCGTTCGCGCCTGCGCCTAAGAAAAAGAGGATGACGTAGCGGTCGGACACCGACATGACCCACCACATCAGGGAGTTCGGGATAAGCGGTATAGAGTACCTGAGCATCGTGGACAGAACCCGCCTATCGACCGAGGCAAGGGAGAGGTGCTCCCACACCCTGGAGCAGACGACTATGTGGACGGTCCCGACAAGCTGAGCCAGCACCATGGAGGCAAGATAGCCGAACACGCCGAGGTGGAGGACCGGGAGCGCGACCACATTGGCGACCGCCATGACGAAAGTGGTGATGATGCCGTTGGCCGCGAACGCCTTGGACTTGCCGCTTCCCCTCAGGTACTGCAGGAAGATGTTATTGAAGGTCTGCAGGTTGAGGAGGAGCAGGAAGGGGACGATGTTCGCCCCGATGATCGAGACGCACGAAAGCAGCGGGTACAGAAGCCAACTGAGCGCGACGCTCGCCACGACAACGAGCATCGAGTTAGAGGCGAGTTCGTCGTGGCTGAGCTCCCGCGAGGCGGAGAAGCGCAGGACGGCCTCGTTCATGCCCAGCATCGCAAAGGGAACGACGAGGTTCACGGTCGTGGTCACCAGGTCCGCCTCGCCGTACTCCGCTGTGGTGAGCATGTACGTATAGAACGGGACGATGACGAACGAGATAATCTTGCTACCGAGGTTCCCAACCAGGAACACTGCAGAGTTCTTCGCGAGCTTGCTGTATTTGCTATCTGATTCCAAACCGTTCAACCCAATCAAGTCGTGTGTTGCAGATGCGCCTCGGCGCCTTCGGTCAGCGGCCGACGAGTTTGCGGAGCAGCCCCTTCGCCTTTCGACGAGCCCTGGCGGCCAGGCCGTCCTCGAAGGGCCAGCGCTTGCGGAGCTCGTTCACGGGAACCCCAGACGCCACGTCGGCCTTGAACTCGGTGGCCCGCTCATGTGGGGCGACGGACTTGACGAGCGCGGAGTTGTGCGCCGCGATCTCGTCGAGGGAGCACTCGCCATGCAGGGACAGGTCGTCTATCTCGGCGAGCGCGCGCAGGCCCTGCGGACTGTTCGCGAGCACGGCAGACACCCCCCGAGACACGTCAACCCCCTCGGGCTGCCGGGCGAAGCCCCAGAAGTCCCCGAGCGTGATGTCGGCTCCGGAGCCCGCCCTCACGGGGCACTCGTGGCACGACCCACGAAGGGACGCGTTCCTCAGGAACGCCCGCATGTACCAGTCCCGCGAATGCGGGACCTCCGAGACTTTCTCCTTCCTGCACTTGTGCAGGAAGGAGAAAGTCGTCCATCCGGACGACTTACTCCTGAAATTCACCTCGGTGACCTCACTGCCCCCAGCGTCCTCCAGGTACCCGACGTAATCGGACCAGAGGCGCGGCGACGGGGCGCCGTGGCAGATGACCTCCACTGTGAGCAACAGCTCGGAGCTCGCGGCGCGGCCTAGGTAGCCGCGCAGTCCTGCGACCTGGCAGCCCGTGCCGGAGTAGAGGACCCTCCTGCCGGCCCCGAGGTCGGCGGAGACGGCCTCGTACACCTCGCGGCCGACTGCGCCCTGGACGTACTTAGACTCGAGGAGTGCCTCGAGCCCTTCCCTGGACGACGCACGGCGGTGGGAGACCGTGCGGAACCCGTCGTCGAATGCCGCGCCGTAGACGACGCCGCCGCCGTCCAGGGTCGCCGAGGCCAGAAGCCCGAACACCCCGCCCGATGACGACCTGCCGAGTAGGGCGTGATCCTTGGCTTGGCACCAGTACGCCCTGCAGACCTCCCTCTCGTGGGGACGCGAGATTGCCGGGCAGGCGCGTTCGCACCTGCCGCACTCGAGGCACGACGACGCATCGACGGCGGGGCGCAGGAAGCCCAGCGAGTCGCGCTCCATGGATATGCAGCCTACGGGGCAGGACGCGGAGCATGCCGAACAGCCGCAGCAGCCCTCGCCAAGCAACAAGATGCGCGGCTCTCTGGGCGCCGTTTCGTTCATCGCCGTCGCCATCACAGCGCGCCGTCCAAGAACGCGTCGAAAGCCGCTCTCTCCCGAGCGAGCGCCTCGTCGACCCCGGAATAGTCAGCGACGCAGGGGACGCCCAGAACCTCGGAGCGCCGCGCCTCCTCGCTCAGGCCGAACTTCCCAGCAAGAGTGGCGAGGCGCGAGCTCATGTCGTTCGCGCCGTCCCTTCGGACGATACAGAGCGGCTTTCCAAACAGCGTGGAGAAGACAGAGCCGTGGAAGGAGTTCGTAACGACGAGGGAGGCATTGTCTATGAGCGAGAGGAACTCGCGGGGGCCCGCGTTGGGCTCCCCGGCGACGCCCCGGTCGGTCATCTTGACGATGGCGACCCCCCTCGACCCGAGGTCGGACAGCACGCGCTCGGCCTCCTCGCTCTTCCCGAGGACGTAAGAGAACACGTACTCGCCCCCGGGCGTGCAATCGGCTCGCTCCAGCGGGCGCCACTCCGATGCGTCGACCGCCATCGTGGGGTCGATGAGGACGGGGGCCACGCGGCCCGCGAGCTCGCGGACGATGACGGCGCCCTCCTCCTCCCGGACTGAGATGCTCGGTATCCCGCGCAGGCCCTCCCGAAACCCCCGGGCCCTGTCCTCCGGGATCCTATCGACGCCGAAGCTTGCCGAGAGCGCCACGCGCTTCTCGGGCGAAGCGAAGGACAGGAAGTAGCCCCGCTCGTCGTAGAGGTAGTTCGGGTTCCAGACCTGGTCGCTCCCCACGACGAACTTGTCGAAGCGCTCGTCGAGCTCGCGGCCAAGACGCGGCAGACGCTCTACGTCGATAAGGGAGTTGAACTCGCGGAAGCGGTCGAGCCGGGCCTCGCTCATCGAGGCAGCAGGGTCGACGGACCTACCGATCACGCCGCGCAGGAATCGCTTGGCGGCCTCGACCGGAGGCCTCCACGAGGACCCGACCGTCGCAACCTCGTGCCCGCGCGCCTCAAGGGCCCTGGTGACGGCATAGTTCTGGAGCCTGTTGCCGTAGTTGAACAGGCCCACGAGCGTGACGACGCATATCTTCATCTTCGTACCTATCGGTTGTCTATTCTGGAGAAGACGGCCCCGTATAGATGCGGGAGCCACGCGAGCAGCAGCCAGCGCGCGAAGTTCGTCTTCTTGAGGTTTTTGAGGCAGAATGC
Source organism: Collinsella sp. TM05-38 (assembly GCF_003466445.1). Classification (NCBI taxonomy): domain Bacteria; kingdom Bacillati; phylum Actinomycetota; class Coriobacteriia; order Coriobacteriales; family Coriobacteriaceae; genus Collinsella; species Collinsella sp. TM05-38. Next base: position 151,051 of record NZ_QSPM01000005.1, on the reverse strand, counting down.
CGGGCCCTGGCCCCTAAGATAGGAGCGCATCCTCTGCACGTCGCCCTCGAACTCGGGGCCAGCGTGCCTGATGTAGGAGAGCTGGAGAATCCTGATGTAGCTCCTCACTTTGTTGGCCCGCGCCGCGTCCGCAAGCTGCGGCGCGTCGCTCGCCACCCTTTGCTCGATTTCATCCGCGAAGAGCAGGGCATCGAGGTAGCGATCCGAGAAGCCGGCCCGCGAGGCTGAGTCGTCGCGCTTGAGGTACCGGTAGTACGACGCCCCGCTCACGCAGACGCGTCCGCACTCCATGAGGGCCTCGAAGATGAGGAACTTGTCCTCGTTAATCCTCCGCCCGGGGACGAAGCGCAGCGCACCGAGCGTCGAGCGCCGAAAGAGCTTCGTGTTGGCGCTCGTCGTGAGCGCGTCGCCCGTCAAGTAGCCCTCCAGGGCATCGACGCCCTCCGCGTAAGTCCTTACGCCCTTCCCGTCGCCCTTGGAGCCCGAGACCGTGCCATTAGGGTACACGATGGTGAGCTGGGAGTCGACGATGTCCGCGCCGCGCTCGTCGGCGATCGCGAGAAGCCTCTCGTACATCTCCGGCAGAATCTCGTCGTCATCGTCCATGAAGGCGTAGTAGTCGCCTCGCGCCCGCTCGAGCCCCATATTGCGGGCATTGGAGACGCCGCTGTGCTCCTGCGTGAGGAGGGTGACCCTGCCGTCGCGAGCCGCGACGCCCTCCACTGCACCGATTGTGCCATCAGATGACCCGTCGTCCACGACGATGACCTCGAGCCTCCTCTCGGTCTGCCCGAGAACCGATTCAAGTGCCCGCTCGACCGTCCCCTCCGAGTCGTGCGTCGCCATCACGACCGTGATCCTAATCTCGCCCATGGCGACCCCCGTCCCTCGGCGCGCTCAGGGCAAGCGCAGAGGCAGCCGCGAGCGCGAAGTAAACGAAGTAGCACTCCGCGTCGTACAGCGGCGCCCCAAAGAACCCGTAGGCGAGGAAGAACACCTGATAACCCAGTGAAAAGGTGGCGAGGCACGCGCGGTCGCCCCTCGTGAGGGCCTCCGAGGAGCACGCGACCCGCCCGAGATGGAGGAGCTGGACCGCAGAAACCAGGAACAGCGCGAGCCCAACGACCCCTCCTTCAGCGAGGAGGTTGAGGTAGATGTTGTGAGCCGTGATGGAAGCCGCGTCCGGGTCAGTGGCCCCCGGCCAGTGGAAGCGGTAGGTGCCCCACCCGTTCCCGATGACGGGACTCACGTCCCAGAGCTCCACGGCGTGCTCCCAGAGCCAGGTCCGGTTGCTGGTCGCAGAGTCCATGGAGTCGCTCTCGACGGCGTCCATGATCCTCTCGAACGTACCCCCGACCGCGGGGACGAACTGCGCAACCACTGCAATCGCCACTGCGACCAGCGCGGTTGCAGTCACAATCCTCATGATCGAGCGGAACTTCAGCCTGCCCGAGAACGTAAAGTAGGCGATGGCGAGGCCCACGAGCGCGCAGACCAGCGGGGCCCTCTTGGTGGTCAGCAGGAGGGCCAGCGCGAAGGCGACGAACACGGCAACAGGAGCCCACCCCCGCCCCTTCCTGGGGGCGTCGCCCGCGACCATCTTGGAGAACGAAAGCAGGAGACCAGCGGCCATGAGAACCCCGTTGTAGCTGTAGTGGGACGTCAAGCCGCTCTCATAGCCCGTCGCCGAGGAATTCCCGGCGAAGAACCGCGGCTTCACGAACGAATCGTAGACGCCGGGCACCACGAAGAAGAGGATAGTGGCGGCAGCGTTGAGGAGCAGCATGGCGAGCAAGACGTCTCGGACCGTCCCGAGCCAGTCGGGCCTGCCGCTTAGCGTGAAGAAGAGCAGAAGCGCGTCCACGAAGAGCAGGAGACGCGATGAGTTGAGGCTGCGCGAGCCCCCGAGCACGAGGAACGTGCCGACAGCGAAGACACCCAAGAGGAGCCACACTGCGTGCGCGGCCCTCAGCGACATGCGAAGGTTTACGTTCCGGAACGCGAAGAGCGCGCAGGAAGCCGTGGAGACGAGCAGGGGGAACTGGCTCCCCGCAAGGAGCCCTCGGAACATGGGGTACGCGAGGACGACGACAAGAAGGAGCGTGTCGAACCTGCGCACTCGCTCGGCGGCCGCCGGGACGGCCTTGGGCTTCGCCTCCCTGAGTGTTGCAGCGCTCACTTGGATGCCCTCCCGCGTCTCTTGGCCGTGAGGAACCGCATAAGCCCCATCGCGCTGAGCACGCCCTTCGCAGACTCGACGGCCCGGTCCTTCATAGACACGTGGGCGTACTTGTCGGCCGCCGACAGGAACCCCTCCCTCTCTGCACGCGCGAAGAAGTCCGCGCGGCGCGGACTCTCGTCGAAATCCCTCGTGGCCATGACCCCGTCGCCCTTTAGGACCCTACCCATATCGACGTCCACGAGCTTCAACTCACCTGCCGCCTCTGCTCGCGAGAGCATCTCTGAGGCGCGCGTAGTCCGGGCCCACACGTGGGTGTGGCCGCGATCGTCGTCAGCGAGGCCAGTGAGCGACGCATAGCTCCAGCAGTCGAAGAGGGTGAGGTCCGAGGCGCGCTCCGGTGCCCTGAAGGCGCAATGCGCGCAGCTGGGTCGCGTCGAAAGGCCAGCGAAAAAAGCCTTGTGCATGGGACAGACCCGGCCAGAACCGCGATACAATTTCCCGTTCTCGAACGCGATACTCATCGTGCTGCTGTGGTAGCCGTACGTCTTCTTCCTAAACGAGACGCTCGACGGCTTGGAGCCGTAGCGCTCGGACAGATAAGCGACATACTCCTCCCACATCGCCGGGGAGGGCACGGCGCGACAGATGAAGTCGACCGTAGTGAGCCCCTCCGCCTTGACCCTCCTAGCCGATAGGAACGTGTTCAGGCCCGCAACTTGGCAAGGCGTGCCACTGAAAAGTACGGGCGTGCCCTTGTCAAGCAGATCCGCGGCGCTGCGGTACACGTCGCGGTCCGCCAAGTCGCTCTGGACGTACTTCGAGCCACTGAACGAGATCAGGCCGGCATCATCGCGGGCCGACGTGTGCACCACGCGCCACCGATCGTCAAAGGCCGCCCCGAAGACGACACCGCCTTCTTCCAAAACCTGACGGGCGAGGGCGTTGAAGGCCCCGCCCGAAGTCGAGGCGGCCCGCACCGATTCGTCGGCATTGGTCGCAACGAGGGAGCGCGCGACGGGCATCTTCTTTAGAGATTCCCGGCCAGCCCGCAGCGGACAGGCCTTGACGCAGAGGCCGCACGAGACGCAGGCCTCGCCGTCGACGCGTGGATAGAGGAACCCCTCGGCGTTACGTTCCATCGCAATGCAGCCTTTAGGGCATGCGGCCATGCACGCCGTGCAGCCGCAGCAGCCAACGTTATCGGCAAGGTTTATACGCTCCGCCACTAGACAAGCGCCTCCCCGAGGAAGGCCCACGAGTCGGCGCGCCACGCCGCGAGCCGCTGGTCCACGGCGTCGAAGTCGGGAAGGTCGGCAAGCGCCCGCGTCGCGCCGCCGGGCTCCGTCACGAGCCTTCCCTCGAGGCCAAGGTGGGAGAAGAGACTGTCGATTCGGGAGTTGCGGGACTGACGGTCGCCCTGCTGGAAGCGGTAGAAGGTGGCGTAGGGCTTATGGTGGATGGTCGAGAACACGGTGCCGTGGAACGAGTCGGTGAGCACGTACTCGGCGCCGCGGATGAGGTTCACGAACTCGAAGGGGTCGACGTCGTAGGGGGCCTCGTCGCCAAAAGACTCGTCGGAGGGTACGATCTCGTCGAGGTGCCTGAGGGTTACGATGGGCAGCCCGGTGCTCGCCGAGAGCGCCCTGGCCTCTTCGCGGCACAGCGGGTTCGTGCCAAGGAAGTAGCAGAAGATGTAGGGCCCCTCGTGCATGCGCTCCACAGGCACCATGCCCGCCCAGCCATCGCGGTCGAAGAGCAGGGTCGGGTCGACGACAACCTTCGCCTCAACACCCGCGACTTCGCGACAAATCCTCGCTCCTGCGTCCTCGCGGACGCTCAGGAAGTCGATCTTGCGCAGGTAGTCGGCCGTGCGCGACCTCTGGTACCAGGGGATCTCTGACACGCCGAAGCTCGTGGAGTAGGAGATTCGGCGCACGCCGGGGGCGGCGAACTGCAGGTTGCAGAAGTTCGTGGGCAGGCCTTGGGGCAGCCACATCTGGTCGGAGCCCACGAGCACGGCGTCGTAGTCGGCCGAGCCGGCACAGAGGTCTGCGAAACCCACGTAGGGGCGCGAAAGGTTAGTGAAGGTACGTGCGCTGAACCGCTCGAAGACGGCGTCGCGGCCCTTGCGCTTGGCTGCAATCTCCGGGTAGGCTTTGGCGGCCTTCCGGGTCGCCATCCTCTTGGCGAGCATCTTCTGGTTGCCCCCGTTGAGCAGACGTGGCGCCTGCCTGAGCTTCTCGACAGTTGAGTACTTCTTTACGTATATGAGGTTGTTGCACTCGTTGCCGAGCGACTGAATGGCCGTCTGGCACGCTAGCGTCTGCAGCATGCTGCCGTAGTTATGCTGCTTGTGGCAGCCAATCATGGCAACTTTCACGCGGTAGTCTCCTTCTCTTGTTCCTCTTTGTTTCTAGTCCCTCTTGAAGAGGTCGCGGGTGTAGACCTTCTTATCACTGTTTTCAGCCATGGTAGAGTCGTAAATAGCCATAAGCTGCTCAATGAACGATTTCATTCCAAAGCGCGATTCGATGGTCGCCCTGCCAGCTTCGCCTAGACGCCGTTTAAACGGCTCATCCGCGAGGAGCCCCTTCAGGACGGTAGCCAAGGCCTCGTAGTCTCCGACTGGAACTAGCAGGCCGTTTGTCCTGTCTTCGATTACCTGGGGTATCCCGCCGACGGGAGTCGTCACTGTGGCAAGTCCGTATGACATGGCCTCAAGGACGCTCATCGGCATGCCCTCGTTTCTTGACGGCAGGCAATAGACGCTGGCCTTGCGGAAGTTGCTCTCCCGCTCCGCTCCGGAGAGCCAGCCCAAAAAATTGCATCTGTCAGATATACCGAGCTCGGAGGCGAGGCGACGATACCTGTTCACGTCACCGTCGCCACCAAAGGAGAAGCTTGTATCAGGGAAGTCTCTAAGAACCTCTTTTGCTGCGCGCAGAAGAATATCCGGGCTCTTGCGGTCATTGAGACGTCCCATGAAGAGAATGCGACGGTTCGAGTAGTCGGTCAAATTCTCGGCGGGAACCACGACAGCGTTGTGAAGTACCCGGACGTTCGACTCCTCGCAAAGGCGGTTAGCGACGACGAAGTCACGCCACTCCTCCGAGAGAACGATGACCCCGGAGCACCGCCCGAAAACGTCACGAATCTCATCGCGCTTGGAGTCAGTGCACTCGTCGAAGTAGACCCCGAACTCGCTGCCGTGCAGGTGAAGAAGAACGGGAATACCTCTCCTGAAGGCGGTGCGCATGAAGACCTTCTTGCGCTCGAAGCTCCCCCGAGAGGCCATGTGAACGTGTACGAGGTCGAAGCGACCGACACACATGAGATATCGAGCATAGGCACCGGCAGCGATGACAAGCTTCTTGGGCTTACCCCCATCCTGGAAGGTCGAGAGGAAATCGATGGAATCCCCGCTCCTCTTCACGGCCTCTATTATGTTACGCTCCACAGTGGCCATGCCCCCCTGTGCGTCGATGCTAGGGCCAAGCATGAGAACTCTAGGCATCGTCATCTCCTAGACCGCCTCATCAGGAATGAATCGCAGATTGTTTTTAGGGAAAGAGTAAATCTCTTTTTTAGCTTCATTAGTTTCCTCCCAGCACGTCCGTGATTCGCTCACACGCGTGACCGTCACCATAGGGATTCGATGCGTGGCTCATTGCCTCATACTCAGCCTGATCGGAGAGCAGCCTACTGAACTCACGGTAGACGACGTCCTCTTCGGTGCCGACGAGCTTCAGCGTGCCGGCCGCCACGCCCTCGGGGCGCTCGGTGGTGTCGCGCATGACGAGCACCGGCTTGCCCAGGCTCGGCGCCTCCTCCTGGATGCCGCCCGAGTCGGTGAGGATGAGGTGGCTAGCGGCCATGAAGTTGTGGAAGTCAAGCACCTCGAGCGGGTCGATGATATGGAGCCTGTCGAAGCCGTCGAGCTCCTCGTGGGCGGCCTTGCGCACGAGCGGGTTCATGTGGATGGGGTATATCGCCTTGGTGTCGGGGTGCTCCTCCATCACGCGGCGGATGGCGCGGAACATGCGGTGCATAGGCTCGCCAAGGTTCTCGCGGCGGTGCGCCGTGATGAGGATGAGGCGGTAGCCCTCCGCCCACTCAAGCTCGGGGTGGGTATAGCCCTCACGAACGGTGGTGCGAAGCGCATCGATGCCGGTGTTGCCGGTGACCCAGATCTTCGGCTCGGGCTTACCCTCACCGAGCAGATTTTGCTTACTGGCCTCCGTGGGGGCGAAGTAGTACTCGCTCACGATGTCGACCGCCTGGCGGTTGAACTCCTCCGGCCAGGGGCTGTAGATGTCGTGCGTGCGCAGGCCGGCCTCGACGTGCCCCACGGGGATATGCAAGTAGAAGCAGGCGAGCGCCGCGGCAAAGCTTGTGGTCGTATCGCCGTGGACAAGAACCACGTCGGGCTTTTCCTCCTCCAAGACAGCCCTCAGCTTCAGCAGCACGTCGCACGTAACGTCGAACAGGGTCTGCCCCGGCTTCATGATTGCCAAGTCATGATCGGGCGTCACGTCGAAAACGCGCAAGACCTGGTCGAGCATCTCGCGGTGCTGGCCCGTCACGGTCACAACCGTCTGAAACTCGTCTGAGCGGCTCTTGAGCTCGTTGACGAGTGGACACATCTTGATGGCCTCCGGGCGCGTCCCGAAGACGAGCATCACTTTCTTCAAACCTGCTTCTCCCTGCATCTCTTCAAACGATTTAGAGCTTATAGACGTTCTCACCGTCACCACACACGTTGCGCGGGTCGATGAGGATGCGGTCGCCGAAGACCTCGGGCTTACCCTTGATCTGGGAATGGCCCACCATCACGATCACCATCTCCAGGCCGTCCAGGAACTCTTCCATGGAGTGCACCTGGCCCGGAACCTCGTCACGCTCGACCCACGGGTCGTACACCTTCACGGCACCGCCGCACAGGTGCTCCTCCATGGCCTCGAGCATCTGCAGCGTCGGGCTCTCGCGCACGTCGTCAACGTCCTCCTTGTAGGTCAGGCCGTAAATGCCCACCTTGGAGGCGTCCTTGATCCCACGCTCGGCCATGACCTCGTAGGCGCGATGAAGAACGTATTCGGGCATGCCCGCGTTGGTCTGCAGGGCAAGGCGGATGAAGTTTGCCGTCTCGGGGTAGTCTCCGACGAGGAACCACGGGTCCACCGGGATGCAGTGACCACCCACACCCGGGCCAGGCTGCAGGATGTTCACGCGCGGGTGTTTGTTGGCGATACGGATGACCTCCGCCACGTCCATGCCGCCGATGCGGCAGATCTTGGCGAGCTCGTTGGAGAATGCGATGTTGATCGCGCGGAAGGTGTTCTCGACGACCTTGGTCATCTCGGCGGTGCGGATGTCGGTGACGGAGATCTCGCCCTGGCAGAAGCTGGCGTAGACCTTGGCCACGGCCTGGCCCACCTCGGGATCATCGGCGCCAATGGTGCGGTTGTTGTGCAGAAGCTCGTAGACCATATTGCCCGGGATGATGCGCTCGGGGGCGTGGACGAGCTTGACGTCGTCGCGACCGGCCTCGACCAGCAGCGGGCGCACGAAGCGGTCGATGGTGTTGGGTGACACAGTGGACTCGACGACGAGCACGGCGCCCTCGGGCGCGACCTCGAGAACGGTCTTGCAGGCAGCCACGACGTAGCACGGGTCGATCTTCTTGTCGAGCTTGTCGTAGGGCGTGGGAACCGAAACGATGTAGGTGTCGCAGACCTGGTAGTCGGTGGAAAACTTGATGCCAGCCTCCAGGGCGTCGGCGAACAGCTCGTCCAGGCCCTCCTCCTTGAAGGTGGTCTTGCCGGCGTTGAGTGTGGCGACGAGCTCCTCGTTGTAGTCGGTGCCAACGACCTCCACGCCGTGGGAGGCCATCATGAGGGCGGTGGGAAGACCGATGTAGCCGAGACCGATAACGTTAACCATTGCTATTCACCTTTCTTAGCGAACTTGTATCTATACGTGAGGGCGACGAACTTGAGGTTGCCGATGATGTAGCGCTTCCAGAGCCTCCCGGGCTCCTGGATGAAGCGGTAGAACCACTCCAGGCCGTGCTCCTGCATCCATGTAGGGGCACGGTCGGTGACGCCGGCGACGACATCGAAGCTGCCGCCGACGCCCATGACGAACGGGATTCCGATCTGGTCGATGTACTTGTGGACCCAGTACTCTTTCTTGGGAGATGAAAAGGCGACGAACATCATGTCGGCGCCCGAGGCGGCCATATCGGAGACGATCTGGGGCTCGTCGGCATCGGTGAAGTAGCCGTTGCGGTAACCGGCGATCCGGATGCTCGGGTACCTCTCCTCGAAAATCGCCTTGACCTTGGTGACCACCTCTTCCTTCGCACCGAAGAGGTAGATGCGGTAGCCCTTCTCGGACGCCAGCTCGACAAGCCTCTGGAACAGGTCGATGCCCGTGACGCGCTCCCCGAGCGGAACGCCCATCTTCTTCGCCGCCCAGACGATCGAAGCGCCGTCGGCGTTGATCAGAGGGCACTCGTTGACGATGGACGCGAGCTCGGGATCGGCCTCCATCAGGTTGACCTTGGAGGCGTTGATGACGACATGTTGAGTCGGCACGCCCCTCTCGATGATCTTCTCGACTTCATCGACCGTCTCGTCTAGCGAGATGGCGTTAACGTACGTGTTTAAAATTGGATAACGATTGCCAGCTGACACTAGCACGCCCCGCTTCCCGTGATTACCTCGACAACAGTAAGAAAAACGATCTTGAGATCGGTGATGACGCCTCGGTTGGCGATGTACTCCAGGTCTCGGCGGACCATGCCGTCGAACCCGGTGGAGTTTCGCTCCGTGACCTGCCACCAGCCGGTGATGCCGGGCTTCACGGCCAGGCGCTGCAGGTCGTACTCGGTGTACTCGACCACCTCGTTGGGCAGCGGCGGGCGCGGGCCGACGACCGACATCTGGCCCAGGAACACGTTGAGGAACTGCGGAAACTCGTCGATGGAGTGCTTGCGGATGAACTTGCCGATCTTGGTGACGCGGGGGTCGTCCCTCATCTTGAACATGGCGCCGGCGATCTCGTTCTGCTCCTTGAGCTCGGCGAGGCGCTCGTCGGCGTCCCTGTACATGGAGCGGAACTTCCACATGCGGAAGGTGGAAAGGCTGCCGTCGCGGTGGGTCTGACCCACGCGGATCTGACTGTAGAACGGGTTGCCCTCGCTCTCCAGGCGGATGGCCGCGGCGAGCACAAGGCTCGGAACGGCGATGACGGCCAGCACGCAGCCGCTGAACACAATGTCAAACGCGCGCTTAACGGTGCGGTAGGCAAGGCGCGAGCGATCCCAGTCCATAATGGATTGCATGGCCCTGTAGCGGCCGGCGCCCTCACGCCGGTCCATGGCCTGAGCAATCAGTGCCGCCCCCGCGGGCGCATCCGTTGTATATTGAGTTTTATCCGACACGTTCTCTTCCAACACTTCGTCCCCGGGTCGGGGATCCTCCCTATTCTGTGTAGCGACCGTCTGCAGCTAGGCGATCGCCTTTTTAAGGTTGCGCATGACGCGCTGCTCGTTTGAAAGAACGGCAAGGCCAACGCGGGTGGTTACGCGCCGGCCGCACAGGTCGAGCTCCAAATAAGCAGTGCTCTTGCGTCTGTTAATGGTTTTGATAAGGCCTTCGTGCCCCAGCAGCGGGCCTGCCGTCACTAAGACCTGGTCGCCGTCTTTTAGGGCCTCGCTCATAGGCACTACGCGGTCTCCCCTATGCGTAAAGCCGCCAATAAGCTGGACCTCTTCTTTTGCCAGCGGCACAAACTGACCGTCCTGGGATAACACCCGGGCAAAGTCGTCCATGCGCAGCAGATACTGTTGCACGGTGCGGGGATCTGCCGTATCGCAGATAAGATAACCGGGAAAGAGCGGCTTGGTCGTGTTGACCCATTCGCCATGTACCTTGATCTCGGTTTGAAATTGGGGATAAAAGAGCTCCTGCATGGCGCCAGCCGGCACCACACGCTCGATGCGCTCGCGCATTACGACTTCGCGACCGTTAATGACCTGGATCACATACCACACGAGCACCACCCCCTTGCTGTCTTACGTGTGGCTCACGGGGTTTGGGTATGGCTTCGCCAGGGCGCTTGTGCGCGAAGGCGCTCCATATTCAAACCCTGAGCCCAGTTAGACAAGCACGTGGCTCTGCCCCACCGTGAACGGTATGTATGAGTGCAGTGGCTAGAGACGCGGACGTGTATCGCAAAAAGACCGCATCCCCAGCTGGCTGCATGCGGCCCAGTCAAGCGGGTACAAAACTGGACCGCACGCAAACAGCTGTAGGACTGCTGCGATTTGTCATGAAAAATCGAATCGAAAGAACAGCTTGCGCATAAACAAGAACAAATTCATTCGATGCGATACGCATGACGACGCTATTGGAGCTCGTGGTTTTTCTGGCACCGCCGTTACGGCCGGATACTGATCGACCCTGCGCTTTGCGGCTTGCTGGAGCCGTGAGCACAGTTGAACCCATGTAACGTTAGGTATCCTAGCACAGCAGGTGACCCATGCGTTTTGGGGTGTGTTGAGCAACATATTGTTTATTTGCCGTGGTTATGGGGGATATTGTGCCGTCTTGCACACATTGCCGCAGGTTTATGGGGGTGTGTAGGTTGGTGAGCACTGCCTGAGTTGTACTGCTAACGGCGTGAATTGCTCAAACTATTAAGTATGGCTAACAAACTTTGTACAAAACCGGGAAGGTAATTGCGCAACTTTTTATGGGGTGGGCGCGGGTGCACGTTCACTTTAGTTTGTGGGGTTAAAGGATAAAAAAAGGCCACCGGGTATCCGGTGGCCTTTTGGATTCACGATGGTGGAGACGAGGGGGATCGAACCCCTGACCTCTTGACTGCCAGTCAAGCGCTCTCCCAGCTGAGCTACGCCCCCGTGACGTGGTAGTACTATAGGGGAAGTTGGCGTGACGTGCAAGGACTTTTTTGAGTTGATTGTATTACTAACTTGAGTTGATTGTCTTACTGACGGGTTTTCCTACTCGTCCACCGTCCCGAAAAACCCTCACGCGGTGATGCCTTACTTGTAGAGGTAGGCGATTGCGGTTCCTTGGTGGACTTGGATCTTAGCCGTTTTCCTGACGACATTTGAGATGCCCGTGTCGGCTAACAGGCCTAGGGGGCTGTGGTCTAGCTCCCACTCTAGGCCGTGTTCGCTTATCTCTGTGTTGGGGGCTATGGCGATGATAGAGAAGGTTTTGCCCTCAGCGTTTTCGATGGTCCAAGTCTCGTCCTGGTGCAGGAATCTGGCAGTTACTTTGTCTTCTTCGATCCAGACTGGGGCATCTTTGTAGTTGGCTAGTAAGCCCAGAACGGATAAGGCCATGTCGGGGCGGCCGCCGGTGGCGCAGGTCGCAACCACTTCGGCACCCGGCCAGCGGCGGCGGACGGAATCGAGCGCCAAAGCCAGATCTGTATAGTCCTTGTACGGGTCGTGGCGCTCAACTTCAAAGTCGGTGGCGGCATCGACCAGCGCGCGACCTGCATCGCTCACCGTATCGGCATCCCCCACATATACGTCGCAACCCAGCCCCGCGCCCAGCAGCGCGTCGAGTCCGCGGTCCACGGCGACAACATGGTCGCACTCCCCTGCTAGCCTACGCAACAGATCCGCGCTCGCCACCACGGGCGAGCCGCAGACAACTAATACCTTGCAAGCCACAGCCCTCGCCTATCCCTTAAACGCAAGCACGCGGGCCAGGTCCAGGTCCTCATAGCTATCAATAAAGATATCGCAGTTGTCGCGAACCTCGTCGCGCTCCATACGGCCATGCGGGTCATAAATGCCCACACGCTTTAAGCCGGCGGCGCCAGAACTCTTTAGGCCAAAGACGGCGTCCTCAAACACCCATGTGCGCTCAAACTTGTGCCCATGGCGCTCCTCAAGGCGGCGCAGCGCAAGCTCGTATACGTCGGGGAATTGCTTGGAGCGCCCCGCCTCGCCCGTCGTGGTAACAAATTCCAAGTAGGCATCGAGCCCGGCACCAGCGAGCGCAGACTGCACCAGCTCGGCCGGCGTGGACGTGGCAACACACATGGCAATACCGGCCTCCTTCGCCTGCTCCAAAAATGCAAGCAGGCCGTCGCGCGGTGGCACCTTGGAGTACCCATCAATCAGAATATTGCTCAGCTCGCGATACAGTTCCTCGCCATTCGCACCAATGCCCCACGTGTCGTGGTAGGCCTGGCACTCGTCCTCGAGCGACAAATGCTCAAACTGGGCAAAATCGTCGACCGTCACATCAACTCCGTGGCGATGCAATAACTCGGGCTGGGCATAGGCCCAAACGGGGGTGCTATTAACCAGTGTGCCGTCGCAATCGAAAATAAAAGCGACATTGTGAGCGGCGGTCTGGGACATAAACATACCTTTCAATGTCAAATGGTAAACAACCTGCTAAAAACGTTTTACCAAACGTCAAACTAACAATCTTGAAACCCTAATTGGTAAAACTGTCAAGAGTTTTACCACTGCAATTCTGTCAGTGGTCTAAACATGGCGCTCGCCGATTAAACACCGCCGCAAATCCACTTTTCTCCATAAAAGTAACGAACAGGTGTTATCGTATTTCGTGCCGAAAGTTCCACCGAGCACGCGAGGTGGAATGAATCATAGAACTATCGCCGTCCCTTCGATTCGTGCAGCCTTGGACCTTTCGCATCTAGTCACCAAGGCAACATGCTGCCGTGTCATGATGGGATCAAACGTGAGCGATACAAAGCTAAAGCCAACGGCCAAAAAGCCCGCTACCCGTAAAGCCGCCCCGCACGCACCGGAGCTCTCTAAGGACGATGTCTATCTGTTTGGCATCGGTACGTGGGAGCGCAGCTGGGAAAAGATGGGCGCGCACCCCGACACGCAGAACCGTACGCGCGGCTGGCGCTTTTGCGTTTGGGCGCCCGACGTAAAGAGTGTCCATGTCATTGGCGAATTTAACGACTGGGATGAGGAAGCCAACCCGCTGGTGCCCGTACATACGAGCACCATTTGGGAAGGCTTTATTCCTGGCGCCGAGCAGGGCCAGCTCTATAAATACCTTATCGAAACCAACGAGGGCGAGAAGCTCTACAAGGCCGATCCGTACGCTTTTAAGGCCGAGTGCCCTCCGGGAACGGCAAGCGTGCTGTGGGCCCTCGACGGCTATAAGTGGAACGACGCAGCATGGCTCAAGCGCCGCGCCGGCCACAACCACATGTCGCAGCCGCTGAACATCTACGAGGTGCATATTGGCTCGTGGAAGCGCCACGGTGACGCGCCGCAGGGCGAGCCCGATGAGTACGGCAACTACCCCGGTCCCATGGATCCCTTCCCCGCGCAGCGCGGCGAGTTCTACACCTACGACGACCTGTCGGTGGAGCTCGTGGACTACGTGCGCGACATGGGCTACACGCATATCGAGGTCATGCCGCTTATGGAGCACCCGTTCGACGGCTCCTGGGGCTACCAGACGACCGGCTACTACGCCGCCACGTCGCGCTACGGCAACCCGCAGCAGCTCATGCACTTTATAGATGCGTGCCACGAGGCGGGCATTGGCGTGATCATGGACTGGGTGCCCGGCGGTTTTTGCGCCGACTCCCACGGCCTGGCCACCTTTAACGGCCACATGTTGTTTGAGCACGAGATTCACCCCAACTGGGGCACGCATAAGTTCGACTTCGCCCGTGGCGAGGTCCGCTCCTTCCTGGTCTCTAACGTGCTGTACTGGCTCGAGAACTTCCACGTGGACGGCATTCGCATGGACGGCGTGTCCAGCATGCTGTACCTCAACTTTGGCATCGACGATCCGGGCCAAAAGAAGTTCAACAAATACGGTACCGAGGAGGACCTGGACGCCAGCGCGTTTATCCGCCAGGTCAACTGCGCCGTGGAGGCACACTACCCCGACGTGATGATGATGGCCGAGGAGTCCACCGCGTGGCCGCTCGTAACCTATCCGCCGCAGGACGGCGGCCTGGGCTTCCATTACAAGTGGGACATGGGCTGGATGAACGACACCCTGCACTACATGCAGACCGATTTTCCGTGGCGCCCCGGCAACCACGGCCTGCTCACGTTCTCCATCATGTATGCCTTTACCGAGAACTTCATTTGCCCGCTGAGCCACGACGAGGTCGTGCACGGCAAGTGCTCCCTTATCGGCCGCATGCCGGGCGACTGGTGGCGCCAGTTTGCCGGCCTGCGCACGCTTGCCTTCTACCAGATGACGCACCCCGGTGCCAAGCTCAACTTTATGGGCAACGAGATCGGCCAGTTTATCGAGTGGCGCTACTACGAGTCCATCCAGTGGTTCCTGACCGAGGAGTATGAGACCCACCGTCATCATCAGGCGTTTATCAAGGCGCTCAACCACCTGTACACCGCCGAGCCCGCTCTGTACGAGCGCGGCTACACCGACGACGGCTTTACCTGGATCGACGCGGACAACTCCAAGCAGTCCATCGTGAGCTTTGTGCGCCAGGGCGAGGACGTCGACGACGACCTAGTGATCCTGATCAACTTTGACCCGGCGAGCTACGAGAGTTTCCGCGTGGGCGTGCCGCGCGAGGGTGACTGGGAGGTCATCTTTGATTCCGACCGTCCCGAGTTTGGCGGCAGCGGCTATGCCGGCGAGGAGCCCTACACCTGCTCGAGTGAGCCCTATCCCTGGAATGGGCAGATGGACTCCATTGAGATTAAGGTTCCAGGCCTTGCAGGCGTGGTGCTTAAGCGCCGCGGTCCCAGTAGCTACAAGCCGCCGGTGGTCGAGGCCCCCAAGGCTGCGCCCAAGAAGCGCACGTCCTCGGTAAAGCCTAAGCCCGCGGCTGCTAAGAAGGCTCCGGCTAAGGCAAAGGCTGCTAAGCCCGCTGCCAAGGCTTCGACCAAGTCCGCCACGGCCAAGAAGGCAACCGCCAAAAAGGCTGCTCCCAAGGCCAAGACAGGCGCCGTTAAGGCATCTGGCAAGGACGCGTAACAAAGCCGTTACCGCTGTAATTACCCGCCCCGCCGGGGCGTAGGATGTAAGTCATAACCGTTCCGGGAGAAACATCCCCGGGGGAAAGGAACGTATGAATAAGATCTTCGACAACAAGCAGGAGTTTACTGAGCTCTATCGCGATGCCGTCATGAGCATCAGCGGCAAGAGCGTCGAGGCCGCCAGCGACCTGGACCGCTTTAACGCCCTGGCCAAGCTCGTGGCCGAGAAGGCGCGCACCGTCGCCACCAAGAGCGACGCCCGAGTCACTGCCGAGGGCAAGAAGCGTGTGTACTACTTCTCGATCGAGTTTTTGATCGGCCGCCTGCTCGACAACTACCTGCTCAACTTTGGCGTGCGCGACATGGTCGCCGAGGCGCTCGACGACATGGGCTTTGACCTGTCCGTCATCGAGAACCAGGAGCCCGATCCGGCACTGGGCAACGGTGGCCTGGGCCGTCTGGCCGCGTGCTTCCTGGATTCCATGGCAGCCGAGGGCATTGCCGGCTACGGCAACGGCATGCGCTACCGCTACGGCCTGTTTAAGCAGGAGATTGTTAACGGCAGCCAGGTCGAGACCACTGACGAGTGGCTCACCCACGGCTATCCCTGGGAGGTCCGTCGTCAGGACAAGGCCGTGACCATCAAGTTTGGTGGCCGCGTTGAGGGCTTTGAGGAGGACGGCCGCACGTTCTACCGCACGGTGGATACGCAGGACATCCTGGCCGTTCCTTACGATATCCCCGTGGTGGGCTATGCCGGCGAGACCGTCAACAAGCTGCGCGTCTGGGCCGCCGAGCCGGTCGAAGAGCACTTTGACCTGGAGGCCTTCAACCGTGGCGACTATGCCCTGGCCGATGCCGAGCGCGCCGAGGCCGAGGCCATCAGCGCCATCCTCTACCCCAACGACGCCGGCGAGCACGGCCGTCTGCTGCGCCTGAAGCAGGAGTACCTGTTTGTCTCGGCCGGCATCTACAGCCTGCTCGACACCTTTGAGAAGGAGCACGGCGCGAACTGGGAGCTGTTGCCGCAGTTTGTAGCCATCCACACCAACGACACGCACCCGGCCATGTGCGGCCCCGAGCTTATGCGCATCCTCATCGACGAGAAGAAGCTCGAGTGGGACGACGCATGGAACATCGTGACGCAGGTCGTGAGCTACACCAACCACACCATCCTGCCCGAGGCTCTGGAGAAGTGGCCCATTGGCACGTTCTCCAAGCTCCTCCCCCGCGTGTACCAGATCATCGACGAGATCAGCCGTCGTTGGCACGAGTCGTTCGACACCACGCAGGAGGGCTGGCAGGAGCGCCTGCGCCAGACCGCCATCCTGTGGGACGGCGAGATTCGCATGGCCAACCTGTCCGTGATCTGCAGCCACAGCGTCAACGGCGTGGCCAAGATCCACTCCGACATCATCAAGAACATCGTGCTCAAGGACTTCTATGCCCTGACGCCCGAGAAGTTCAACAACAAGACCAACGGCATCTCGCACCGTCGCTTCTTTGCCGAGGCCAACCCCACCTATGCCAAGCTCGTGACCGATGCCATTGGCGATGGCTGGCTCAAGGACGCCTTTGAGCTGGAGAAACTAAAAGAGTTCCAGAACGACACCGAGTTCCTGAAGGCCGTGGGTGCCTCCAAGCGCACCAACAAGGAGCGTCTGGCCGCCTACGTTAAGGCCGAGACCGGTCTGGTCATTGACCCCAACACCGTCTTCGACGTTCAGGTAAAGCGCTTCCATGCCTACAAGCGCCAGCTCATGAACATCATGAAGGTGATGGACATCTACAACCGTCGCATCGCCGATCCCAACTTCCACGTGACGCCGACGACCTTCATCTTTAGCGGCAAGGCAGCCTCGAGCTACACCTTTGCCAAGGAGACCATCCGCCTCATTAACTCCGTGGCCGACGTCATCAACAATGATGCACGCGTCAACGAGGTCATGAAGGTCTGCTTTATCCCCAACTTCCGTGTGAGCAACGCCCAGCTCATCTACCCCGCCGCCGAGATCTCGGAACAGATCTCCACGGCCGGCAAGGAGGCCTCGGGCACGTCCAACATGAAGCTCATGATGAACGGCGCCATTACGCTGGGCACCCTCGACGGCGCCAACATCGAGATCGCCGACCTTGCCGGCCGCGAGAACGAGGCCATCTTTGGCCTGACCGCCCCCGAGGTCGAGCAGCTGTGGGCATCGAACAGCTACTTTGCTTGGGATACGCTCAACAACGATCGCGAGCGTCTGGGCCGCGTGATGGACGAGCTCAAGGACAACACCTTTGCGGGTCTTTCGGGCAACTTCGAGAGCATCTACAACGAGCTCATGAACAACAACGATCCCGACCTGGTCATGGCCGACTTCCGCAGCTACGTGGATGCGTGGGAAAAGCTCACCGGCAGCTACGGTGACCAGGAGACCTGGAACCGCAAGGCCCTGCTCAACACCGCCTCCTCCGGCTGGTTCTCGAGCGACCGCACCATTCGCGAGTACCGCGACGAGATCTGGCACGCGTAAAGGCGCGCGAGTCCCCTTTGCCGCACGGCATTACTCGACGGGCGCGACCGAGCGCCGCGCCCGTCGCTAATGGGTTTAGGAACATCGATGACAGAAGGAGAGATCGATGAGTAAGAAAGAATGCATCGCGATGCTCCTCGCGGGAGGACAGGGCAGCCGATTGGGGGCACTTACCCAAAAGATCGCCAAGCCGGCGGTTAGCTTTGGTGGTAAGTTTCGCATTATCGACTTCTCTCTGTCCAACTGCTCCAACTCGGGCATCGACACGGTGGGCGTTCTGACGCAGTATCGCCCCTACCTGCTGCATGCCTATGTGGGCTCTGGCGAGGCGTGGGATCTGGACAGCCGCGACGGTGGCGTGTCGATCCTGCCGCCGTACGAGACGCAGACCGGCGGCGCCTGGTATGCGGGCACGGCCGACGCCATTACGCAGAACCTCGACTACATCAAGACCAACGACCCCAAGTACGTCCTGATTCTTTCGGGCGATCACCTGTATCGCATGGATTACCGCAAGATGCTCAAGACGCACATTGAGAACAACGCCGACCTCACGGTGAGCGTTATGCCCGTGCCGTGGGAGGAGGCCAGCCGCTTTGGCATCCTGACCACCGACCCCGAGGACGGCCGCATCACCAAGTTTACCGAGAAGCCCGAGAAGCCCGATTCGAACCTCGCCTCCATGGGCATCTACATCTTCTCGGCCGACGTGCTGATCGAGGCGCTCGAGGAGGACGCTCTGGATCAGCGCTCGAGCCACGACTTTGGCAAGGACATCATCCCCAAGCTGCTCGGCGAGAACAAGCGCCTGTACAGCTACGAGTTCCACGGTTTTTGGAAGGACGTCGGCACCATCGCCAGCTTCCACGAGACCTCGATGGACCTGCTGGGTAACAACCCCGAGTTCGATCTGTTTGACAAGAACTTCCCCATCATGTCCAACATCACCACGCGTCCGCCGCACTACATTGGCCCGGACGGCCGCCTGGACGACTGCCTGGTCTCCAACGGCTGCAAGATCTACGGCACCGCTCGCCACTCGATCCTTTCGACCGATGTCATCATCGAGGAGCGCGCTGTGGTCGAGGACTCCGTGTTGCTGCCGGGTGCGCACGTTAAGAGCGGCGCGCACATCTGCCGCGCTATTTTGGGCGAGAACTCCACGGTCGAAGAGGGCGTGAAGCTCGGCTCTGTCGATACCACCAAGGATACGGCCGTCGTTGGAAATGACGTCGTTATCGGGAAGGGGGAATGATCCGATGATCAATCGCAAGGCCATCGGCTATATCACCGCTAACTACTCTTCGACCTACGGCAGCGTGCTGCTCAAGGACCGCCCCATCGCGTCCGTTCCGTTTTTGGGCCGCTACCGCCTGATCGACTTTCCGCTGTCCAACATGATGAATGCCGGCATTAAGACCGTCGGCGTCGTCATGCCGGGCAACTACCGCTCGCTGATCGACCACGTGGGTTCGGGCAAGGACTGGGGCCTGGATCGCAAGAAGGGCGGCCTGTTCATGGTGCCCGGCAACGCGTATGGCACCACCAAGGGCGGCATGCGCTTCCTGCTGCGCGACATCATCTCCAACAAGACGCTGTTCCAGCGCTCGGACAAGCCCTATGTTGTGATGATGGGCACCAACATCATCTTTAACATGGACCTCAACACCATCATCGAGGCGCACGAGAACTCCGGTGCCCAGATGACCGTTGTGTACTGCAAGGCCACGCGCAACGTTGATGACGAGACCAAGCTCGAGATTAACGAAAACGGCCGCCTGACGGGCGTGAGCGCCGGCGTCGTGTACGGCGACAACGCGTCTATGGACTGCTGCATCGTCAACCGCGAGACGCTGCTCGAGATTATCGACCACTACCAGGCCGCCGACTATCTGGACCTGCTCGAGGCACTCCAGGGCGACTTTGGCAACATCGACGTGTGCAGCTACGAGTACAAGGGCGAGGTCGTGGGCGTGTTTAGCGAGAAGTCGCTGTATCGCCGCAGCATGGACCTGCTCGACCAGACCGTGGCCGATCAGCTCTTCGATCCCGAGCGCCCGATCCTGACCAAGGCTCACGACGTGCCGCCTTCGCGTTATGCGACCGGCAGTCACGCCTGCAACTCGATCATCTCGGCCGGCTGCATCATCAAGGGCACCGTGCGCAATTCGATCCTGTCGCGCGGCGTCGTGGTCGAGGAAGGTGCGTCGGTCACCAACTCGATCATCAACCAGAGCTGCATCATCAAGAGCGGCGCCCGCGTCGAGAATGCCATTCTGGACAAGAACAACGTGGTTCCCACCAACACCGAGCTTCGCGGCACACCCGAGAACATCCTGGTGCTGGGCAAGGCTCCGTTAACTTCCGACACCACCATCGTACGTTAACGTTGGTACCGCAACATCGCTCGTAACATGTAGAATAGCCGCCCGGTTAGCGCCAGGCGGCTATTCTCGAATTGCAACATAGGAGACAAAATGGCACAAACCAGCAAAAAGATGCAGATCGTGTTTGCCTCGGCCGAGTGCGCACCGTTTGTTAAGACCGGTGGCCTGGGTGACGTGGCGGGCTCGCTGCCCGCGGCGCTTGTGCGCGCCGGCGCCGAAGTTATCGTGATGGTGCCCAAGTACGCCACCATCAAGGACGAATACAAGGCGCAGATGGAGCACTTCTCCGACTTTTACGTGAGCCTGGGCTGGCGCAACGAGTACTGCGGTCTCGAGAAGCTCGAGCACGACGGCGTCACCTATATGTTCATCGACAACGAACGCTACTTTGCGCGCGACTATCCGTACGGCTTCTTTGACGACGGCGAGCGTTTTGCGTTCTTCTCCAAGGCCATCACCGAGAGTCTGCAGCACCTGCCGGCCGGCTTTGAGTGCGACATCCTGCACTGCAACGACTGGCAGACGGCACTGGCGCCCGTGTTTTTGCGCGAGTTCTACCAGGGCTTGCCGCTGTACGACCGCGTCAAGACCGTGTTCTCGATCCACAACGTGGCGTTCCAGGGCCAGTTTAGCGACACCGTGATGGAGGACATCCTGGGTGTGGCGCATATTCCCGCCGCCGCCTCGCAGCTGCGTTGCGACGCCTGCAGCGTCAACTACATGCTGGGCGCGCTGCGCTATGCCGACGCCATCACCACGGTGAGCCCCACCTATGCGGCCGAGATCCAGACGCCCGAGTTTGGCGAGGGCCTGGACGGTGTGCTGCGCGAGCGCTCCTACGCGCTGCAGGGCATCCTGAATGGCATTGATGTGGCGGGCTTTGACCCGGCGACTGACAAGCGCATTGCCGCCAACTACACCGTGGAGGACCGCACCGGCAAGGCCGTGTGCAAGGCCAAGCTGCAGGAAGAGCTGGGGCTCGAGGTGCGCGACGACCGCCCGCTCATGGTGATGGTCACGCGCCTGACGCGCCAAAAGGGCATGGACCTGGTCATGTACGCGCTCGACCGCATTCTGGCCGGCGGCGTTCAGGTGGCCGTGCTGGGCACTGGTGACCGCGACTACGAGGACGGCCTGCGCTATTTCCAGGACAAGTACCGCGGCACCATGGCCGCGCGTATCGAGTTTGACCCGGCGCTGTCGCAGCGCATGTACGCCGCCGCCGACATGTTCCTGATGCCTTCGAAGTTTGAACCCTGCGGTCTGTCGCAGATCATCGCCATGCGCTACGGCACCCTGCCTATCGTGCGCGAGACCGGTGGCCTGAAGGACACCGTGCGGCCGTACAACGAGTTTACCGGCGAGGGCACGGGCTTCTCGTTTAGAAACTTTAACGGAGATGAGATGGGCGACGCGGTGTTCCGCGCGGCGCGCCTGTTCTGGGATAACCGCGACGCTTGGAACCAGCTGGTCACGCAGGCCATGAGCCAGGACTTTAGCTGGACGCGCTCGGCCGACAAGTATCTGGACCTGTACTTCTTTATGCATCCGGAGATTGAGAGGCCGGCGGCTGTTGTGGAGGCTGCGGCTGAGCCCGAGGTTGTGGCCGAGCCCGAGCCCAAGGCCGAGGTCAAGCCGGTTGAAGCTGAGCCCGCAAAGGCCGAGGTCAAGCCGGCTGCAAAGCCTGCAGCTAAGAAGACCACGACCCGCAAGACTACGGCTAAGAAAGTTGGGACGACCAAGGCTGCTGTGTCTAAAACGACGGCTGCCAAGACAACGACCACGCGCAAGCGCACGACCGCCGCTGCCAAGAAGGCCGCCGAGGCCGAGGCTGCTCCCGAGGTAAAGGCCGAGACTCCCGCCGTTGAGGCCAAACCGGCCGCCAAGGCTCCGGCTAAGACCGCTGCCAAGAAGACCGCGGCAACGAAGTCGACGACAACCAAGGCCGCTACGGCCAAGGCTACCCCGAAGAGTGCCGCAAAGCCCGCTGTCAAGGTCGAGGAAACCCCCGTCGAGCCCAAAGCCGAGACAGCTATCGAGACGAAGCCGGCCGCCAAGACCACCACGCACAAGCGCAGCACGACGATGACCAAAAAGACCACGACTAAGGCCGCAGCTACCAAGGCAGAGGCTAAGCCCGCCGCCGTCAAAGAGGAGCCCAAGCCCGAGGTAAAGCCCGAGCCGGCACCGAAGGCCGCCGAGGTCAAGGCTAAGACCAAGGCTGCCCCGAAGGCAGAGGCTAAGCCCGAGCCTGCCAAGGAGACCCCGGTCTCCCCCGCCGCTCCGGCAGAGGAAAAGGCCCCGTCCAAGAAGACGTCCGTCCGAAAGGCCACGGCCGCCCGCAAGCGCCGCTAGCCCACAGACGATCCAAAACCTCATCAAACCCTAAGCAAGGGGCGCTCCAACCGGGCGCCCCTTCTCTGTAGAAAGTGGTAAAACGATTTTCTAGGACAACCGTTCGCCGATGGTAAACGGATGTTGTTTATACACCCTGTGTACAACAGATATACTTACATCCTATGCGTAAAGCCCATGGCCCGCAGGCCGTGATTCTATTGAACTGGACCGTACTATGAGATTGATACACAACAGCCGTCTGCCGCAGTTTCGCACTCCGTTTGGCGCTGTGACCACTGGAACTTCCGTTTCGCTGTCGGTAATTTTGGAGGATGCCGACCCCAACCAGGCAACGCTTACCCTGCGTACCTGGGTCGACGAGATCGGGGAAACTCTGTATCCCATGACGCACGAGGGCGACGGCATCTTTACCGCCGAGCTAGAGTGCACCGAGCCCTGTCTTATCTGGTACAGCTTTATATGCAATATCGAGGGCCAGCCCGAGGTCCGCTTGGGCGCACCGCAGGGACGCACCGGCGGCGAGGGCGTAACCTACGACTACGCCGAAGTGCCGTCGTTCCAGATCACCGTCTACAAGCACCGCGAAGTTCGACCCGAGTGGTACGAGCGCGGTATGGTCTACCAGATCTTCCCCGATCGCTATGCCCGCGACGAGCACTGGCGCGAGCGCACGCTGGCCGAGGTCGAAAAGCCGCGTCGCGGCATTCAGCGCCGCATGGTCGAGGACTGGAACGAGCCGCCCGTATACGAGCGCGCCGAGGACGGCTCCATCAACACCTGGGACTTTTACGGCGGATCGCTCAAGGGCATACAAGAAGACCTGCCTCGCATCGCCGAGCTGGGATTTACTGCCATCTACCTCAACCCCATTTTTGAAGCCGCGAGTAACCACCGCTACGACACCGCCGATTACACCAAGATCGATCCAATTCTGGGCACCGAGCAGGACTTTACTGAGCTGTGCGAGGCGGCCGAGAAGCTGGGCATTTCCATCATTCTCGACGGTGTGTTCAACCACACGGGCGACGATTCAATCTACTTCAACCGCTACGGCAACTACCCCGGCGCGGGCGCGTGGCAGAGCGAGGATTCGCCGTGGCGCGATGCGTTTTATTTCCACGAGGACGGCTCGTACGACTGCTGGTGGGGCGTGGGCAATATGCCCGCCATCAATGAGAGCTCCGAACTGGTACGCGAGCGGCTCTTGGGCAAGGACGGCGTGATCCGTAAATGGCTACGTGCCGGCGCTCATGGCTGGCGCCTAGACGTGGCCGACGAGCTTTCGGACGATTTCCTGACCGAGATCAAAAAGGCCGTGCTAGCTGAGAAGCCCGACGCGCTGTTGCTCGGCGAAGTCTGGGAAGACGCCTCCAACAAGATTAGCTACGGACATCTGCGCCGCTACCTGCAGGGCTCCGAGCTGGACTCTGCCATGGATTACCCCTTCCGCGACATGGTCATCGGCTTTTTGATGGGCTACAAGAATGCCTTCCAGGCAGCCGAGGATATCGAGACCCTGCGCGAGAATTATCCGCGCGAAGCCCTGTCCTGCGCGCTCAACCTGCTGTCGAGCCACGACCGCCCACGCATCATCTCGGTGCTCGGCGGTGGCCCCGACGAGTCGCAGCTACCCGAGTGCGAGCGCAGCAAGTGGCGCTTGGACGAAAACTCGATGGACCTGGCCAAGAGCCGTTTTTGGCTTGCAACGCTCATGCAGATGACGTTCCCCGGCGTGCCTTCAATTTACTATGGCGACGAGTACGGCCTTGAGGGCCTGACCGATCCGGGCAATCGCCGCACGCTGCCTTCGAAGGAAGACCTGCACGACTTCGATACACTCGCCATCCTTAAAAACGCCTCGGCCGTGCGCCGCGCCCTGCCATTTATGGTAGACGGCGACATCAAGGCCTTCGCGCTCAACGACGAGGTACTAGCCTACACGCGCACCGGTAAAGACGGTGAGGCCGCAACGGTTATCATCAACCGCAGCCTGCGCAATTCACACCGTGTGACGATTCCGGCGCTCGGCGAATGCGCAAGCGACGTGATCAGCGGCCACGAGTGCGAAATCCACAACGGTACCGTCACACTCGATCTGTATCCGCTGGGGTCGTCGATCATCTATCACCACGCCGAGCAACGTCTACAAGAGCCGCTTGATCACGGCGCGGGTGTCGTGTGCCATATCACCTCTGTGCCCAGCGACGATGGCAAGCCCGGTACGATCGGCGCTCCCACGCGTCGCTTTATCGACCATCTGGCCGCAATGGGCATGCGCTACTGGCAGGTACTGCCCGTCAACCCGACGGATTTCTTCCGATCCCCTTACGCCGGTCCCTCGGCCTTTGCGGGCAATATCGATCTGCTGCCCGAAAGCCACGAGGAGCTGTCCGCCGACTTTGTTACCTGGAAGGCTCGCGGCGGTGAGGATGCCGACCCGCTGTACACGGCGTTTAAACATCGCAACGCCAACTGGCTCGAGAAGTACTGCGTTTACATGGCCGTTAAGAAGTACTTTGAGGGCGAGTCGCGCCACGATTGGCCGGCAGATGTCGCGCGCTACAACGAGCATCTGATCGACGACAAGCGTTTCCACGACGAGGCCGAGCTGCAGGCGTACATGCAGTACCGCTTTGACCTGGCCTGGTGCGAGCTTATGAACTATGCGCACAAGAAGGGTATCGAGGTCATCGGCGACATTCCTATGTATGTCTCGGACGATTCGGCCGATGCGTGGAGCGAGCCCGAGAACTTCTGGCTGTCCGATACCGGCAAGGCGATTGAGATTTCCGGTGCGCCGCCCGACAACTTTGCGCCCGAGGGCCAGGTGTGGGGCAACCCGACGTTCCGATGGGACCACATGAAGCAGAACGGCTATAGCTGGTGGATGGATCGCCTGCGTCGCGCGTTCTCGCTCTACGACCGCGTGCGTCTGGATCACTTCCTGGGATTCCACAGCTACTTTAGCATTCCTGCGGGCAAGGACTGCACCGACGGTCGCTGGCTGGCGGGACCGGGCAAAGACCTGTTCCAGACCGCCTACGATGAGCTGGGTCCGCTCAACTTTATCGCTGAGGACTTGGGCTATCTGACGCCTGGCGTTCGCGCCATGGCTTTGACCTGCGGCTTCCCCGGCATGGACGTGCTGGAGTTTAGCGACTACGACGTCCGTTGCGGCGTGCACCCCACGCCAGGAAAGATCCTGTACACCTCGACGCACGATACGTCGACGTTGGCCGGGTGGTGCACGCGTTCCTTTGCGGACGGCGATGGACCGAGCGGTGTCGAGGAGGCGGCCAAGCTGATGAGCGACGCGCTGGCAAGCGACGCTCCCCTCGTGATGATGCCGCTGCAGGATGTTCTGGGGCTAGGCGACGTCGCGCGCATGAACGTTCCGGGCGTGGCCACGGGCAACTGGACCTGGCAGGCTGACGAGGCCGACGTTGCGGCCGCCGAGGGCAAAACTGCGCAGCTCCTGCGCGACACCCATAGATTCTGGGGCGAGGCGTGATAAAACGCCCGATATAGGGTACAGTACAGACGTTTGAATTTTTGCGGGCAGAGTAATCTGCCCGCTTTGTGCTGAAAAGGAAGTAATATGGCGCGCTACGATTACAAGTGCTCGAGCTGCGGCAACGTGTTTGAGGTTGAGCATCCCATGTCCGAGACTCCCGAGGTCGTTTGCCCGAGCTGCGGCGCTCCGGCGGCCAAGACGTTCTCGGCCAACGGCATTAAATTTGAGGGCAGCGGTTTCTACAACACCGACCAGCGAAGCGGCGGCTCAAGCACCAGCGCCACCAGCGGCTGCTGCGCCAATTGCCCGCACAACAACTAACAGCCGAGCAACCAACCACACGCCAACATAAACACAAACGAGGGTGGCCTGCGACTACACCAGTCGCAGGCCACCCTTTTTCGTAATGTCAACGCCTTTGCGCCAATACGGTCTGGGTAGCTAAAATAGCCCCGTCCCAAATTAGCTACTTTGGCGGACCAGGCGGGCGCAGAAGTGGCCGTCGTAGGAGTCGGCGTTTACCGGCACGCTTTGGAAGAGGCCTCGGTCGTTTTGGCGTACAGAAACGAGCTTCTTGGCCTGCTCGAAGTCGGGCAGTTGCAGAATCTGTGCCCCGGAAAGCGGTGCCATGGTAAAGCCGGCACCCTCGGGAGAAGCAAGGAACGCGTCCACGACCTGCGTGTTCTCCTCGTCGAAGACCGAGCACGTCGCATAGATGAGTTCACCGCCGGCAGCCACGCGCACGGCTGCTTCCTTGAGCATTACCAGCTGCAGCTTGGGCAACTCGGTCGTAACGTCATTCTCAGTTAGGCGCCATGGGATCTCGGGATGACGGCGCATGGTGCCGGTGCCCGAGCACGGTGCATCGATAAAGACCGTGTCGAACTTTACCGGCTCGCCAAGCATGGCATCAAACGATGTGAGCACCTCATCAAGCTCGCAAGCATCGCCCGAAACCGTACGAACGCCCTGAATACCGGCCTTATGCAGGCGAGCGAGATTCAGATCGCACTTGCGATCATGCAGATCGAGCGCCGTATGCTGACGCTCATAGCCCGCACGCTTGGCCTGGCACATCATCACATAGGTCTTGGTGCCACGGCCGGCGCCAATCTCAAGGCAACGCCCAGGACGGGTCGCCGCGGTCGCGATAAGCTGGGCATTGAGATCCGAGGCCACGGCCGCAGCGCGCTCAAACACGCCCGACGCAACCGTGACCTGCGCATCGACCGGAGCATGGCAGCCCGGGAAGACAGGCGCAACGAGCTGCGAGATATACGGATCGGGCTTAGTCGCAAACGCATTCTCGTGCAGGGCCAGCGGCGCGGGGGCCAGATTGCCGGCAAAGTTAAGCGCACCCTCTGGCGTGTCAAACGACGCCATAATGCGAGCGCACAGCCAACGCGGCAGACCCATCAGGCGCGACAGACGGACCAAGCGCCGCTCAGACTCATCCACATCGGACGCAGTAGCAAAGTCCTCAACATTGTCCGCAACCTTGTGCAGCACGGCATTGGCCAAGCCAGCGGCGGACTTAGCACCGCAGCGAACCAGCTCAACACCCTGACTTACGGCAACGCGGCCAGGCGTATGCAGATAGAGCATCTCGAAGACCGAGATACGAAGCGCCATGCGAACACGCGGTGCAACCTTTTTGGGCTTATCGAGAAACTGGTCGAGCAGCTCATCCAAAATGCCCTGCGTGGCGGCAACGCCCAGCGCCAAGCGGGCAGCAAAAGCGGAATCGCGCTGGTCAATAGCCTTGGCCGATGCGCGAGAGGACAGCACGTCACGCGCATACATGCCGCGGCGGTCAGCTTCCATTAGCACATCGAGTGAAAGCTTGCGCGCAGGAGACAGCTTGCTCACGACAAAACACCCCAGATAAGATCGGCACCCTGCAGGCCAGCAGCCCAAGCAGAAGCGGCCATAGCACGCTTGCCATCGGGCTTAACTTCGAGCAACTCAACCGTGCCATCGGAAAGACCAAGGTAAACACGCTTGTTCCTAACGTCAACGGCGCCCTCTCCAAGCGACACATCAGCCGGCGCAGCATCGAGCACGCGCACGGTCTTACCGGCAATCACGCAACGAGCAGGCGCGGTATCGGACGAAGCCAGCACATGGCGCACGCAATCAAGCGCCGCCATGTGCGGATCCAGGCGCATCTCCTGCTTAGAAATCTTGGCAGCATGAGTGACGAGCGCCTCATCCTGCTCAGTCCAAACAGCCGAACCATCGGCAAGCGAGGGAAGCGTATCGGCAAGCAACTTGCCGCCAAGCTCAGCAAGCTCCATGGTCAAAGCCTCGGCATGCTTACCGGCGACTGACGTAGACGCCTGGGCGCAATAAGCGCCGGTATCCACGCCATGCCCAATGCGCATGATAGAAACGCCAGCAATCTCATCACCAGCGAGAATCGCACGCTGAATAGGAGCAGCCCCACGCCAACGAGGCAGCAGGGACGCATGAACATTCACAATACCGAGCGGCGCCATATGCAGCACCTCATCGGGCAAAATGCAGCCATAGGCAGCCACACAGAAAATGTCAGCCTGGGCAGCCCGGAGCGCCTCAACAACCTCAGGCGTCATACGATTAGCTTCAACAACAGGCAACCCCAGCTCAAGCGAGCGAGCCTTAACAGGAGACGGCTCCAGCTTCTTACCACGCCCACGAACAGCATCAGGACGAGTAACAACAAGTGCAATCTCATTCCCAGCCTCAACAAGCGAAGTCAAAGAAGGCACCGCAAAATCGGGCGTACCCATAAACACAATACGCATAAAGATCGTCTCCTCTCAACCAAAGCCGAGACGGCTAGAAAGAGCAGCGGAATGCCAAGTACCCAGCCCATCCGCAATAACAATTCAACAAGAACAAATATACACAAAACCAAAGAAAGAGCCGCAATAAAAGCAGCTCTTTCAGCAAAGCGAGAATGTTTGAGCACGGGATGATATGTGGGCGCTCGGCACCGGGGACGGTAGGACTTACTCCGTCTCGCCCGGTCGAGCGCCGCGGGCCAGGGCGTCCTGGTACTCCTTGACAGCCTTGAGTCTCTGCATGGGCTTAAGACGCTCGAACATGGTGTTGCCATGCAGGTGATCGATCTCGTGCTGTAGGCACACGCAGAACAAATCGCCCGAAGCCTCGTAGCGAATCAGGTTGGCGTCCAGATCGTACGCCTCGACGACGACATGGTCGGGACGCTCGATCTCGCAGTTAATGCCCGGAATGGACAGGCAACCCTCACTAAAGGGCACCAGATGGTCACTCTGCTCAACAATGACGGGATTGATAAGCACGTACGGGTCGTAGTCGTTCTTGTCGGTGTAGTCGCAGTCGATGGTGACGAGCTGAATAAGCTCGCCGATCTGCGGGGCAGCCAGGCCGCAGCCGGCGTTCTCGAACATCATCTTCTTCATCTTCTCGGCAAGTGCCTCGATCGCCGGGGTAATCTCCTCGATGACGGCGCACTCCTGGCGCAGACGAGGGTCGGGCGACAGTACGATTCCGTTGGCTTCCATGTCCATCCTTTCGGGTTG
Organism: Collinsella sp. TM05-38; assembly: GCF_003466445.1. Lineage (NCBI taxonomy): Bacteria > Bacillati > Actinomycetota > Coriobacteriia > Coriobacteriales > Coriobacteriaceae > Collinsella > Collinsella sp. TM05-38. Next base: position 121,537 of record NZ_QSPM01000005.1, on the reverse strand, counting down.
TTACATCAAATCATAGGCATCGACGTCAACGCTCACGCTCACGCCGCGCACGGAGCCCACCTCTTTGAGGCAGGCGTCGATATCGTCAGAGACATGGTACCCCACGGGCGACTTCACAAGCAGGTGGAAGCGATAACGGTCCTTGGCTCTTTCGATTACACACGAAGCCGGGCCCAGCACCTGCGGCACGGCACTCCCCGCCCGCAAAAAATCGGGCGCGGCGGCATGCCAGCGACGCTTGAGGAGCTTCGCGATGCGCCCAATATAATCCCGTGCATCATCTGCATTCGCCGACCACACCAAAATGTTGACTAGTCGAACAAACGGCGGATACAGCGCGTCGCGGCGCTGGTCCAGGTCGTGGTCGGTAAAGATCGAACGGTCATGCTCGGCAACGGCGCGAATGACCGGGTCCTCGGGCAGATAGGTCTGGATGATGACCTCGCCGGGGCGATCGCCGCGGCCGGCGCGCCCCGCCACCTGCTCCAGCAAATCGTAGGCACGCTCCCCCGCGCGAAAATCGGGCAGCTTGAGCGCAAAGTCGGCATTGACCACGCCCACGAGCGTGACCTCGGGAAAGTCGAGCCCCTTGGCGATCATCTGAGTGCCCAGCAGCACCGCGCAATCGGCGGCATCGAACTGCTCGAGCAGCTTTTTGTGCGCGTCCTTGCCACGCGTGGAGTCGGCGTCCATGCGAATGATGGCGACGTCCTCGGGAAGCATCTGGTGCAGTGCGTCCTCGATCTGCTGCGTGCCCAGGCCCATTTTTGCCAGGTAGCGGCTACCGCATTTGGGGCAACGGCTCGTGGGCGCCGGATACGGCTGCACGCGCCAGGACGATCCGCAGGTGTGGCACTGCAGGGTGTGCGTGCGCTCGTGATACGTGAGTGCGGTGGAGCAGTGGTTGCAGGTGGGCACGCAGCCGCATTCGCGGCACATCAAAAACGGCGCAAAACCGCGGCGGTTGTGCAGCAACACGGCCTTTTCGCGACGCTCGACCACACGCTCCAAGCCCTCCATCAGCGGCTTTGAGAACATGGAGCGACTGCCGTGCGAAAACTCGCGGCGGAGGTCGGCAATACGGACCGTAGGCAGCACGGCTTGTCCCGGGCGCTTGGGCATCTCGACGCGCGTCCAGGTGGCACCGTTATACGTGCCGCGGCGGCAGCGGTCGATGGCCTCGGCAGAAGGCGTGGCCGAGCCCAGCACGAGTGGGCAACGATAGCGCCGCGCCATCTCGGCCGCCACCTCGCGCGCGTGGTAACGCGGGCTGGAGCCTTGCTTGTAACTGGTCTCGTGCTCCTCGTCAATGATGATGAGGCCCAGGTCGTTAAGCGGGCAAAAGAGCGCCGAGCGTGCACCGACGACCACGCGGGCGGCACCGCTGGCGACCATATCCCACTGGTCCAGGCGCTCGCCGGCCGAAAGCCGCGAATGGAAAACGGCGACCGTCTCGCCAAAGCGCGAGCGGAAGCGGCCGACGGTCTGGGCCGTCAGCGAGATCTCGGGCACCAGCACGCAGGCCGAACGGCCGGCTGCGAGCACGCGCTCGATGGCGGAGAGGTAAACCTCAGTTTTGCCGGAGCCAGTGACGCCGTCGACCAGCACCACGTCGCCATGAGCGTCCAGACGGGCGCGCTCAATCTGCGCGAGTGCCTGTTGCTGTCCGTTGGTAAGGGAGACTGGCGCCTTGCCGCTTGCCGAGGACAGCGTGGTCTGCTCGCTGCAGCCACGCCACGCACGGCGCTCCTCCACCACCACGACGCCGCGTTTTTCGAGTGCCTTGATGGTCGCCGACATGCTGTTGTAGAGCAGGTTGAGGTCGCGCGTCGTGACCGGCCCGCACTGGAGCGCCTCGATAAGCTGACGCTGGCGGACCGCGGTCTTGGGCGGCGTATAGTCAAATCCCTCGGGCGTAAGCATGACCCAACGGTTTTGAATGGGCTTGACGGCGGGACGCTCAACCGCCCATACGCCGTTGTCGCCCTTGACCACACGCGGGCTGCCGCCCGGAGGCAAAAACAGACGCAGACACTCGGAAAGCGTTGCGACGTACTCGCGGCTCATCCAGCGTGCGATACGGGCAACCTCGGCGGTAAAGAGCGGTTTGCTGAGGATGGCCTCGATGGCTTTAATGCGCGCGGGGTCGAAGGCGTTGTTGCCCTGCAGGTCGCCCAGCTCAGGCGCAATGTCGACGATATAGCCCGCGGCGGCACGGTTACCAAAGTGGACCAGGACCGTGGACCCGATCTGTGCCTCGTTAGCAAGGGTTTGCGGGATGCCGTAGGCAAATGGCTCGGACAGCGCACGCGTCGGGATGTCGAGGACCACGCTCGCGTAGGCGGCGATGGGGTCAGGTGTATGCTCGGGCTTGGCCGGTGCAGCGGCAGGCACGGGCGCCGCTGGAACCTCCTCCGGTTCCGGCAAACCAAACAGCGACAGTTGTTGAGCCATACACCACCTCTAACGAACGGACCTGAAAGGGCTGGGACAAAATAATCAGTAGTGTTTGTCCCATGGCCGATACGAGTGTCGAGCGTGTTGCGTCGCTCGAACATGGGACAAACACTACTGATTATTTTGTCCCAGCAACCCGCTCATCGGTACAGAAACAAGAGCCCCGCTCGGGTGAACGGGGCTCGGATACATGCGTTTACGCAGCTGCTACAGCGCCATCGTGCGGGCGCGGTCGATGCGCGCCAGGCAGTCGTCGCGGCCGACGAGCGCCATGGTCTCGCCCAACGGGGGGCTCACCATGTTGCCGCAGACGGCGACGCGCACGGCCTGGAACACCACGCGCTTCTTGAGGTCCATCTGCTCGGGCAGCGGCTCAAGCGCGGCGTCGATGTTGGCAGCCGTCCACTCGTCCACACCCTCGAGCGCGGCCTTGGCGGCATCCAGAATGGCGCCCATGCCTTCCTTGGCCAGGCCCTTGTTAACAGACTTCTCGTCATACTCGAGTGTCTCGGCCGTAGCAAAGATGGGAGCGGCGACGTTCACGGCATCGGCCGGCATCTTGGTGCGCGGCTTGACGATGGCGGCAAGCGCGTCAATCCAGTCCTCGCCGTACTCGACATTACCCTCGATGAGACCCGCCTCGTGCAGCTCGGGAACCATGATCTCGTCGGCAAACTGAGCGTCGGACATGCCGTTGATGTACTCAGCATTTACCCAGTCGAGCTTCTTGGGGTCGAAGGTAGCCGGGTTCTTGGAGATGCGGTCGAGCGAGAACTTGCTGGCCAGGACATCGCGCGGGATGATCGTGGTCTCGCCGTCGAGCGACCAGCCGAGCAGCGCCAGATAGTTGACGAAGGCGTCGGACAGGTAACCGGCGTCGCGGTACTCCTCCACTGAGGTGGCACCGTGGCGCTTGGAAAGCTTCTTGCCGTCGGCACCCAGGATCATGGAGATGTGGGCGAACGTGGGCACGGGCGCGCCGAGGGCCTCGTAGACCATGACCTGGCGCGGGGTGTTGGACAGGTGGTCGTCGCCGCGGATGACGTGGGTAATCTTCATCATGGCGTCGTCGACGACGGTCGCGAAGTTGTACGTGGGCGTGCCGTCGGAGCGGAAGATGACAAAGTCGTCGAGCTCCTTGGCGTCGAAGGTCACCTCGCCGTGGACGGCGTCGTGGATTACGACGTCGCCGCGGTCCTCGGGCACCTTGATGCGCAGGACATAGGGCTCGCCGGCCTCGATGCGGCGGCGTGCCTCCTCGGGATCAAGATCGCGGCAGCGGCGCTGATAGCCCTGGAAGGGATCCTTGCGCTCCTGGGCGGCCTTGCGATCGGCGTCAAGCTGTTCCTTGGTGCAGAAGCAGGGATAGGCCTTACCCTCGTCCCAGAGCTTCTGGGCGGCCTGCTTGTACAGGTCTAGGCGCTCGGTCTGTGCGTAGGGGCCATAGTCGCCGCCCACCTCGGGGCCCTCGTCCCAGTCCAAGCCCAGCCAACGCATGGCGCGCAGAATGATCTGCGTGTTCTCGTCGGTGGAACGGGTGGGGTCGGTGTCGTCGATGCGCAGGATGAACGTGCCGCCGTTTGCGCGGGCGAAAGCCCAGTTATAGATAGCGGTGCGGGCGCCGCCGATGTGCAGCTTGCCCGTCGGTGAGGGTGCAAAGCGGACGCGAACGTCTGATGCCATGGAAATCTCCTCGATTGCAGGATGGATGTCGAACCGCACCAGTATAAAGCAACAATGCCCACCTCCGCACAAAGGGCACCGACCCAGTCATTGGGTAGCTAATTTGGGACGGGGCTTTTTAGCTACCCTATGTCGAGGTAGGCCTCTGGCTCCGAAGACTCCGGATTGGGTAGCTAAAAAAGCCCCGTCCCAAATTAGCTACCCCCAAAGCGATGTATGACTAGGTGCGGAAAGGGTGTGAATGTTTGATTTACGCGCTATGATGTGCCCTTGCATAGAGAGCCCGGCGGAATGGTAACGGTCGCCGGGACACGTTTTTGAAAGGACAATCATGTCAGAAGAACTTCGTTCCATCCCACCCCAACACGGGTCCTTTGTTTTTACGTCGGAGTCGGTGACCGAAGGTCATCCCGATAAGATCGCTGACCAGATCAGCGACGCCGTCCTCGACGCAATCCTCGCCAAAGAAATAGAGCTCCAGAAACAGGGCTACATCGCCCCCAACGGCGTGCCTGCCAACGTGGAGAACGTCCGCTGCGCCTGCGAGACCCTCGTGACCACCGGCACCGTCATCGTCGCCGGCGAGATTCGCACCCAGGCCTACGTCGACGTACAGGAAATCGCCCGCGGCGTTATCCGCCGCATTGGCTACAACCGTGCCAAGTTCGGTTTTGACTGCGACACCTGCGGCGTTATGAGCCTCATCCACGAGCAGTCGCCCGATATCGCCCAGGGCGTCGACGAGTCCTTCGAGACCCAGACCGGCGCTACCACCGACCCGATCGACCTGATCGGCGCCGGCGACCAGGGCATGATGTTCGGTTATGCCTCCAACGAGACCAAGTCCCTCATGCCCATGCCACACTACCTGGCAAGCCGCCTGGCCGAGCGCCTGGCCGCCGTGCGTCACGACGGCACCCTCGCCTATCTGCGTCCCGACGGCAAGACCCAGGTCACCGTGCGCTACGAGGAAGGCAAGCCCGTCGAGGTCACGACCATCGTCATCTCCACGCAGCACGCCGCCGAGATCGAGGACATGGGAAAGATCAAGGCCGACCTCATCGAGCACGTCATCACCCCGGTCATGGCCGCAGAGAACATGCCGTGGGACAACGCGGACATCTACGTGAACCCCACCGGTCGCTTTGTCGTGGGCGGCCCCATGGGCGACACGGGCCTCACCGGCCGCAAGATCATCGTCGACACCTACGGCGGCTACGGCCGTCACGGTGGCGGTGCCTTTAGCGGCAAGGACTGCACCAAGGTCGACCGCTCCGCCGCGTATGCCGCGCGCTGGGTCGCCAAGAACGTGGTCGCCGCCGGTCTGGCCGACCGCTGCGAAGTCGAGCTTGCCTACGCGATCGGCGTTTCCAAGCCCCTCTCAATCATGGTCGACACCTTCGGTACCGCGCATGTTGCCGAGGACAAGATCGTTGAAGCCGTAGAGGAAACCTTCGACCTGCGCCCGGGCGCAATCATCCGCGACCTAGACCTGCGTCGCCCCATCTACGAAAAGACGGCAGCCTACGGTCACTTCGGCCGAGAAGACGCCGACTTCACCTGGGAGAAGACCGACCGTGTCGAAGAACTCAAAGCAGCCTGCGGCCTGTAAGCTAACCCGAAAAGCTACAGCAAATAACAACGCACCAAAAGAAGTACCGACTCCAACCGGTACTTCTTTTTTATTTAAACGGTGGTGAAGATAAGCCGACCTGGGACATGGAATAGGTCACATGCCGATAAATATTGCGGCAGAGCGACTCCAACCATGTATCCTAAGTTCCGAGGGCTTTAGTATTTGGTCGATCGCGAGTTCCGCACGAGCCGGAGGCCAATTAATGTGGCCTCCGTGCGAGCAGGACTGTCCGAGCAGGCGACCAAATACTAAAGCCCTCGGAACGGCGGGACAGTGTATGCCCCGCCCTCGGGACGATGGGACAAAACAAAGGAGCACCCATGGCAGGCAAGCCGCAAACACTAGCTACGACCTCCGCATTCGAGATCTTGGGCCCCGTCATGGTCGGCCCCAGCTCATCGCACACCGCCGGCGCCCTGCGCTGCGCCCAAGTTGCCGCCAGCCTGCTGGAAGGCCGCATCACCAAAGTCACCTTTGGCCTGTGGAACTCCTTCGCCCACACCTACCGCGGCCACGGCACCGATCGTGCGCTCGTCGCGGGCATCCTGGGCCTCGACACCGATGACGAGAACATCAAGCAGGCCTTCGACCTCGCACGCGAGCAGGGCCTCGAATATAACTTTGACATCAAGGGCGATGACGCCTCCATCCACCCCAACACCGTCGACATCGACATGGTCGACGACACGGGCGCTACGGCACAGGTCCGCGGCGAGAGCCTGGGCGGTGGCAAGATGCGCATCAGCCGCATTAACGGCGTCGGCGTTGACATCTCGGGTATGTACTCCACGCTCTTCGTGGCGCACCAGGATGTTCCCGGCGTGCTCGCCGCGCTCACGAACCTGCTCGCCTACGCCCACGTGAACATCGCCTTCTGCCGCACCTACCGCACCGAGGTGGGCGGCCAGGCCTACTCCGTCTTTGAGACCGACGGCGCGCCCGACGACACCGTCGTCCCTATGCTGCGCAAGCTCGACAATGTCGATTACGCGACCTTTATCGAGCTCCCAGGTTCTGCCTCGTCGCTCTCCCCCGGCGTCTCAGCAAAGGAAATCTTCGACGACGGCGAGCAGCTGCTCGATGCGTGCGAGGAACTGGGACTCAGCATCGGCGCCGTCATGGCCCTGCGCGAGGCGCGTCTGACCGGCGAGGCCCACGCCGTCGCCGCCATGCGCCGCGTGCTCGACGTCATGCGCGAGGAGACCACGGCCCCCATCGTCAATCCGCAGCGCTCGCTCGGCGGGCTTATCGGCGGCGAGGCCAAGCTTGTCGATGCCACCGGCCGCAACGACCTTGGCTCCAACTTAATGGGCCCCGTCCAGACCGATGCCGTGGCCCGCGCCATGGCCGTCCTGGAGCGCTCCGCCACCATGGGTGTGATCGTCGCTGCCCCCACGGCAGGCTCCGCAGGCGTCGTGCCCGGCTGCGTGCTGGCGCTCGCCGATCACCTTCAGCTCGACGACGAGCAGGTGATGGACGCGCTCTACTGCGCAGCCGCCATCGGCCTCAACCTCACCACGAGCGCCTGCGTTGCCGGCGCCGAAGGCGGATGCCAGGCCGAGGTGGGAAGCGCCGCCGCCATGGCTGCCGCCGCGCTGGTGCAGATGCTCGGCGGCACGCCCGAGCAGGCGCTTGACGCCAGCTCCATCGCGCTGAGTAACCTGCTGGGCCTCGTTTGTGACCCCGTCGGAGGCCTGGTCGAGGTGCCCTGCCAAAACCGCAATGCCATCGGCGTGGCAGCGGCCTTTAGCTCGGCACAACTCGCCCTCGCCGGCATTAAGAGCCTGGTGCCGTTTGACCAGATGGCACATGTCATGCTCTCGGTGGGCCACGCGTTGCCGGCCACGCTGCGCGAGACGGCAAAGGGCGGCATCGCGCAGGCTCCGGCCGCGCTTTCGGCCTGTGCAAAATGCGGTGTGTGCGGGTAGTGACCAAGAACGACTCGATAGTGGGACAACTGTCCCACCTCTTTTGAATGCCACCGTTTCCGTACCACAAACAACTAGGTAATCGCTATAATGCAAGCCCAGTAAAAACACGATGAGCCGCAAGGCGAAATTCGAAGGATATGCATACGATGTCGCAAAACGATCGAACTCAACTGATTCCCGATCCGCAGCAGCCGAGCAGGCACACCGGTGGCGTTCAGTCGCCGCGTCCTATCGCGCCGAGTCACGGTCAGCAGCGTGGTGCGGCAAACGCTTCCCAACGCCCGAACCATCGACGTCAGCAGCGCCAGGCAAACGGCAATGCGCCCAAGCAGCCCCCCGCGCACGGTCGAGGCGATCGCGGCCCCGCGCGCAAACCCGCCGAGAACAATAAGTCGGGCAAAAAGACGACGCTCTTTGTCGTCCTGGGTCTTATCGTCATTGTCTATATCGTAGGCGTCGTAGCGTTTTCGCAGGTAGCCTACCCCAATACCACCATCGCCGGCGTCGACGTCTCGTTTTCCAACGCTTCGTCTGCCGCCACCAAGGTCAACTCGGCATGGAAGCACTATAAGCTCACCGTGACAGGCGATGACTTTAGCTGGACCTATCAGCCCGAGTCCGATGAGCCCATCGTCGACGGCGAAACTGCCGCAAAAGAGATTATCAGCCACAACGAAGCCTTTGTATGGCCGGTCCGCCTTGTGGAATCCTTAAGCGGAAAGACCAAAACAACCGCTACCTCCAACGAAGTCGATCTTGATCAAGACGTCGACCTGTCCATGCTCTCCGACACTTTTAACCAAAAGAAGTTTGAGGAGGATCTGGGCGCCGCCATCGACGAGTTTAACGAGGGGCGTTCGGGCACGTTCGAGGCCAATAGCTCCTATGACGAGCAGGCCGGCAAGTTTACCGTCGAGAAGGCGCGCTCCAACGAAAAACTCGACCGCAAGCATGTTATTAAGTATGCCGAGCTCGAGCTTTCCTCGCTGTCCGAGACCGTAGACCTTTCCAAGCTCGGCAACGATGCCTATGAGCCGCTCAATGGAACGCTTACCGATGATCAGATTCAGGCCGCATGCGATGCCGCCAACAACTTCCTGGGCGTCAACGTGACCCTCAAGCTCAACGGCGAGGATGCCGGCAAGGTTGATGGCAGCTCCGTGTTGCAGTGGATCAGCTTTGCCGATCCGGCCAACCCCACACTCGATACGTCACAGATCAGCAGCTGGGCAACCGAGCTCGCCAACGGCTTTAACACCGTGGGCTCCACTCGCTGGTGGACGCGCGCCGATGGCAAGCAATGCGCAGTTGAAGGCGGCGACTTTGGTTGGTCCATCGACAGCGGCTCGCTCGCCAAGCAGGTCGAGGACGCCATTAACAACAAGCAGACCGGCGAAATCGAGATCAAGTACTCCCAGAAGGCCGACACCTTTACCGCAAAGGGAGAGCCCGACTGGAAGGCATACGTCGATGTCGATCTGTCCGAGCAGCACGCGCGCTACTACGACGAGAGCGGCAATATCGTGTGGGAGGCCAACTTTATCTCAGGAAAGCCGGGTGAGGACGCCACTCCCGAAGGCGTCTGGCAGATCAACAGCAACGACGGCGCGAGCACGCTGATTGGCGCCAAGGACCCCGAGACGGGCAAGCCCAAATACGAGAGCCCGGTGAGCTACTGGATGCCGTTTGAGGGCAACATGATCGGCTTCCACGATGCCACCTGGCAAAACGACAAGAGCTTCGATAACGCCGAGTCGTACAAGTGGTGCGGCAGCCACGGTTGCATCAACCTGCGCCTGGCCGACGCCAAGGCACTTCACGACTGCATCAAAGTCGGCCTGTGCGTGGTTGTCCACTCGTAGTGCAACGCGCGCATTCATACAGCGTGGAACCGCTGCGACCAATCTAACAGTTCCGAAAGAAACCGTCCTATGCGCCTGCCCCAACCGGTGGGCGCATATACTTATCGAGGTTCTTTCTATAAAGGAGACGCTATGCCGAATGTCTCCACGATCACCCCGGGCCCGGATAATACCGAGCACACGCCCGAAGGTATCACCGAAACGCTTCCTCTGATCACAGACGTACATGCCGACAAGGAGAGCGGACGCACGAACGACACGGCCGAGATTTCCGATGAAGAGGCATATGCCAAGCTCAAGGCAAAACGTGCCGAACGTCGACGCAAAAAACTGATTCGACGCGGCATTGCCGCCGGCATCGTGGGTGTCATCGCGCTCATTGCCATTGTCGCAACCCTGGTTATCAATGCGCAGCCACAGGGCGATAGCGGGCCTGCGACCGACATGGTGACCGAGGGCACGTTTAGCACAACGGTCGAAGCGAAAGGCCAGCTCAAACCCATTTCGTCCTCAGTGGTCTCCCCTTCTGTCGACGGCACGGTCGATTCGATAAACGTGCAGGCAGGCCAATCCGTCAACGAGGGCGACGTGCTTATGACCATTAAAAACGACGAGCTCGATCGCAACGTTGCCGAGGCGCAGCGCGCAGTTGCAGCAGCTCAGGAAGACCTCGCCAACGCGCAGAAAGCCGCAACTGCCGCGCAGGCCACCCCAACGACGGACGTCGACGAAGCTTCCGCAGCGGCTGGCATCTCCGCCGCATCAGCGGACACGAACGCCGTATCGGCCGCGCAGCGCAGCCTCGCATCGGCCCAGGCAAACCTCGATCAGGCGAACGCCAAGGCCGCCAGCCGTACGATCACGGCCCCGAGCTCGGGCAGCATCGTGGAGCTCAACGCCAAGGTGGGCGCCACGGTAACAGGCGGCATGATCATGGGCGAAAGCGATACGAGCGGCGGCAAGCAGTGCATGCAGATCGCCGACCTGTCCAAGATGAAGGTGACGGTTCAGGTGGGCGAAAAGGATATCGCCAAAATTGCCGTGGGCCAAAGCGCCAACGTGACCTATCCCGCGTTTCCCGATATCGTGAGCCAGGGCACCGTCACGGCTATCGCCTCGGTGGCAACCTCCGACTTCTCCTCCGGGAGCGGCGGCAGCGTGACCTTTAACGTCGACATCCTCATCGAAGCACCCGACAGTCGCCTTAAGCCGGGTATGACTGCCGAGGTCTCGGTAGTGACCGAGAAGCTCCACGACGTGGTGATGGTGCCGACCATGGCGCTGATGACCGAAGATGGCGAGCAATATTACGTCAATCTGGCCACCGATTCGGAGGGCAAAAAGACGCGCCGCGTGAAGGTGACCGTCGTGGCGCAAAACGACAACGAGGCTGTAGTCGGTAAGACGCAGGTCAAGCGCGACGACCAGGGCAACGAGATCAACACTAACGTGCCGGTTACCAAGCTGCGCGATGGCGACACCCTCGTCATGGACACCGGAGCGGACGCAACGGCTGACGACGGCTACAGCGCGGATTCGGGCAGCATGTCTGCCGACGAGGGCATGTAATGCGTCCCGTCATCGACATTCGCAACGTGCATCGCATCTTTGAGAGCGAGGCGGGTTGCGCCCATATCTTGCACAACGTGAGCCTGGCAGTAGATCCCGGCGAGTTCGTCGCCATCACCGGCCCATCGGGCTCGGGCAAGTCAACGCTCATGAACATCCTGGGCTGCCTGGACAAACCGACGGCAGGCGATTATTACCTGCAGGGCCTCAACGTGGCCGAGCTCGATGATGACGAGCTCACCGAAGTCCGCGCCCTGAGCATCGGCTTTGTCTTTCAGAGCTTCAACCTGCTGCCGCGCCTGTCGGTTATCGAAAACGTCATGCTGCCGCTGGCATACACTAACGTGCCCCGTAGCCAGCGAGAAATGCGCGCCGTGCACGCGCTGCAGGCCGTCACGCTGCCCGTCGACCACTGGGACCACCGCATATCCGAGCTCTCGGGCGGCCAGATGCAGCGTGTCGCCATCGCACGTGCCCTCGTCAACGATCCGCCCATCATTTTGGCTGACGAGCCGACGGGAAACCTGGACTCGACAACCGGGGCGCTTGTCATGGAAACCTTCCGCAAGCTCCAGGAGCGCGGCAAAACCATCGTGCTTATCACACACGACCCCGGCATCGCCGCCGAGGCCGACCGTGCCGTGACCATCCGCGACGGTCGCATTCACGACGGCGCGTATATTCCGCATGCACCGCGGACCCTGCGCAGCGCCGTAGATAGCCTGCCCATGATTTCCGCCTCCGCCAACCCGCCGAAAGGAGTGATGGCATGAGCGCCCGCGATCTCATCCAGGAAGCCCTTCACTCGCTCGAGGCCAACATGGGGCGCAGCCTGCTCACCATCCTGGGCATTGTCATCGGCATCGCCTCGGTCATTGCCATGACTTCGCTCATCGGTGGCATCCAAAACAGCTTGGTAAACAGCCTGGGCCTCAACGCAGCTCGCATGGTTCAGATCTATTCGTCCCAAGAACTCTCTGATTCTGACGTCCAGAAGCTTCAAAAACTGGTGCCGCAGATAGAACAGATCGGCATTGTCAACAGCGCGTACACCGAGTACAAGACCGGCGATAAAAGCTATACCGTCATGGCACAGGGTGTCGATAGCGACATGCTCGACGCCGTGGGTGCCAGTAAGCTCGTTGCGGGGCGCACCTACACCGATGTCGAGTCAAAGGCAGGCTCGCGCGTGGCGCTCATCAGCCGCGGCGGCGCCGATCAGCTTTGCGGCAACGAACGAGATGCGCTGGGAAAAACCATCAAGGTGTCCAACGGCGAGGTGCAGATTGTAGGCGTGATTGATGGCGGCAGCGACTCCATGGGCTCGCTCACTTTGTATATGCCACGTGAAACCATCTCCGGCCTATTTGGCGACGAGAATCCTTCATTCCCCAGCGTGACGGCACTTGCCGCCGAGGGCACGGACATGGATGAGCTCTGCAAGACCATCGAGTCCAAGGTGCGCGCGATGAAAGGCATCGCGGAGGATGATGAGTATGACAGTGTATCGGCGACCTCCATGAAAAGCGCCATCGATGCACTCAACTCCTTTATGGGCGCATTCTCGCTCATCATGGGTGCTGTCGCCAGTATCTCGCTGCTTGTCGGCGGTATCGGCATTATGAACATGATGCTCACCAGCGTGACTGAGCGCATCCGCAAGATCGGCATCCGTCGCGCGCTTGGTGCAAGCCGACGTGATATCACCTCTCAGTTTTTGGCCGAATCCTCGGCACTGTGCATCACCGGCGGCATTCTCGGTGTTGCGATCGGCTATCTGCTGGCATGGGGGCTCGCGTTTTTTGCCGCCAACTCGAGCATTATGAGCGAGTTTGGAGCCAGCGGGACGATTACGCCGAGCTTTTCCCTTACGACGGTGTTGCTCGCCTTTGCGGTTTCAGTCGGCATCGGCGTAATCTTTGGCTTCTACCCCGCCCGCCGCGCCGCAAAGCTCGACCCGGTCGAGTGTCTCCGCTATCAGTAAGCAACCACCCATACGTTGCGGTGAAATACTGACTGTTTATGCGTTTAAAAGCGCATATTAGACACTATTTCAACGTAACTTAGAAGGTGTCGGGGCATGACACTTCGCCCCAAATCAAATTGATTCGTTGAATAGACACATTACGGATTCTTTAGACGCATTTAATTCCACATATGGGTATTATCTCACACGAAGTACACGTGAAAGGATATGCTCATGTCGCTTACACAGTCAGCGGAGCGCGCAGCGCTCAACAAACTCATCGATTATCTCGACGACAACCCGCAGGAAAACATCGACAAAATCATGGACCTTGTGAACAAGCTGGTCCCCGATCGCGTATTTCCCGCGCAGCGCGAGGCGTTCACCAACGTCATCAAGAGCCGCGGCAACTGGTATGACCTGATCATGCGCGTCTTCACCCTCAATCCCGATATGCGCACCAAGTTGCTCAAGGCACTGATTGTCGACGGCAACCTGCTCGCGTGGCCGCAGCAGGAAAAAAGCCGCGAAAAGTACCAGTGCAATATTCCGTGGGCCATCCTGCTCGACCCCACGAGCGCCTGTAACCTGCATTGCACGGGCTGCTGGGCAGCCGAGTACGGCTATAAGCAGAATCTCTCATTTGAAGACATCGACTCTATCATCACGCAGGGCAAAGAGCTCGGCACGCATATCTACATCTATACGGGCGGCGAGCCGCTCGTCCGCAAGCACGACCTCATCAAGATCTGTGAAAAGCACCAAGATTGTGTGTTCCTTTGCTTCACCAACTCCACCCTGATCGACGAGGCGTTTTGCGATGACATGATCCGCGTGGCAAACTTTGTCCCTGCCATCAGCGCCGAGGGCAACGAGCACACCACCGATGCCCGCCGCGGCGAGGGCACCTACGTCAAGATCGAGCATGCCATGAAGCTCCTGCGCGAGCGCAATCTGCCCTTTGGAATATCGACCTGCTGGACGAGCGCCAACGCCGATACCGTCGCCACCGAGGAAAACATGGATTGGATGATCCGCGAGGGAGCGCTCTTCTGCTGGTACTTCCACTTTATGCCTGTCGGGCGCAACGCCACCTCAGAGCTCATGCCCACGCCCGAACAGCGTGAGCACATGTATCGTTTTATACGCGAGATGCGCGAGAAAAAGCCGCTCTTTACGCTCGACTTCCAAAATGACGGTGAGTTCGTGGGCGGCTGCATCGCCGGTGGTCGCCGCTACCTGCACATCAATGCAGCGGGCGACGTGGAGCCCTGCGTGTTCATCCACTATTCCAACGCCAACATCCACGATGTGAGCCTGCTCGATGCGCTGCGCTCTCCCCTCTTTATGAAATACTACGAGGGCCAGCCGTTCAACGACAACTATCTCAAGCCCTGCCCCATGCTCGAGAACCCCGACGTGCTGCCCAAGATGGTGGCCGAGACCGGTGCCAAGAGCACCGACCTGGTCGAGAAGGAATCGCCCGAGCAACTGCGCGAAAAGACCCGCGCCGCAGCCGAGGCCTGGGCGCCCGTGGCAGAACGCATTTGGAACGATCCCGACGATCCGCTCTACATCAAACGCCATGAGGACGAGACGCAGGGCATGGCCGACAGCGACATGCATAAGTTTGAACAGCAGGGCCGCAAGCTCAAGAGCAACTGCTAGCGCTTGATAACGGAGCAGGCAGCAAAGACGCGGGCGCCTCGGGAGGGGCGCCCGCGCTAGGACAAACGGGTCTCCAAGCTCGAAAGACCGTTCAGAGTCAGGTCGTTGGCGACTGCCGAGACGCGCTCAATGGCGACCGAGCCATCGGACAATGCCCACGTGCGATAGATGCCGATAATACCGGACAGCAAGAACGCCAGGTAGTATTCGAACATTTCGTCCTTAATGCCCTCGGGCAGCAGGCCGCGCTCGGCAATCTCGTGCTCGAGCGGCACACGCAGGCGAGCCATAAAGTCGTCAAGCGGAATGTTTTCGATGAGCTGGCGATTGAGCAGCAGGTTGTTGCACAGTGCCTCGTTAACGGTTTTAAAGAAGGTCGCCGCCGCGCCCAGGGCGCGCTCGTTGGTGTCACCGTCCATGGAAGCAAGCGTTTTCTCGACCGAGTCGACAATCATCTCCACCACATCGACGGCAATGGCATCGAGCAAGCCATCAACCGTACCAAAGTGAACGTAAAAGGTCTTGCGGTCGACATTGGCCTCGCGCGCGATGGCACTCACCGTAATGTCTGCCAGCGGCTTTTCCATGAGCAGGCGCTCGAAAGCGGAAAGGATGGCAGTGCGGCTGCGAACGATGCGGCGATCAATACGCGGTTTGCTGGTGGCCATGGGCGTGTCCCTTCGATATACGGGCACTCATCAACAGATGAGAGATAATCTACGTAAGAGGATTATCCCCCATACAGCACAAATATGCCCCGCATCATGAAGAACGCACGACTGCCCTACTGCGACTTAAGGTGCTTCTTCTTATTGAGTGCCGACGGAGATACGCGAATACCATCGCCTGTCTGGCGCACATAGGCTTTATGAGCCGGCTTAGCGGTCCCAGAAGCCTTCTGAGCGTGCTTCTTGGGATCAACGGTAACAGCATTCGTGGGGTGCGGCTTAGTGGGCGCAGAGGGCGTCTGAGGCGTGCGGCCGAGCTTGCACATCACGCGATCCCAGCGCGCATGGATGCTCTCGTTGTGGGCGCTCTTAAGGCCCAGCAGGGGCGCAGCCAAAATGGTCGGCGCAATAAACGTAATGAGGCGCCACAGCAGATAGCCGGCGGTCGAAGCCGATCCAAAAAAATGACCCAGGAAAAGCGCGAAGCCACCCTCGGCACCGCCGGTGCCACCGGGCAGGGGAACAGCAGAGCTGAGGAGCTGAACAAAGGCGCTCGCGGCCATGACCGAGAAAAAGTCGACCTCGTGGTGGCCAAAGGCAAGCATCAGAAAATACGGCACCAGATAGAAAAACGCGAGCTGCAGCATGGTGATAAACACGGTGAGCAGCATGGACGAAAAATGGCCAGCCGAAAGCTTGAACTTCTCGGAGAACGAATAGACCTCGCCATCGACAAACGTGCGCCATCCCTCGATCTTAGTGGACGAGACACCTATGCGCTCGAGCCAATTAATGATGCAATGGGCGACGCGCGTGACGGTCTTAGGCATGAGCGCGACGGCAAAGATACCTAGCAAGATGCAGCAGTGTCCGCCAAAGCTAAAGACGCACAGCAGTGTCATGTCGCCATAGCGCTCGGCGAAAAACGGCATGCGAGCAAGTAGCAGGATAGCACCCCAGGCAACAAGGCCAAACTGATACACGATAAAACGCGTGAACTGCGTGGCGCCGGCCTCGCCGACATTTTGGCCCGCTTTGGTCAGGCGGTAAATCTGGGCAGGAGTCGAGCCCATCATCATGGGCGTCAGGTTACCAAAAAAGATGCCGCTAGCCTCGACAGAGATCAGGTCGCGAATGCCGACGGGTGAATTGGGGTCGAGCCAGACGGCGATCGCATAGGCCACAATGCCAAAGAACAGATACATGAACATGCATAGACACGCGACAACGAGCCAGGGCGCCTGGACGCTCGACATAGCAGCCCAGAACTGCCCCATCTGCCCGGTTACCACCAGATAGAGGATATAACCCACCAGCACAACGCCGATAAAGATGGCGCCGCGGCGTGCGCTCTTATTGTCATCGCCGCCCGAGGCCTCAACCTCGACCAGGGGCTTGGACGTATGCTGAGAGGACTCCGTCATGAGACTCCTTCTAACAGTCAAAATAACTTGGTTATTGTACCCGTAAGGGCCATAAGCAGAACGCAAAGCTCTTGTTCAAACGGGAATTGCAGACGGTTGTTTGATAATAAAAAACCCGGCCTTCCGTGGGAAGTCCGGGTATCAGATGCGTGGTAGCCCGTACCAGATTCGAACTGGTGATCTCCGCCTTGAGAGGGCGGCGTCCTAAACCGCTAGACGAACGGGCCATAAATCTCGGCAGAAAAGAAATGGTAGCCCGTACCAGATTCGAACTGGTGATCTCCGCCTTGAGAGGGCGGCGTCCTAAACCGCTAGACGAACGGGCCACATGACATCTGCACTGCCGTGCTGCGAGGAAATATATTACGGGACAAAAAACGCGAGCGCAAGAAAAAATTACAAATTGCCGAAAATTTGTCGGCAGGTTATGGAACGCGCAGGTCAGCAAGGTAGTTAATTTGGGACGGGGCTTTTTTAGCTGCCCTAGCCGTCAATCGACCGAACCGCCGGTGCTGCCAGCAGGGGTAGCTAAAAAAGCCCCGTCCCAATTTAACTACCCTAGGTTGAGATGGACCAAAAGAGCTTCGCGGTCGTTGGGGATGTTGTCCTCGATCAGGGCGTCGAGCGCTGCGTTGAGAAGCTGACCTAGCTCGGGCCCCGGCTTCACACCGGCGCGGATCAGATCGCCGCCGTTGATGGCGAGCATCTTGAGCGTATAGGGCTCCCCTGCCTCCAGTAGCTCGTGCGCCAGCGCGCGCATCTCCTCGATGGTCTCGACGTAATAGAAGCACGACGGGGCCTTGCCGAGCGTATCGGCACGCTTGAGATCCATGAGCTCGTCCATCAGGCGGGCGGTGTCGACGCCCTCGCCCGAAAGCAAGCGCATCATATTGAGCAGACAGGAACGCTCGGGGCGCAACGGTTTATCGTGATACTTGATGAGCAGACACACGTCACGGATCAGGTCATGCGAAAGCGCCAGGCGATCCATAATGACGCGCGCCTTCTTGGCCCCGAGCTCGGGATGACCGTAAAAGTGGCCGCTGCCCGCATGGTCGACCGTAAAACACTCGGGCTTGGAAACGTCGTGCAAAAACGCCGCCCACATCAGGCTCGACGAGGGCGCGACGCCGTCACACAGCGCCAGCTCCCCTGCCACCGTCAGCACGCGGGCAATATGCTCGTAAACGTTAAAGGCATGGTAGACGCTGCGCTGATCAAACCCGCGACCCGCTGCCAACTCGGGCACGGCGGCGCAAACAAGCTCGGGGTAGCGCAGCATGGCGTCTCCCCCGTGGCCGGTCGAAAGGATGCCCTCGAGCTCAATGCCCACACGCTCGCGCGTCACGGCATCGAGCAGCGGCGCGCACTCGGCAAGGGCACGCTTAGTCTCGGGCTCAATCACAAAGTCCAGGCGGCAGGCAAAACGCACCGCACGCAGCATGCGCAGGGCATCCTCGTTAAAGCGACGCTTGGGATCGCCGACGGCACGGATCAGCTTTCGCTCCAAATCACCCTGGCCGTCGTAGCGGTCGACAAGCCCGCGCTCGGGATGCCAGGCCATGGCGTTGACGGTAAAGTCGCGGCGCGCCAGATCGTCCTCAAGCGACGCCGCACGCTCCACGCTTTGCGGATGGCGGCCATCGGTGTAAAAGCCGTCCAGGCGGTACGTAGTGACCTCGATGCGCTCGCCATCACTAATGGCGGTGATGCCGCCAAATTTAATGCCCGATTCAACCACCGCAATGCCGGCAGCCTCGAGTGCTGTCTTGGACTCCTGCCACAGGCCGCTGCAGCACATATCAACATCGTGGCTGGGGCATCCCATAAGGGCATCACGTACCCAACCGCCTACGTACCAAGCCTCAAGACCAGCTGACTCGAGCGCGCGTAGGACGCGCAGGGAGGCGGCTGACGGCTGCGTAGCGTTAAGCGAAACTGTGCACATTCCTGTGGCCTCCTGCAATTGCGAGTGTATTGATTGTTGGTTCTCAAGAAGTCTAGCAAGAAACAGAAGAAGGCGCACACACGAACCCACTTCGCGCACGATTGAGCCCCAAGGGCTCGACAGCAATCTTAAAAAAACACCCGTCTCGAAAAGCCGAGACGGGTGATCGACAAGCAAAGAATGTAACCGTGTGCCGCGCTAGCAAACCTGACGGATGGCAATACCCTTCTTGTACTCCTCCACCTTGGCAAAGTCACCCAGACCCGGGCACTCGACCACGTTGGCGCCGGTTGCCATCGACAGGCGCAGGGCGTCCTCGACGCGCTCGGGGGCGTCGTGCCACACGGACAGGAAAGCGGCCAGGGAGGAGTCGCCCGCGCAGACGGTCGACAGCAGCTTAACCTCAAAAGTACGGTTGGCAAACCAGATGTGCTCGCCGTTGGAGAAGTACGCGCCGTTGCCGCCGAGCGTCAGCAGCACGTTCTTAGCGCCCTTGGCGTGCAGCTCGGCCATGGCACCCTTGACGGACTCATCGTCGCCGCCGCTTACCTTAATGCCAAAGATATCGAGCAGCTCGTCGTCATTAGGCTTAATCAGCAGAGGCTCCATGGCAATGAGGTCTGCCAGCTGATGGCTCGAGATATCGAGCACGAACTCGGCACCCTTGGCCTTGACGCGGCGAAGCACCTCGGACAGGAAACCCTCGGAAGTGTTGGGGGGCAGTGAGCCGCTAATGACCAGGCAGGTCATGTCGTCGAGCGAATCGATGAGCTCGAACATCTCCTGCTCGTTGGCCTCGTTGATGGCGGCACCGGCGTTGACCATGTTGTACTCGGTATCGGGGCCCGCGTTGAGGAACACGTTGACGCGCGTGATGCCATCGGTCCACACGGGCTTGACGGGTACGCCCAGGGCCTCGGCGCCCTTGACGATAAACTCGCCAGAAAAGCCGGCGAAGAAGCCCAGGATCGTGGTGTCGACGCCGTAGTGATCGAGGGTGAACGAGACGTTGAGACCCTTGCCGTTGGGCGTGTAAACGGCGTTGCGGGTACGCGTGACGGTGTTGGCGTCAAGACCGTCACAGGCGATATTGTAGTCGATGGCGGGATTTGCAGTGAGCGTGTAAATCATGAATGTTCCTTTCACAAGGCAACGTGTTAATGAAAGTATATTCCACACATCGGAAAAAGGCTAGGACAACTCGGTAAACGGTGTGAAAGCGATGAAGTACGGCAGAACATGTCTCCCCCATGGGCGAACAAAAAAGGCGCCCCGGGCGAAACCGGGGCGCCGCATGCGCACGAATATGTCGCGTTTCGATTACTGACGATCGAGCTTGCGGACAGCAATGCGCTTGCTGTACTCGTCGACGTGACCAAAGTCGCCAATGCCGACGGACTCGGCAACGTTGGCACCGGTGGCCATAGCGAGCTTCATGGCCTCCTCGACGTTGTCGCGGTTCTTGTACCACTTGTGCAGGAACGCAGCGAGGGTGCAGTCGCCGGCGCAGACGGAAGAGACCAACTTGATGTTGAACTCACGCTTCGCGTACCAGATGTCCTCGCCGTTAGAGAAGTAGGCGTCGCCGCGGCTACCACGGGTGAGCAGCACGTTCTGAACGCCGGCCTCGTGAGCCAGCTTCATGGCAATGCGGACCTCGTCGTCGGTATCGACCGGCACACCGAAGATAGCCTTCATCTCGTGATGGTTCGGCTTGATGAGCAGCGGCTTCTTGTGAGCGAGCTCCTTGAGCTTGTCGGAGGACAGGTCCAGGACGACGTCGGCGCCACGAGCCTGAGCGTGCTCCATGACCTGAGCCAGGAAGTCGGGCGTGGCTTTGGGAGGCACGGAGCCGGAGACGATCAGGCACTCAAGATCGCCCGCGGTGTCCAGGATGTTGTAGAGCTCCTCCTGGTGCTGCGGCGTAATCGGAGCGCCGGGGTTCAGGATGCCGTACTCGTGCTGGCCATCGTTGACGTAGGTGTTGATGCGCGTGATACCGTCGGTCCAGACCGGGCGGCACAGGCAACCGAGGTTCATGACCTCCTCGACGATAAACTTGCCGGTGAAGCCAGCGAAGAAGCCGAGCGCGACGGTGTCGACCCCCATCTTCTTGAAGGCGAAGGACACGTCGAGGCCCTTGCCGTTGGCCGTGTAGCTGGCCGAACCGGTGCGGACGTTCTCATCGGGCTCAAGCGGAGAGCTCGAAACCGTCATGTCGACAGCCGGGTTAGCAGTTAGCGTGTAGAACATTTACAGTACCCCCTGTATACGTGAGGGCCGCGTGGCCGGCCCATTCCAGCCACGCGGTTACCTCTGATACCAAATTAGCGAGCCGCGGACTCGAGCAGCGCCTTGACCTCGGCGGCGGTGTTGCAGGCGAGCGCCTTCTCGGCGAGCTCGTCGCACTCGGCCCTGGTCCACTGGCTGATGGTCTTGCGGGCGCGCAGGATCGACGGAGCGCTCATCGAGAACTCCTCCAGGCCCCAGCTGATCAACAGCGGCTCAAGCAGCGGATCGGCAGCGGCCTCGCCGCACATGCCGACCATGATGCCTGCCTTCACGCCGCTCTCGATGATGTTCTTGAGAGAGCGGAGCACGGCGGGATAGTACACCTGGTACAGGTTGGAGATGGTGTCGTTGCCACGGTCGGCGCACATGGTGTAGCCAATCAGGTCGTTGGTGCCGATGGAGAAGAAGTCGGCGACCTCGGCCAGGCGGTCAGCGAGCAGCGAGGCGGCAGGCGTCTCGACCATAATGCCGACCTCGATGTTCTCGTTGAACTTGCGGCCCTCTTCGGTCAGCTCAGCCTTGCACTGCTCGACGAGCTCCTTAACGGCCACGACTTCCTCGACGCAGGTGACGAGCGGGATCATGATCTTGACGTCGCCAAAGGCGCTGGCGCGCAGCAGGGCGCGGAGCTGCACCTTGTACTGGTCGGGGTTGGCCAGGCAGTAACGCACGGCGCGGAAGCCCATGAAGGGGTTCTCTTCCTTGACCATGTGCAGGTACGGAATCTCCTTGTCGCCACCCACATCGAGCGTGCGGATGATGACCGGAGCGCCCTTAAGCGCACTGGCGACCTTGCGGTAGGCGTTGAACTGCTCCTCCTCGGAAGGAAGCTCGGCGGAGTCCATGAACAGAAACTCGGAGCGGAACAGGCCGATAGCCTCGGCGTCGTGATCGAGCGCGTTGGGCACGTCATCGGGGTTGCCGATGTTGCAGGCGATGATCTTCTTGATGCCATCGGCAGTCACAGAAGGCTTGCCGCGGAAGGACTCGAGGGCTGCCTTCTCGGCAGCGAAGGCCTCGGCCTTGGCGGTGTAGGCGGCAAGCGTCTCCTCGTCGGGATCGGCCTCGACAACACCCTTGCCACCGTCGACGACGACGGTCATGCCGTTGCGCAGTGCGGTGCAGCTGTTGGAAACCGAAAGGACGGCTGGAATCTCGAGGGCACGTGCGATGATCGCGGAGTGCGACGTACGGCCACCGGTCTCGGTGACGATACCGGCAACGTGAGCTTTGTCGATCGTGGCGGTCATCGACGGCGTGAGGTCGTGCACGACAACGACGGTGTTCTCGGGCAGGACGGAGAGATCGACGACCTCCTTGCCCAGCAGCTCGGCCAGAATACCGGTGCGGATGTCGGCGATGTCGGCCGCGCGCAGACGGAACATCTCATCGTCCATGGACAGGAACATGTTCTCGAACATGGTCGAGGTGTCCATGAGCGCCTGCTCGGCGCAGGTGCCGCCATCAATGGCGGCGTTGATGGCGTCGGTCATGCCCGGGTCCTGAGCCAGGACAATGTGTCCGCTCATGATCTCGGCCTCGGCCTCGCCCACCGTCTCCTTCATGTGGTCGGCCTGAGCCTGGGTCTTATCGCAGAAGACCGAAAGAGCGGTCTGATAGCGCTCCTTCTCTGCTGCCGAATCAGCAACCTCGTGCGGCTCAAACGTCAAGTCGGGATCGACGGCGACCATGACGGTGCCGATACCGATGCCCTCAGAAGCGTTGACTCCCTGATACATTCCCATTCCTCTCTCCGTGTCATGTGATAAAGCGTTTTGCCATATCCATGACAAAAGAGCGCAGCTACCTTAAAACAGGTCACTGCGCCCCCAAACATGAACTTAGTTGTTCAACATGCGACCCGTTTGAGTTCTACTCGCCAAGACCGCTCTTGATGAGCTCGATGGCAGCAGCCAGAGCCTCGGCCTCATCAGCGCCGTCGCACTTGACCTCAACCTCGGTGCCGCAGGGGATACCAGCAGCCATGAGGGCCATCGGGGACTTGCCGTTGACCTCCTTCTCGGGGGTGACGACCGTCACGTCACAGGCGTACTTGCCCATGGTGGAGGCGAACAGACCAGCCGGACGCATGTGCAGACCCTGAGGATTAACGAGGGTAGCCTTCTCAGAAACCATAGTTGACTCCTTTTTTGTGTTTAACCCCTGTCATGCATGTGGCAGGAGTCAGATTCACGACGTTGTTTATATTAACTCACATCAAACGGTTTTTCATTGTGTTTCAGACGAATTATTGGACAGATGTGTTTGTCGTCCGCTTGCTCGCCGGGCGGGGCGGTTAAGTTTGCTGCTCTACAGTCCTGCGTAAGACGGAAAGCACATTAAGTGCTTTCCTTTGCGTGCGGAACTCGCGACAAACTTAATCGCCCCGCCCGGCGAGCAAGCTGCGGAAACTCGGTCGGTCCAGAGCAATGTCGGCTGAAAGGAATTCTGGCTGATGGGATCAACCGGTGTGTTCTCTATTTTCGAAAAAGGCGGAGGCCCTGGAGAGGGTCTCCACCTTTATTACAGGGGGCGATGTAATTCGCGAACTGTGGGATTAGACCAGGCGGGCGTTGATCGTCTTTGCGATCTCGGCGGCGTCGGTGGAACCCTTGACGGTGGCACGGAAGTCCTCGTCCATGAGCGCCTCGGCGACCTTGGACAGGATCTTGAGGTGCGTGGTGCCAGCCTGGGCACCCGGGATGAGCAGAGCGATGGCCACGTTGACGGGAGCGCCGTCCATGGTGTCCCAACCGGTCACGCCAGACTCGTCCTTGACGACGATGACGGCAGCCTCGGTAATGGCGTCGGACTTGGCATGCGGAATGGCGAAGCCCTCCATCATGCCCGTGGTGCCCTCGGCCTCGCGAGCCAGGAAGGCGTTCATCACGGCGTCGGCGTCACTGGCGATACCGGCCTTGACAGCCTGGTTGGAAACGAAGCTCAGAGCCTCGTCACGAGAAGTGAAGTCCTCGGCGACAAAAACGTTCTCGACCTTCACAAAGTCGGCAGCCTCGGCCTTGGGGGCCTCGACAACAGCGGGCTTGGGAGCCTCGACCGACTTAGAGGGAGCAGCAGGAGCGGCCTTCTGATTCTTCTCGAAGTCGTGCTTCTTGAAGGCCACGAACAGGATGCCACCGACAACGGCGCCGATGAGGATCGCGAGGACCCACAGCGGACCGTTCTCGACAACGGGCAGGACCAGGAAGCCACCGTGAGGCGCCGGATCGTGAACGTTGAACATAATGGTCAGGATCGAAGCGATAGAGGAACCGAGCATCATGATGGGCATGACGGGCCAGATGTTCTTGGTCATGAACGGAATGGCGCCCTCGGTGATGTGGGTGCAACCAAGGATGAGGTTGACGATACCGGCGTCATGATCCTCCTGGCTGAAGTACTTCTTGCCGACAACGACGGCGAAGGTGGTGATCAGCGGCGGAACGATGCAAGCGGCGGAGACGGCAGCCATGAAGTTGGTACCGAAGTTGTAGGTGTCGGTGCCAACACCGGCGGCCAGGGCCTCGGTGAGCATAGCGGTACCGGTGACATAAGCAGCCTTGTTGACCGGGCCGCCCATGTCAAAGGCGCACATGCAGCCGATAGCAAGACCCAGAACAACGGCGCCAGAGGCGGACAGACCCTTGAGGAAGTCCATCATGGCGGTGTTGATGGCAGCCATGGGGCCGGAAATGCCGAGCATGACCAGGCCGACGATAGCCGTCGAGAACAGCGGGTACAGGAAGATTGCCTTGAGGCCGTCCAGGTTTTTGGGCAGACCGGCAAAGACCTTCTCGAGCAGTAGGATGACATAACCGGCGAGGAAGCCACCGACGATGCCGCCGAGGAAGCCGAAGCCCACGCCGGCGCCACCAGCGTCGATCAGGCCGGTCTCGGCGTTAACAGGCAGGCCCTGGATGGCGATCATGCCGGCAACAAAACCGGGGACGAGCGCCGGGCGCTTGCCGATGGATTCGGCGATGTAGGCGGAAAGCACGGGAACCATGAGGTTCATGGCAATGCCGCCGATGATCTTGAGCATAGCGGCGAAGCTGTTGTAGTCGGCAGCCGTCGAATCGAAGGACGTGATGCCCCACAGGAACGAAACGGCGGTCAGGACACCACCGGCGACGACGAAGACCAGCATATGGCTGACGCCGTTCATAAGGTGCTTGTAGATGACGTGGCCGATGGACTCCTTCTCCTCGACCTCGTCCTCGACATCGGCAGCGGCTGCAACCGTGCTGTCGCCCTTGGCGGCGAGCGCGCGGTCAATCAGCTTACCGGCGGCCTCAACGGACAGGGCCTTGGATACACCAACGGAAACCATGGGCTTGCCGGCAAAACGCTCGGCCTGGACATCCTTGTCAGCTGCGACGACGACGGCCTTGGCGCCAGCGATCTCGCTCTTAGTGAGCTCGTTCTCGACACCGACCTGGCCATGAGTCTCGACCTTAATGGTCAGACCGCGCTCGGCAGCTGCCTTCTCCAGCGCCTCCTTCGCCATGAAGGTGTGCGCAATGCCGGTCGGGCAACCGGTCGCGGCAATGATGTCAAACTTAGCCATGTGTCCCTCCTTTTTAAGTTTTGCGCCCGCAGGCGCTCCCCTACACGCGCGTCCTTGCGCGCTTTTCCACAACTGAAAGATACCAACCTACCGTCCGCGTGAGAAGAGACAAGGCGCAATTCTCCGGTGAAAGGTTCTTTCATAACCGTAAACGGTAAGTGAAAGTTTACCATCAACACTTGAAACGGCAAGGTGTATCTTGTAATTGACAATCCCCCTATACTATGACATTACAAAACGAGTCCGATTTTCATGCCAACCAGGAGCCATCCATGACCGATAGTAGCAAGAGCGCGCTTTCCCTCATTAGTACCCATCAGGGATATAGCGAGTCCGAGCAGCGCATTGTCGACTATATATTGGAGCACCAGTCCGAGGCGCCACGCCTCACGGCGGCTCAGCTCTCGCGCGCCGCCGCCACGTCCGAGGCGACCGTTTCTCGCTTCTGCCGCAAGCTTGGCTTTGGTAGCTTCCGCAGCTTTCAGTTTTCGTTGGCAAGGGATTTGGAAAGCCAGCGCAACGAGGGCCTGACTGACGAGGTCTCGCTCGACAATATGGAGCAGAGCCTCAAGAACATACTGGCTGCCAAGGTAAGCGAGCTTAATGCGACCATCGACGGGATCGACCACGATACGCTGGCGGCTGTTGTGCATGCCCTTAAGCATGCAGGGGTTATTGAGTTTGCGGCTGTGGGCAATACGAACGCGGTCGCGCTCGATGCGACGTTTAAGTTTTCGCAGCTGGGCCTGCGCTGCATGGCAAGCACCATTAGCGAGACATCAATCGGCTTTGCGCTCACGTTGCGCCCGGGTGACGTCATCGTGCTTATCTCAAACTCCGGCAAATCGCGCCGACTGAATCGCATGGCAAAAGCGGCTCGCGACTGCGGCGCAACCATAGTCGTCATCAGCAGCGACAGCAAATCCCCGCTCGCGCGCCTGGCAGACTACACCTTTAATACCGTCAACCACGAAGCGCTGCTGACGACGGGCGACTTTGCGTTCTCTAAAATCAGCGCAACGATGATCATCGAGGTTATCTACAACTTCCTGCTGCCCGAAATCGAGGACGCGCGCGAGCATATCAGCTACTACGAGGAGCTCATCCAGCCGGACAAGGTCGTTGAGTAAAACGCGTTGTGGGACAAAAATTACAGTCTATTTTGTCCCACCAACACCGCTGATACGACCTAACCTCGAGCTTCTTCGAGCATCTGCTTTGCGTGAGCCAAGCTTGCCTCGGACTGATCGCCGCTGAGCATGCGGGCGATCTCGGCGGTACGCGCTTCGCCGGTTACCTCGTCCAAATGCGTCTGGGGAACATCGCCCGGTTCCTTGCTGACAACATAATGCTTGTCGGCCATGACGGCGACCTGTGCCAAGTGGGTTACGACAATCACCTGATGCGTAGCGGCGAGATCTGCCAGCACGCCTGCAAGCGCACGCGCCGTGGAGCCACCAACACCAGCATCAACCTCGTCAAACACCAGCGTATCGACACCGTCTGCGTTACCGAGGACAACCTTGCTTGCCAGCATGACGCGGCTTAGCTCGCCGCCCGACGCAATTCGGCGCAGGGGGCGCGGCGTCAAACCGGCACCGCTGCGGTATAGCAGCTCGTAGCTCGAAGGACCAACGGGCGTCCACTCAGCACGGGGAAGATCACGTGACTCCCAGACGAGCTCGGCACTACCCATCTCCAAGCGCGCCATCTGGCGGCCAACCTCATGGCAGAAGCGCGGGGCCGCCGTATTGCGAGCGCGCTTAAGTGCCTTGGCAGCGGCAAACAACTCGCGCTCGGCGATCCCGAGCGCCTCACGCGCCTGTTTGATCTGTTCATCGCCATCATCGACCAGGGACAGCAGCTCTTGCGAGCGATCGCGCATGGCAAACACATCGTCCATGGTGGGACCCCACTGACGCAACAGGCCCTTGAGGTCGGAATACCGCTCACGCATGCGAGCGAGCTCGCGCGGGTCGAAGGCGATGCCATCGCGATAGGCACGAAGCTCGTTCGCGCAATCCTCAAGGGAGATACAGGCATCCGAAAGCGCATCGGCAATGTCACCCAGTTTGCGATCGACGGCAGCCATACGGGAAAGCTCTGCCACGGCACTGTTCACGGCATCGAGCGCTCCCCCTTCGGCGGCAAGCGATGCATGGCCATCGTTAGCTGTGGCAACCAGTACCTCGGCATGTTCGGAGCGCGGTAGCAGTTCCTCGAGCTCCTCATACTCGCCCGGCTTGGGGTCGACCTCGCCGATGCGCTCGAGGGCAAAGCGCGCCTCCTCGACGCGGCTCCCCTGCGCACGCGAGGCCTCTTCGACACGTCGAACTTCCTTGGCGGCAGCGCGCGATGCCTTAAAGCAGGTGCGGTACGCATCCAGCGCCTCGAGCGCAGAGCGCCCCGCCCAGGCATCGACCATCGCAACGTGATGCGCCGGGTCGAGCAAGCGCTGATGCTCATGCTGCCCGCACAAATCCATCATCACGCCAACGCGCTCCGAAAGCTCGCGCACGCTGGCGATGCGGCCGTCAATTTTTACGCGACTGCGGCCCTCGGCGGAAAGGCTGCGCTGCACGGTGAAGCCTTCCGTGTCGTGCGGCCCGTCGAACAAGCGCGCCTCGACGCTCGCCAGCGCCTCGCCCTCGCGCACCATCGACGAATCCGCGCGCTCGCCCAAAATGAGCTTGAGCGCCGAGAGCAGCGCGGTCTTGCCGGCGCCGGTCTCGCCGGTCAGGACAGTCAGGCCGGCACTCGGCACCAACGTCGCCTCGCGAATGAGTGCAATGTTAGAAACCTGCAGCTCATCGATCATGACGGACTCCGTAGAATACGCGGCTCACCGAGTTATAAAAGCTCTCGGGGCCGTAATCGAGCAGCAGCACATCTCCGGGCCCACGACGCGCCGCCACGCTCTCGACGGTCCCATCGCAGGTAATAAACTGTCCATCGATAGCGATCGCCGGAACGCTCGGGCGGTCATCAGACATAAAGATTTCGACGACATCACTCGGCGAAGTCAAAAAGGCACGGGCCTGAATGGTGTGCGGGGCAATGGGTACGCAGACCATGCCCGTATAGTCGGGGCTCACGATGGGGCCACCGGCACTCAGCGCGTACCCCGTAGAACCAGTCGCCGTGGACACGACCACGCCATCACCACGCAAGCGATCGATATGGTGGTCCGACACTGTGATGTCAAACTCGACCATATCGGAAAGGGGGCCGCGCGTGAGCGCCATGTCGTTGAGGGCGAACGTGCGCACAACATCCTTCGTGCCATCGTCGCGCACGGACACGATATCCGCGGCGATCGTGGCGCGACGGCTCACGTGCAGCTCGCCGGACAGGGCATCGCTCACGACCTGCAGGATGTCGCGCTCCTCCGGACTCGCAGCAGTTAAAAAGCCCAGGTGGCCATAGGAAAGACCGAGGATAGGAATCTCGCGATAGTTGAGGATACGAGCCGCGCGCAGCAGCGTGCCGTCGCCGCCGAGCGTAATGACCAGGTCGGCATCGTCAACATCGGGCGCGCTCTGGATCTTGGAGCGCTGATCGGCAGCCCATGCCACCTCGTAGCCCTGGCGCGAAAGCCAAAGCTCGAGCATCAGGCCACTCTCGACCGCCTCTTGCTTGTAGTAATTGGGAACCAGAAAGACCTTCATAGCGTTGCAGCTTTCTCGCTCAAAACCGATACCTGGGATTGCAGCTCATCGTCGGTGCGTTCACCGGGGGCAAACCTCGTGCCGTACAGGAAAAACTCAACGTTGCCCTTGGCACCATGAATGGGTGACACGCACACATCGACCGGGAACAGGCCCTTGGCAGCAAAGAGCTCAATCGCCGCCGCGAGTGTATCGCGGCGCACAGCGGGATCGGTCACAATGCCGCCCTCACCCACCAGCGCCGCCGGAGCCTCAAACTGCGGCTTTACGAGCGTGCAGAATGCGCCCATAGGTGCCAGGCACGCCAGCACCGCATCGATAATGTTCGCAATGCTGGTAAACGAGACATCACACACAGCCAGGTCGATGGCGCCCGCATAGCCAAGCTCGGGCAGCTGCGTCACGTTTGTGCGCTCATGCAGTGTCACGCGATCGTCCTGACGCAACGACCAATCGAACTGGGCGCGACCCACGTCCACCGAGACAACGGTCGCAGCTCCGCGCTTGAGCAGGCAATCGGTAAAGCCGCCGGTAGAGCAGCCAACATCCAGACAGGCAAGGCCCGTCGGATTGATGTCAAACGCATCAAGCGCGCCTTCGAGCTTAAGACCGCCGCGGCCGACATAGGGAATGCGCCCCTTCACGTGCAGCGGCAGACCCGGGGTCACCTTAAGGCCCGGCGAAGTCAAGCGCTCGCCGCCACTCGAGACCAAGCCGGCCATAAGAGTGCGAAGGGCATCCGCGCGATCGGCGCAGATGCCCTGTGAAATCAGTTCGTCATCAAGACGCACGCGTTTCATGAATGCCATCAACCATTCGTATCCGGAGATGCGGCTAGCTATCCTGGGATTCGTTTGCCGCGTCCTCATCGTATTCCTGCTCGAGCTTATCGGCCTCACGCGGAGTCAGCTCAAACTTGTCGACCATATCGACCGCGCGGGAGCCCAGCTCAATCGCCTCGTCAAACAGATCGAGTGAACGCTCCAAGGACGTATCCTTGGAGCGAACGGTAGCGATGATCTGGTCTAGACGGTCCGAGATCTCGTCAAAGTTGCGGACAGAACCCTCTGGCATGACTACTCCTCGACGGAGTCGGCCTCGACGGCCTCAGCAGCGTCCGCATCCTCGGCTAATACGCCGGCGGCAGCCTGAGCGGCAGCGACCTTGGCGGCCGCCTCGGCAGCCTGTGCCTCCTCGCGAGCGCGATCCTCGGCCAGCAGCTCCTGGTACAGGTCCTCGCCCGGCAGCTCCTCGCTGCGAGCGATCTTGCCCAGCACGCCGTTGACAAACGATGCGGACTGGTCGGTACCATAAGCCTTAGCGATTTCTACGGCCTCGTTGATCACGATAGCGTCCGAAACCTCTTCGTCGGTGAGGAAGCGCATCTCATAGACAGCGATACGCAGCAGATTGCGGTCGGCACCGGGCATGCGCATAAGATCCCAGTTCTTGGCGACGGCGCGCAGGGCACAGTCGATGCGATCAATATGCTCGTAGGCACCGCGGCAAAGCACCAGCGCATAGGGGTCGAGGGGACCCTTCGAGATCAGGAAATCGCCCTCGAGGACACGCTCGAGCGGGCTGTCCGTGGCCTCGGCCTGGAACAGCAGCTGCAGCGCCTGACTGCGGGCAAGCGTGCGCCCGCGATAAACCTTAAGGCTCAAAGGTTACTCCTTGGGGAAAACGAGGCCGTCGATGCAAACGTCAACGCGCTCGACCTCAACGCCCACCTGGGCATCGATGGCGGCGACCACGGCGGCGCGAACGGCCTCGGCGAGTTTCTTGAACGGATAGCCAAAGAACACCACAACACGCACGGTGAGTGCGAGCTTGTCACCGACGACCTCGGCCTCGACCGCCGGCTCGGAAGCCGGGGCCTTGGACGAGAGCATCATGGAGACAAGGTTGGTGGCAAGGTCCTTGACGCCAACGGAGGCGATGCCCTCGACATCGGACACGGCGCGCGAGACGATGGCGGTCAGAACATCGGGTGAAATGCCGATGCCGTCAATCTTGATTTCCTGGGGCATGAGTCCTCCTAGAAGAGTTGGTTGCTAGACGCGGGAGACGAACTTGCCGTCGCGGGTGTCAACCTTGATGACCTCGCCCTCGTTAAGGTACATGGGGACCTGGATGACAGCGCCGGTGTCGATCGTGGCCGGCTTGGTGGAACCCTGAACGGTGTCGCCCTTAAAGCCCGGGTCGGTCTGGACAATGGTGGTCTCGATGAACATCGGCGGGGTCACGCCCATGAGCTCATCGTCGGCGAAGAGCAGCTGGCAGATGTCGTTCTCGCGCAGCCACTTGGAGTTCTCGCCCACCATGTCCTCGGGAACGGGAACCTGTTCATAGGACTCGTTGTCCATGAAGATGTAGTCGGTGCCATCGTTGTAGAGGTACTGGAACTCACGGGTGGTGAGCATGACGCTCTCGAACTTGGTGCCGGCGTTGCAGGTATTCTCGACGACGCGGCCGCTCTTGATGTCGCGGGTCTTGTAGCGCACAAACGCGCCACCCTTTCCCGGCTTGACATGCTGGAACTCGACGATGGTGTAGACCTTGTCCTTAATGCGGAGACCGAGGCCGTTCTTGAAGTCGGCGGTAGAAATGGTAGGCATAGCGACCTTTCTTGTTATAGGCAGAACGCACAAGCGTCCAAATTACATACGACCGAAATTATACACTTGCAGACGGCGCCTGCAGCGAGCGCATAAAAAGAGAACGCGGGGCGCCCGAATCATTTCGGACGCCCCGCCCCAAACTATCTACGAAGTAGACTAGCAGTCGATAACGTGGAGGTCATGCGGGGTCTTGGTGAAGGGCTCGTAGCCGTTCTCGGTGACCACGCCGTAGTCCTCCAAGCGCACGCCGCCCACACCGGGCAGGTACACGCCGGGCTCCATGGTAATAACCGAGCCAACTTCGATGATGTTCTTGCTACGGTTGAAGTTGGGCAGCTCGTGGATGTCGATACCGACGCCGTGGCCCAGGCCATGGTTGTAGTAATCGCCATAACCGGCATCCCCGATAATCTTCTTAGAAAGCTTGAAGATGTCGTTGCCCTCGACGCCCGGATGGATGGCGGCGACGCACTCCTCGTGCGTACGGCGCACGAGCGCGTACAGGTCGAGCTGCTCCTGGGTAGGCTCGCCCATCACGACGGTACGCGTCATATCGGAGCGGTAGTCGCAATAGCCCGCGCCGTAATCCATGAGGACGAAGTCGCCCTTCTCGATCACGCGGTCACTCGGGACGGCGTGCGGGTTCGCAGTGTTGGGACCGCTCGCGACGATGGAACCAAAGGCCAAGCTGTCGGCGCCGTTGGCGAACATAAAGTTCTCAAGCTCGTTGCGAACCTGCTTCTCGGTCATACCAGGCTTAATAAAGCCGAGCATATGCTGGAAGGCGGCGTCGGTGATCGACTGTGCGTGGCGCATGAGCTCGATCTCCTCGGCATCCTTGACGGCGCGCATCTTACGGATATCGTCGTGCATCAGCGGCAGCATGCAAGCGACGGAGCGGTCCTCCAGGCCGCGCTGAATGCCCTGGTAGAAGTTAATCTGCATATCGTCCTCGACAGCGCAGACGCGGCACTTGTTGGCCGCGATCTTGCCGGCGACCCAACCGGGGATGGTGCCCTCGTCCATGTCGTAGACCCAGGGACTGCCGGCGGGCGTGTTCTCCTCAAAGCTGTTGAGATAGCGCGAATCGGTATGGAACAGGCACTGGTCAGCCGTAATAAACGCCGCGTGCGGAAACTCGAAGGTGTAATCGAAGACGCCCTTCACGCCCGTAAGCCAACGAAGATTTGCCTCGTCGCGTACCACGATGGCGTCGTAGCCACGCTCGACCATCAGGGCACGGACACGCTCGATACGACCGGCAGGACCGGCAGCAAACTCAGACATGCAGATTCCTTTCTTGTTGTCGTCACATACAGACGGGACGGGCTCAATCAGCGTACGAAAACGCAAGCGATTCGTAACCGATTGAAAACCCGTCCCTCAACATGATACGAAAGACGATGGATGTCAATAAATCTTAGAGAAGTTCCTTACGAGAAGCCAGATACGCCTGGGCATGGCGCTCGAGAACCTCGTCCTCCACGCTGGTCAAACGTATAGCGCCAAGCGCCGCGGGCAACGGCAGCATGCTACGGTTCGAGCGCGCAAACTGCTGCCTGCGGAACTCCTCGACAAACGCGGTAGGCTCCAGGTCGAAGGCAAGTTCCTCGATGTCAAAGTCCTCCAGGCAGTCATCGACATCAAACACATAGTCGATATCGAAGTCGCAGGCATCATGTGCTAGGCGTGCCTCAAAGCGCATGCCCTCGGACAACAGCTGGTAGGCAGGGATCCGCGAAGCGGCATCTCCCAAGCAGGCGCGCAGGGTGCGTTCCCCCGTCTTGCCAAAATCGAGCGCATGGCGAGCGCTCGGGTTCGTGGCCATCAATACGTCCTTGCGGGCAGTCTGAGACCATTGAACGGCATTGACGAGCGCGACCTCCTCACCCGCGAGAATCTCGGGGACGGTCTCAGTAAACTGATTCCAGCGAGACTTGCTGCTGGAGAGCATGGTGCCCACGAGCACGGCATAACCGCGCTTGAGCTCCTCAGGATCCACATCGCGGACAAGATCGAGGTCGCACACGACCAGGCCCGGTTCGGGACGAAACGCGATAGCGGGAAGCGCATTCGCCGACGAAGCGACGAGCGGCTTCATGGTCGTCGCGACCGTGAGCATGGCGTCGAAGGTCGTCGGCAGCAGCGCGCACTCGGTTCGGCCACACCACTGGTTGGCGCACCAGCTAACGACCGAGCAGGTCGCCGTGTCGCCGACGGCGACAACGAGATCGTCACAGGTAATGACGTTAGCCGACAGGGCGCCAAAGACGGTATCGGCATCGGCCAGCGTGGCACCGGCAGGCGAAACCTCGAGGACGAGCAGCGACACGGCAAAGCCGGCGTCGACCAACGCATGCTCAACGACCTCGCCAAAACGCTCTGACGTGGCGGTGTTCCAAACGACCATCGCACGCTTAGGCTTGCCCACGGCCGAGGCAAACATACGCGACAGCTCATCGAACGCGCCCAATCCGACACGGACATCGACGCTGCGGTTTTGGAAATTGATCAGTTGACGGCGAATCATAGCAGTCCACGCTCCAAAAGCATCTCGGCACAAAGGTAGGAAACGTCCTCGAAGGACTTGTTGCGAATATCAAGGGTAAGGTCGGCGGCCTGGCGATACAGCGGACGGCGATGCTCAAACAGGCGCGCGGCATGCTCGGGCGAGCGGAAATCGGGGCGCGTGTCGCACCGACGAATCTGGCGCAACGAGTCCTCGAAGTCGCCCTCGAGGTACACGCACGTACCCATTTCGTGCATCAGTTTAATGTTCACTGGCGTCTCGACGATGCCACCCCCGCACGATACCAGCAGGCTGCGCTCGCTTTGAAGCGAACGGAGTGCCGAGGTCTCGAGCTCGCGAAAACGATCCTCGCCCTCGGTCTCAAAAATCTCGGTAACCGACTTGCCGCATCGACGCACGACCAGGCGGTCGGTATCGATAAAACGCCGCTTGAACATGGTGCCGACGTTGCGCGCGAGCGTCGATTTGCCCGCGCCCAAAAAGCCGATAAAGAAGATATGGTCGCAGCCGTGTTTGATGTGCTGGGACATAGAGAGACCTATTCCTCGCAGGGAAGGTCGCGCAGGGCCCGGCGCTCAAAGATACGGAAGATCTGCGTGTACCACAGGTCCTGGGTTGCTTGCGGCTTGACCAGGATGGTATCGACGCCGGCAAAGTTGCCGCTCCACACGTCCGTGTAGAGCTGATCACCGATCAGCACCGCCTCATCGGCAGTGGCGCCGAGGCGCTTAAGACCCGCCTTGAGGGCAAACGGAGCCGGCTTCATAGCGTGGCTGATGGCCTCGAGCCCCAACTCGCGTGCAGAGCTCATGACCTGGTCGCGATGCCAGTTGTTGGACACCATGCACAGCTTAAAGCCTTTGGCACGGGCGGCATCGAGCCAAGCGGAAACCGCGGCGGGAACCTGCTCGGTATCGCGCGGCACCAGGGTGTTATCGCGATCGAGCAGAATGGCGCGTTTGCCGTCGGCCCACAGGGTATCAAGGTCGATGCGATCGACCGAGGCAACGTATCGTTTGGGGCTAAAAATCCTCATGCTAATTCCAAGACTGTTGATGTTCTTCGTAGGTTTGCGAGAAATACTCCTCGTCCTGTGTAATGTAGAAATACAGGTCATCGGAGTCGGTCGGCTCAAGGGTGGCCTTGAGCGCCTCGAGCGACGGAGAACAGATGGGCGTGGGCGGCAGGCCCTCGTGCTTATAGGTGTTATACGGGCTATCGCTCTGCAGGTCGTCGGCGGTAACCTCGCCGCCGGTAACATACATCATGGTCGCATCGCTGTTGAGATAACGCAGACCGTCAAGCTTACCGGCAAGGCGGTTGTAGAAGACCGAGGCCACGTGCGACCGTTGATCGGCGTTGAGACCCTCGCGCTCAACGATAGAGGCAAGGTTAACGATGTCGTAATCGGACATCTCCACACCGTAGCGCTCCTTGATCTTGGCCTCGCAGCTGGCAAAGTCAAGCGACTTGTACTCGGTCTTAAACTGATCGAGCATGGCGCGAATCACTTCATCGGCCGTCGGCGAATCGCCCAGCGAATAGGTCTTGGGGAACAAGAAGCCCTCGAGCGAATCGTTTGCAGCACCCCTAAGGAAGCTATAATCGTCCACGTAGTTGGAGGCCTTGGCCTGGTTGAGGAAGTCTTCCTTAGAGATGCTGTCGTAGGCCTGGGCCACACGGCCGGCGACTTGATCGACCGTCAAGCCCTCGGGAATCGTCAGCGCATTGGAGCCCGCGTTGGGGCCTTCCATGAGTTGCTGCACCACCTTAGTCGTATCCATGAGCGTGGTGAACGAATAAGTGCCGGGCTTAAGCGACATATCGGCGCTGAGCTTTTTTACCGCCGCATAGTAATCCTTGGGATTTTCGACGATATGATTCTCGGAAAGAATCGAGGCGATCGTATCGCCCGAAGCACCGTCGGGAATGGTCACCGTAACCTGTTGACCAGCCGTGACCTTCGAATCCTCGCCGGCAAAGAAGCCCTTGACGGCTGGCACGACAAAGAACACGATCGCGACAAGCGCAAGCACGGCGACGACGCCACCGATAATCATAGGCACCGGGGAGCTTTTCTTTTGGGAACCACGGCGGGCGTGCGTGTTATAGCTCGATCGCGTGGCCGGAGCAACGCCGTGCGAGCCATGAGCGTGATGCGAATGCGATTGGGGGGCCTGCGTTCGCTGGATAGGTGCCTGCTGCTTAAAGCGGGTACCGCCTGCAGGCTGGGCCGTACGAGCAGTGGGCTGCTGACCCGTCCGCTGAGCAGGTTGGGCCGAACGAGAGGAGGACTGCACCGGGCGCGCGGCAGACTGAGCTGCGCGCTGTGTCGGCTGTGCCGGACGCTGGCCAGGTTGGGTAGGGCGCGGCACAGGCTGTCGTGTACGAATCGGCTGGCGCGGATCGGAAGCGCTAGGCATGCGAGACCTCCTCGTTTTTACGATCAAGCCACGTCTGCAAAAACAGGCTAGCGGCAATCATGTCAATCTTGCCCCTCATCTGCTTTTCGTTGAGTCCCTGCTCGCGCAAGATGCGCTTGGCCTCTTGCGAGGACAGACGCTCGTCCTCAAACTCCAGCGGAAGTTCGAGCTCGTCGGCAATCTTTTGCGCTACGGCGGCGACGCGCTCGGCCTGAGGGCCGGGCTCACCGGCCATAGTCAAGGGACGCCCGCTTACCAGGATATCGGGCTCATAGTCCTCGACCAGGTAGCGAAACGTCTTGGCCATACCGGTGACCTCGGCAGCCGGAAGCACCTTGACAGGCATTGCCATCTTGCCATCACGGCTTGAGACGGCAATACCGATCCTAGTCTCCCCTATGTCCAGCGCGAGCGCGACCACAGCGACTACTTAGGTTCTTAGGCGCCGAGCGCGGTCTTGGCGACCGCGAGGGCATCGGCGATACCGGCAGCGTTCTTGCCACCGGCCTGGGCCATGTTGGGACGACCGCCACCGCGACCATCGACCAGGCCCGCGATCTGCTTGATCACGTTGCCGGCGTGGAAACCGGCCTTCACAGCGTCATCGGAGCCGGCGGCGAGCAGGGCCGGGGTGCCCTTCTCGGTAACGCTGGCAACTACGCAGGCGACGGGGCCGGCAACCTTCTGGTGCACGGTATCCCAGACGTTGCGCAGGTCTGCGGCCTCGAGACCCTGGAGCTCAGCGACGACGAGCTTGTAGCCATTCAGCTCGACAGCGCCGTCGATGGCGCTGGAAATGGCGTCGGAGGAGCCACCGGTCAGAGCCTTCTTGAGCTTGTTAGAAGTCTCGCGCAGCTCGGCCTGCAGGTTCTCCACGCGGGCGGGAACCTCGTCGACGTGGCACTTGAGCGCAGCGGCGGCAGCGTCGACGAGCGCCAGGCGGTCGGCCATGTAATCGAGAGCGCCCTTGGAGGTCACGGCCTCGATACGGCGGACGTTCGAGCCCGTGGAGGACTCGGAAATGATCTTGAACAGACCGATCTCGGCGGTATTGGCGGCATGCGTACCTCCGCAGAGCTCGCGGGAGAACGGCTGATCCTCGGCGCCCACGGAGACGACGCGGACGACGTCTCCGTACTTCTCGCCAAACAGGGCGACAGCGCCGGCGGCCTTGGCCTCATCGATGCCCATGACGCGGGTCACGACCGGCTTGGAAGCGAAAATCTGCTGGTTGACCAGGTCCTCGACAGCCTTGAGCTGCTCGGAAGACAGAGCCTCGAAGTGCGTGAAGTCAAAGCGCAGGTGCTCGGGCGTCACCAGCGAGCCGGCCTGGGAGACATGCTCGCCTAGGACCTGCTTAAGCGCGGCGTCGAGCAGGTGGGTGGCGGTGTGGTTACGGCGCAGGAAACCACGGCGCTCGGCGTCGAGCGCGGCGGTCACGGTAGCACCGACGGTCAGCGTGCCCTCGGCAACGTGCGCGACGTGAGCATACAGGCCATTGTGGTTCTTGGTGTCGGCAACAGTCAGAACAACGCCCTCGGCGGAAAGCTTGCCGGCGTCGCCCTGCTGGCCACCCATCTCGGCGTAGAACGGAGTGCGGTCGAGCACGACCTCAACATCCTCGCCGGCGGCAGCGGACTCGACGGACTCGCCGTTGCGCACGATGGCGACAACCTTGGCGCCCTCAATCACATCGTTGTCGTAACCGTCGAACTCGGTCGCGGCAACCTTGTCGGAAAGCTCGACCCACACGTCGTTGAAGCTGCCCCAGGCGTCGCCCTTGGCATTGGCGCGAGCGCGGGCCTTCTGGTCCTCCATGCAAGCGGTAAAGCCATCCATGTCGACGTCGTGACCGGCGGTGCCGGCGATCTCGACAGTCAGGTCAATGGGGAAACCAAAGGTGTCGTGAAGCTTAAAGGCAACATCGCCCGGAAGGACAGCGCCGTCGGCGAGCGCGGCCAGGGCCTCGTCCAGGTAAACGCGGCCGTTGTCGAGCGTCGTTGAGAAACGCTCCTCCTCGGAGGCGACGATGCCCTTAACGAGCGCGACGTTCTTGAGCAGCTCGGGATAAGCCTCGCCCATCTGAGCGTTGACCTCGTCGATAAACTTGGTCAGGAAGGCGCCCTCGATGCCCAGCAGACGACCGTGGAAC
Organism: Collinsella sp. TM05-38; assembly: GCF_003466445.1. Taxonomy (NCBI): domain Bacteria; kingdom Bacillati; phylum Actinomycetota; class Coriobacteriia; order Coriobacteriales; family Coriobacteriaceae; genus Collinsella; species Collinsella sp. TM05-38. The sequence goes on along the minus strand of NZ_QSPM01000005.1, from coordinate 82,472 downwards.
ACGGCACGACGGAGCAGGCGGCGCAGGACGTACTCGCGACCCTCGTTACCGGGCAGGACGCCGTCGGAGATCATAAAGTCAACGGCACGGGAGTGGTCGGCGATGATGCGCAGGGAGCGGCTGGCACCGGAGTAATCGTCGGCGTCATAGGTCTTGCCGCTGATCTTCTCACCGAGCTTGATGAGGTGCTGCATCAGATCGCCGTCGTAGTTAGCGGTCTTGTGCTGCATGATAGCGGCCATGCGCTCCAGACCCATGCCCGTATCGAGGTTGCGGTGCGGCAGCTCCGGCATGGAGCCGTCCTCCTGGCGGTCGTACTGGGTAAACACGAGGTTCCAGAACTCAAGGAAGCGGTCACAGTCGCAGCCAGGCTTGCAGTCGGGGCTGCCGCAACCGACCTCCTCGCCCATGTCAAAGTAGATCTCGGAGCACGGACCGCAGGGGCCGGTGGGGCCAGCGGCCCAGAAGTTGTCGTCCTCGCCCAGGCGGGAGATGTGATCCTCGGCAACGCCCAGAGAGCGCCACACATCGTGGGTCTCGTCGTCTTCGGTAAAGACGGTGAAGTACAGGCGGTCGAGCGGCAGCTTGAACTCCTTGGTGATGAGCTCAAAAGCCCAAGCGCAGGCCTGCTGCTTGGAGATGCCGCCAAAGGAGAAGTCGCCGAGCATCTCAAAGAAGGACAGGTGACGGCCGTCCTCACCGATGCAGTCGATGTCGTTGGTGCGGACACACTTCTGGCAGGAGATCGCGCCGATCTCCTTCATGGTCTTCTTGCCCTGGTAGTACTCCTTAAACTGGTTCATGCCTGCGTTGGCAAGCAGCAGCGAAGGATCGTCGGGGACGAGGGACGAAGAAGGATAGAGCTTAAGACCGCGCTCCTCAAAGAAGTTGAGGAACTTGGAGCGAATCTCGGCCGTAGTCATTGACGGGTAGTCAGCACTCATAGAGGGAATCTCCTCAGTTTCACATCGAAACAGTTCAAACGTAACGATATTACCATCCCACCGCGCCTGTGCAAAAAAGAGGGCCGCCAAACAGCGACCCTCCAGCGAAAGTGCACGTTATTTAGGTCTGTCAAATACTTTGAAAAAAAATGATTTCGGTAAAATTTCATATAAGAATCGTCCGGAAGGAGCGATCGATGAATAGCAAACGGTTTGTCGTGAATGCACTAACCTCAGTAGCCCTTTTAGCAATCTTCGCTTACTCGAGCTGGTATGTGAACCAGCCGAGATTTGGCTACGCATTGTACGCAGTAACATCTGGCGATAAAGCGTATTACACCCTAAGCGCAATTGACGCCATCTTTTTCTATGTGGCTGGCCCCTTATCAATCGCTTTGATCGCGTTTCTTGTCATTTACAACTTCAAGAAACGTTAATGGGACCTATTTAGCATCCGAATCGTCCATGGAGCCGTCGATGCCGGTTTTGGTGTCGTCCGTATTGGAATCGTCATCCCTGGCGAAGGGGTTCTTGAAAAAACCGGTCGCGTCGGGCTGCAGGCCTGAGAGCTTAATCCAGGGATTATCGAGCTCGGGCTTGGGCATTGCCTGGGCCTCGGGCGCGGTCTCGTTGCCGATGAGTTCGGACTCGTAGATGAACGTATCGTCGCCAAGCGCGTCGTAGGCGGCGACCGGGTTGCCATCGGCATCGCGGTACGGCGTGCCCTTAAACACGGCGCCGTCATAGGCCACGAGCTGGCGGCCGGTCTCATTCTCGAAGTAGTACACGAAGATACCCTTGAGGGCCGCGCACAGCGGAATAGCGATAACCATGCCGATGGGACCCATGAGTGCCGAACCGATAACGAGGGCCGTAAGGCTCATGACGGGATGCACCTGCACCGAGCTCTGCATGACCTTAGGCGAAATCACGTTATCGGTGACGTTTTGTGCGACCATCGTCACGATGAGCGTCCATAACGCCAACATGGGGCTGAACATAAAGCCGAGTACCGTAGCGATTGCTGCGCTCACCCAGGGACCGACGACCGGAACCAAATGCATGATGCCGGTAAAGATAGCCATGAGCGCCGCATACGGATGGCCGATGATCATAAAACCGATAAAGGCAAGGAAGCCACCGCAGATGGACGTCACGACCATGCCGCGCATATAGCCGCCGACCGAGCGTGAAAGGATGGCAACCATAAAGCGGTACGAGGTCTCTTTTTCCTGTCCGATGATGGTGCAGACCTCGTGGTGCATGCGGGGATAATCGCAGGCAAGCCAGTAGGCAAGCACCAGACCCAGGAAGATGACGAACAGCTGCGAGGCCGTGTTGGTAATGAGCGGAAACACACCGCGGCCGAGCTCGGCAGCGATTTGCGAGACGTACTTGGACGCTACGGTAACCAGCGAAGAAAGATTGTCGTCCAGATACTCCTTGAGCGGAGTGTTGTTGAGCGTCTTGGCGTGCGAGAGCATCTCGTTGAGATCGCCACCCGCAACACGAAGCTGCTCGGGCAGGCGGCTCAGGACTTCCATGATTTGACCGAGCAAAATAGGCGAGAGGATGCAGACGACGCCGACGAGCACGGCAACAACCACAATGAGCGCGATGAGCGAACCGAGGCCACGTCCGACGCCGTGATGCTCGAGCCAGTTGGTGATCGGGGACATCACAAAAGCAATAATGGAGCCGACGGCGAGAAACTCGATAACCGGTGCCAGGATGCCCATAAGGTTAAAGATGACAGCAGCAATAACAATGCAGCCGACAACAGCCCAAATGCGCAGCGTCAGAATGCGGGTGCCGCGCAGCGCGCGATCGGTTTGCTGGGGGCGCTCACTCATGAACGAATCATCACTCCGTCGGGGTCGATCTTGTCCTGCATCTTCTTAAGCGTGCGGCGCAGCAGACGCGAAACCTGCACCTGAGAAATACCCAGCTTCTTGGCGATCTCGATCTGGGTCATGCCCTTCACGAAGCGCAGCTCGATCACCTCGCGCTCGCGCGGCGAGAAATCGCGAATGGCCTCCTCAATCACCAAGCGGTCATCGGTAAAGTCGAGTTCATTGTCCTCGTCGGCATAACGGTCGAGAATCGAAGGCGAATCGTCGGAATCAGATGTACCGGGAGCCTCGATAGGCACCGAGGTATAGGCCGAAGACGATTCCATAGCCTCGAGGACCTCGTCGACAGTCACATCTAGATACTCAGCGATCTCCTCAACCTTGGGCGAACGCTGCAGCTCGTTGGTAAGTTTGTCAGTAGCCTGGTTGACCTTGGCCGAGAGCTCCTGCAGACGACGCGGCACGCGTACGCTCCAGCCCTTGTCGCGGAAATGGCGTTTGATCTCACCCAGGATAGTGGGTGTCGCAAACGTCGTGAACTCAAGTCCGCGTTCAGGGTCAAAGCGGTCGATAGCCTTGAGCAAACCCAGATAGCCGACCTGCAAAAGGTCATCGAGTGGCTCGCCGCGATTCTTAAATTTGTTGGCAAGAAACCTTACCAGGTTCATATGGGACATGACGAGCTGCTCGCGGGCGTCCGGATCACCGGTCTCCTTGTAGCGGCGAAACAGCTCGCGGGTTTTCTCCTTATCCCAAGCGGTCTTGCCGCTCCGGGAACGTTCGGTCATATTAGATATCCGCCTTGAGGTCGAGGGAAAGCGTCAGGGGCGCCGCGGTCTTTTCGTAGGAGTCGCACACGCTTGCAAGGATGAGCTCGGCATACACCGCAGCCTGGTCGTCTTCATCGACAGTCGCCTGATCGCCAAAGGTAAAGGTCATGCCCACGTGCGATTCGTCGACATCGAATTTGATCGAGATATCGTCGGAATCAACAGCCGTGCAGCCAAAGATGAAGGCTTCCTCGGCAGCCATGCGGATGTCCTCGATGCGATCGACAGACATGGAGCACAGGGCACCAACGTTGGCCGCCGTCATGCGCACAAGGCGAGCGAGACGCGGGTCGCCGGCAACGGTAAGCGTGATGGGGCAGGTTGCTTCGCTACTCATCTCAGGACTCCTCAGAGGTCTCGGCGGGCGTATAGGTGTAATACTGAGCCGGCCTGGCTACAGACTTGTGAGCCGCATCTGCGCCATCGGCGGCCTCGTCCTCGCCAATTAGGACGCGCTCGGTGGGCTGCTCGGCCTCCGCAGCGGCAGCGGCGAGCTTGCGCTCGGCGTCAGCTGCAGGTGCCTTCACCTTATCGAACAGCTTCTGCACGGCACCGGCGGCAGAATCGGTCACGCTCGACACGGCGTTGCTGGCCTCGGCCATACTGCCCGTGACCTCGGAAATGTCGCGAACGACGGCCTCAACCTCAACGAGGTTGGACGTCAGGGCGTCAACGGCGGTCTTGCTCGACTTAAGCAGCGGCTCAATCTGGGCAAGTGCCGGTGCAAGCTCGTCGACAGCGCCGTCGAGTTTTGCCACCACCGGCTGCGCCTCGGCGATAGTGTTGTTGAGGTCGGTTACGGTCTTATCGAGCGAGTCGACAACGGTGCGGGTCTTGCGCAGCGTGAGCGCGAGCTCAGCGATAGCCCACACGCCGGCAATGGCAAGCACCAGCAGGGCAATTTGAATGGGACTCATACAAGCCTCCCGGAAAAATCGAAATACAGACGCTGTTCATGGTACCCCAAAGAAGGGGAAAGATACCCAAAGGGAATGTGCGAGGTGCCGATGACCTACTTGGGCGCGTTACCGCTACGGTCACGTTCGCTTTGCTCCACACGCCACTCTTCCCAACCGCGGCCGGCAGGCTGCCAAAAGGCACCATGTTCCAGGCCGTCGGGCAAGTAGCGCTGATCGACCCAGCCTTCGGGATAATCGTGCGGATACTTGTAAACGCCGTACTCATCGCTACCAGGGCGATGGCGATCGCGTAGGTAACTGGGCACCTCGCGAAGACCACTGCTGTGGATATCGGCTAGCGCCGCATCGATCGAGGCCTCGCACGCATTGGACTTAGGCGCCAAGCACACATAGAGCGCAGCTTGTGCCAGGTTAATGCGACATTCAGGATAGCCAATAACTTCAGCAGATTTAAAGGCAGCATGCGCCACCAAAAGTGCCTGCGGATCGGCATTACCAACGTCCTCAGAAGCCTGAATCATAATGCGGCGGGCGATGAACTTAGGATCCTCGCCCGCATCGATCATGCGCGCGAGCCAATAAATGGTGGCATCGGGGTCGCTGCCGCGCATGGACTTGATGAACGCACTGATAATGTCATAGTGCATGTCGCCGTTTTTGTCATACGAAAAACCGCGACGCGGATTGGCAATCTTCACGTCATCCACGGTAATGGGATAGCGCTCCCCCGCCGCAGGCGCTGGCGTTCCCTCGGTATCGGGACGCGTGACGGCAATCTCGCTCGCAAGCTCGAGCGTCGTGAGCGCCGAGCGAGCGTCGCCGGCGGCCAGCGTGCAGATGGTCTTAACCGTATCCTCATCGGCCGAGAACTTGCCGTTCAGACCCTGCGGCGCCTCGAGCGCACGCTCGATAAGCGTGGCGATATCCTCGTCTTTGAGGTGCTCAAGCTCCACCACGCGACCACGCGAGAGCAATGCCGAGTTGACCTCAAAGTACGGATTCTCCGTCGTGGCGCCGATCATAATGACGGTACGATTCTCGACTGCATGCAACAGGGCATCCTGCTGCGACTTGGAAAAGCGATGAATCTCGTCGATAAACAGGATGGTGCGACGGTCGTAGGTATTCAGGCGCGTCTTTGCCTCGTCAATCACGCGGCGCAGATCCTTCACAGTACCCGTGACGGCGCTGACCTCGACAAACTCGCTCTTGGTATGGTTGGCGATAATGTGGGCCAGCGTCGTCTTGCCCGTACCGGCCGGCCCGTACAGAATCACACTCGACAGCACGTCGTGCTCAATCGCGGCACGCAGCCATGAGCCCTTACCGACGGCCTTTTGCTGGCCCACGTAATCATCGAGCGAATTGGGGCGCATGCGCACCGCGAGCGGCGCATTTCTAAAGGAACGCTCGCGCGTCGAGGCAGAAAAAAGGTCGTCCATAGCCATCCCGTGCATCAATCAAAATCGTTGTTGACCAACAGTATACCGAAAGGATACGAACTACCGTTCGTTAATATAGGTGCGGTGCGGAAACTTTAAACCCGGGAACAGCTTGCTCGTAAGCTCGCAGAAATAACCGTCCGTCATGCTCGCGATATAATCCACCACGGCTTGATCCTTGTCGTCCTGCCAGGCATACACGCGATCGTAGTAAGAAAGCTGCTGCTCAATGCGAGAAATATGATGCTTAAAGATGTACGAAGACTCGTCGCCTTCGTTTAAATCCCGCAGGCAACGGTCGTAGAGCTTTTCGAACGCCTCGCGCAGCTCCGCTTCGGAGTCGCCTTCGATGCCGCCCTTGCTATAGATCTTCTCGTAGTTCTCGCGCTTGGCCCGACGGATTTCCTCAAACAGGTCCTCACTCATCTCGATGCGCGGCTTGCCATAGCTGTGCTCGACGATATCGATGGAAGCGTGCGTGAGGATCCAACTGTTGTAGGCACCGCCCCGGCCATCATCAAAAGCGTCGGGCAAAAGCAGGCCCGCCGCGATCGCATCCTGACGGTCACGACCGACGTAGGCGAGGATGTCCGAAATGCGAACGACGCAGCCCTCGAGCGTCATGGGACGCAGGTGCTCAATAGCGCCATAGCCCGTGGCGATACAGTCCTCAACCGTCTGATCGAACTGGTCAAAGGAGCCCATATCCGACAATTCAAACACGCGCTGCTCGTACTCGCCGTTATGGCATAGCACGCCGTCGAGCGTCTGAAGCGATACGTTGCGGCCATACAGGGCATCGAGCACGCGCACCGACTGCACGTTATGGAAAAAGAAGCGACCGGTACGCTCGTGGTAAATATCGTTGAGGAATCGCTCACCGGCATGGCCAAAGGGCGTGTGTCCCAAGTCGTGGCCCAGGCCAATCGCCTCGATCAGATCACAGTTGAGCCCCAAGGCGCGGCCGATATCGCGTGCGATGCGCGAAACAAGCTGCACGTGCAGACCGCGGCGCGACAGGTCGTCGTTGCTGCGAAAACTGAAGACCTGCGTTTTGCCTGCATACCGGGTGTACGCCGGAAGATGAAGTATCTTTTCGGTATCGCGCATAAACGCTGGACGCATAAGCGTACCTTTGTCGGCGACGCGATCAACACGACGAATGACCTGGTCGTCGTTGCAACGATACGGACTGACATAGCCCGAAGCACGATCGGCGGCAATGCGCTCGACAAGTTCGGGCGATAACGCCGAGGGAATACGGTCCATGCGCGCCTTGATGACGGCCGTTTCTTGATTAGTTGCCATGGCATGCTCCTTAAGAAGGATGCGCAATCGGTTACAATGTACAGCCCACGACCTCGATTATGGCAAAAATCGGCACCAAAAACGGGAGCAATGGCAGGGAGCGCGATTTTGTGATGAGGCAGGAGAGGGCAAGGGCCAGGAGCGCGGCGGCAAATGCCACGATGCCACCCATGGGGTCGAGCGTGCAAAGCGCGAAGAGCGCCTTGGCATCTCCCATGCCGATGCCCGGGGTTTGGCGAAGACGACGCCAGAGGGACTCAGTCAGCACGAGAGCAAGATACATGATGACGGCTAGACCCGCGTAGTCAAGCGCTGTGCTCAAACCGACGTCGAGCCAAACGCCCGCAAACGCCGCCACCACGCACGCACCGGCAAGCTCATTCGGGAACCGCCGCTCGCGGGCATCAACCACCGCACCGGCAAAGGCGCAGATCCAAAATGGGATATAGAACATCATGCACCTCCATGAACAGCTGCTCAAAAGCAAAAACCACCACAAAGGTGCCTGTCCCCTTTGTGGTGGTTTTGGTGGTGGTTATTTAGCGCCCTGCATGACCTCGTCGAGGGTAACGCTGACGGCGTGCTGCGTCGGGACCCAGTCGACCTTTAGGAACAGTGCGGCCACCGTGATGGGAATATAGCTGAACATAAAGATCGGGAAGGTAAACAGGTTGGTCACCAGGCGCCACTTTTGAGCGCAGTGAATGTGCTTGTACTCAAAGATGGTCGTGAGCAGCGCCAGGATAAAGAAAGTCTGGTACATCATCGCGAAGGTCATAATGAGCGAGGCGGCACAAGCCTGCATCTCGACTTCGGTAGCCAAGAAGCCGTGCGAGAGTCCGCCCACGATAAGGAACGTCGCGTTGGCTAGCATGGAAATCAGGGACAGAAGCATGCCCGGAGCGATGGTCATAAACATGTCATATGCGGCAAAGCGATGATAGCGGAAGGTCGACTTGACCAGGTGCTTACCATACGTAAAGAACACCTGGTAAAAGCCCTTGGTCCAACGCATACGTTGCTTCCAGGACGCCTTAAACGTCACGGGCTGCTCGTCAAAGAACTCCGCCGGCGCATAGCCAATACGAATGCCGTGAATAGCGCAGAACGTGGTGAACTGAATATCCTCGGTCAGCGTATGGAACTGCCAGCCGTGCATGCCCTCAATAACGCTAGCCGAGATAAGGTAGCCCGAACCCGATACGGCGCAGGACGTCTTGCAGATATTACGTGCGTTATTGAGGAAACGCGCCTCGCGCAGGTACCAAGTGGCGTTGGCAGCCGAGATCCACGAGCTACCAAAGTTTTTGGAGTTGCGGTAGCTTGTGACCACATGGAAGCCCTGGTCAAAGGCGTCATTCATCTTGGAGACGTAATCGCGGGAGATAACGTTGTCGGCGTCGAAAATAAAGTAGCCCTCAAAGGTATCGGGATACTCGTTAAGAATGCGGTCAAAACCAAAGTCCATGACCCAGCTCTTACCCTTACGGGCCAGGTCGTTACGCTCATAGACGATGGCGCCAGCCTCGCGAGCGAGCTGCGCCGTGTTATCGGTGCAGGCATCGGCGACCACAAAGACCTCGATAAGCTCGGACGGATAGTCCTGGTCTTTGATGGAGCGCACGAGATTGGCAATTACCGCCTCCTCGTTATGCGCCGCAATGAAGAAGGCATAGCGATGGAGCTTTTTGGCCTTGGGAGGTGCAACCTCACCGCGCAGGGCGCCAATGACAAAGAAGACGACCTGGTACAGAAAGCAGACCGTGAGCAGCGTAACCACAATCTGGTTAAAGATCACGATGGGCGTGTTGGTTTGTAAAAAGGCGAGCATGCAGGCTCCCAGGAACGCGTTACGTAAACAACCGTATATCATACCGCAGGCTAGGGGCGTTCAAGAAACCACCTAATACCGACTAGGCTTCGAGAAGACCGAGCTGAGGAACGATCTCGTCGCCGGCAGCGGTGCGACCAAGCGAGCGCGGGGCCAGGTCGTCAAGAACCGCAGCTAGATCCCACGGCAGCTCGTCGCGGCACTCAATGCGCTCCCCCGTCACGGGATGGTCGAATGCGACGCGCCAGGAATGAAGGAATTGCCTGGTCAAACCCTGATCGGCGTGTGCATCGCACTTGCCGTAGAGCGGATCGCCCACGCAGGCGTGGTTGATATGGCGCATATGCACGCGAATCTGATGCGTGCGGCCCGTAAACAGGTGGCACTCGACGAGCGTATAGCCGTCGTCAAAACGCGTGGAATCGAAGCGCTCGAGGACCTTAAAGGTCGTAATGGCCTGACGCGCGAAAGGATCGTCCGAAACCGCCATCTTGACACGGTCACGCGTAGAACGGGCAATGCCGGTGTTAATGGTGCCCTCATCCATAGCGATATGTCCGTGAACGAGCGTAATATAGCGGCGGTCGAGCGTGCGCGTACGGATAAGATTTTGGAGCGCGCGCTGGGTGTCGTCGTCCTTCGCCGCAAGCATAAGGCCCGAAGTGTCGCGATCCAGGCGATGCACGATGCCGGGGCGATCCTCGCCCTGCACGGTGCCCAGATGGTCGATGCCGCAGTGATAGACCAGGGCATTCGCGAGCGTACCGCTCTCATGACCATGCGCAGGATGGCACACCAGGCCGCGCTGCTTGGAGAGCACAATGAGATAGTCGTCCTCGTAGCGAATATCGAGGGGAATGGCCTCGGGAATCACGTCGGCCGGGTCGTGCGGCTCGAGCAAATCGACCGAAATGCGGTCGCCGGCTCGCACGGCGTACTTTTTGGAGAGACAGGTCTCGCCGTTGACGTCAACGGCACCGCCCTCGATCAGATGCGCGCAGGCAGAGCGCGTAGGGCAGCCGTCATTGGCACCCAGATAGGCGTCGAGACGCTGACCGGTAGCATCGTCGGCAACAAGAATATGGATATCGGCCATTATCGCTCATTCCTATCGCGAATCTTGCGGGCACGCTCCCCACGCTGCTTGGCTTTGCGTTTGGCGCGGGCCTCGTCACGAGCGTTGAGCTCGGCGGTCGCATCGACCTCGCGAGCGGCGGGGCTCAAGAACATGTAGCCGATGAGTGCCAGCACGACACCGACCGTAATGCCGATATCGGCAACGTTAAAGACGGGGAAATCGATGAAGGTGGTGGCAATAAAATCGGTCACGAACCCAAAGGCGAGACGGTCGATCGCGTTGCCGATAGCACCGCCCGCGACCATAGCCATACCCACGACCTCCAGGCGAGCAAGCTGAGGCGCACGAACCAAGTACACGGCAATGGCGGCAATGACCGCAAGCGCCAGCATAGCGAACGCAACGCCATGGCCCTCGCCCATGCTAAACGCAGCTCCGATATTGCGAACAAACACAAAATCGATCACGCCAGGGATAACGGTCATATGCAGGGCATCGCCCACGGCACGAACCGCAAGCTTGGTCAGCTGGTCAACAAGTAGCACAACCAGCGCCACCCCACCAGCAATACCCAGCCGCCAACGCAAAGACGGCGTCATATCCGCAGTACGACCCAAATCAATCCCCTACCCTCAAAAGCTCAAGTTACGTTCTGTGCAAGTAACCATCTTATATTGCCATACGCAAACCGCACGACATATCCACCAATGTGACAAAGGGACAGTCCCTTTGTCACATCATTAAAACACCGCAGGTAGAACAAAAATCAGCGAGCGGGCTGCATTTGAGACAAGGTGCCGCGAAATGAAAGGGCGCTGACCTTTCGGTCGCGCCCTTGAAATTGAACGGCAGATTGTCCAAATGCGGCCCGCGCAGCGTCGGCCGGTTACGGCGTTTGGTAAAACGCCGTAACCTACAGGGCCTCTGCGCAGCGCTTGCAGATGTGCGCGTGGCCGTTGTACTCGCCGACGGTGGTGCGGTAGTTCCAGCAACGGTCGCAGCACTCGCCTTCGGCAGCCTCGATGGCAACGGAAAGCTCCTCGCCCTGGGTCAGCTCAACATCGGAGACGATGTAGAACTCGGCCAAGTCGACGGCCTTATCACCGGTCAGCAGCGCATACATCTCGGCGGGAACGACCGCCTTGACGCGGACCTGCTGGCTCTTGGTGAAGGTGCCGGCGGAGCGGGCATCCTCAAGGGCCTTGGTCACGGCGCCACGGAGCTCGAGCGAAGCCTCAAGCACGCCCTCAAACTCGTTGGCCTCGTCGACCGTGATGGGCGACTTGTACCAATCGAGCAGCGCAGCGTACTTCTGGTGATCGACGCAGCCAGCAGGCGCATAGGCCATGGCCTCGTCGACGGTGTAGGACAGGATCGGCTGCAGGTCGCGCATGAGCATCGAGAAGAGCTCGGCCAGCACGGTCTGGGCGCTGCGACGCTCGAGCGAGCCGGGCTTGTCGCAGTACAGACGGTCCTTCAGGGCGTCAAGGTACACGTTGGAAAGCTCGGTAACCACAAAGTCGTAGAGCGCACGGTAGGCGCGCGGGAACTCGTAGCTAGCGTAGGCGTCGTCGACCTCGGCCTGGACCTGGGTCAGACGGGCGACCATGAGCTTGTCGAGCGGCAGCAGGTCGGCAAAGGCGACGCCGTCGGTCTCGGGCTCAAACTGGCCCTCGAGCTCGGAGAGCAAGAAGCGCAGCGTGTTACGGAAACGACGGTAGGCATCGGACGTACGAGCGAGAATCTCGTGGTCGATGGAGACGTCAGAGCTGGTGTCGACGGAGGCAACCCACAGACGGATGATGTCGGCGCCCATCTCGTCGCAGACCTTGTTGGGGTCGATGACGTTGCCGAGCGACTTGGACATCTTGCGGCCCTGGCCGTCGAGGGTAAAGCCCTGCGAGACGACCGCCTTGTACGGAGCATGGCCGTTGGCACCCACCGAGGTGAGCAGCGAGCTCTGGAACCAACCGCGGTGTTGGTCGGAACCCTCGAGGTAGACGTCCGCCGGGTACTCCAGCTCGGGACGATACTCGCAGACGGCCTTCCAAGACACGCCGGAGTCCCACCATACGTCGAGGATGTCTTTATCGGCCTTGAGGTGATGGCCGCCGCACTTGGGGCAGACGCAGGCCTCGCCCAGATAGCTCTCGGGAGCGTCGGTGAACCAAGCATCGGAGCCCTTCTCGTGGAAGAGCTTGATGACGGCGTCGAGCGTGGCGTCGTTCATGACCTTCTCGCCGCAGTCGGCGCACGTGTAGCTGGGGATCGGCACGCCCCAGTTGCGCTGACGGCTGATGCACCAGTCGGGGCGTTGCTCGACCATGGCGCCAATGCGGTTGGCGGCGTGGGCCGGATACCACTTGACGTTCTCGCGGACCTCCTTGCCAGCCTGCTCGCGCAGACCGGTCTTGTCCATCGAGACAAACCACTGGTCGGTAGCACGGAAGAGCACCGGGTGCTTGCAGCGCCAGCAGTGCGGATAGCTGTGCGTGATCTTCTTCTCGAGGACCAGGGTGCCGCGCTCGCGCAGGAACTCGATGATGTGCGGGTTAGCCTCGTCGGTGTCCATACCGCTGAAGGGACCACCGGTGCCAAACTCCTCGCCGGTGTAGAACTTACCGTCGTCGTCGACCGGCATGCAGATGTCGGTGATGCCCTCCTTGAGGCAGGCAAAGTAGTCGTCGACACCGTGGCCGGGCGAGTTGTGGACAATACCGGTACCGTCATCGACACCGACGTAATCGGCCAGCAGCGCCACGCCCTCAACACCGTCAAAGATCGGCTGCTTGTAGTGGATGTGGTGGAAGGTCTCGGCGGGAACCACATAGGGCTTGCCGTCGACCGTGACCGGGGTGTACTCCCAGCCAAACTCCTCGCAGCACTTGGGAGCCAGGTCCTCGAGCATGACCTCGGCGCGGCCGTCGTGCTCAACGGCGACGTAGGCGGCACCGGGCTTTAGGGAAACTGCCTGATCGGAGGGGATGGTCCACGGCGTGGTCGTCCAGATGATAAAGTCGACCGGGCCATCGAAGCTCTCGAGGCCAGCGGGCTTGGAGGTCATCTCAAAGCGCACGAAGATGGACGGGCTCGTCTCGTCGGAGTACTCAATCTCGGCCTCAGCGAGTGCGGTGTGGCAGTGCTTGCACCAATGAACCGGCTTGTGGCCGCGATAGATCATGCCCTTGTCGAACATAGCCTTGAAGACCTCGATGTCGGCGGCGTCATGCTGGTGATAGAGCGTCAGATACGGGTTGTCCCAATCGCCGAGCACGCCCAGGCGACGGAAGCCGGCCTTCTGCAACTCGATGTTCTCGACAGCGAACTTGTTGCAAAGCTCGCGAATCTTAGCCGTGGAGGTCTGGTTGAACTTCTCGGTGCCGAGCTTCTCCTCGACCTTGTGCTCAATCGGCTGACCGTGGCAGTCCCAACCGGGGACATAGGGAACTTCGCAGCCCTGCATCATCCAGTAACGGTTGATCATGTCCTTAGAGATCTTGTTCATGGCGTGGCCGATGTGGATCGGGCCGTTGGCGTACGGAGGGCCGTCGTGCAGCACGAATTTCTTGTGACCCTCGTTCTTCTTCAAAACCTGCTCGTAGACCTTGTTGTCCTGCCAGTCCTTGAGTCGCTTGGGCTCGGACTTGGAAAGACCGGCACGCATGGGAAATCCGGTTTTGGGCAGATTCATCGTCTGCTTGTACTCGTTTGCCACGGTACCCCTTTCATGTCGTGGGCGCACACGCCCTCTGGGCACCAAAAATAGCGCCCGTCCCTACAAGCTGGGACGAAGCGCCACAAAACGGGCAGACTGCCCGTAAAAGCTCTTCGCTTAACCACCCAGCTTAGATGCCCTCGCCCGCGTCGCCACGCGCTCGCATCCGTTACTCGGCTGGCCTGTATCGACGACCATCTCGGCGATGTCTACTAAGACGTGCCTGTGCGGCGCGTCCGTTGGGACCGCAGCTCCGGGGTGATTTTCATCGGTTGCATGCACGGGTTCTCAGCGCTCCCCGCTCTCTGTAGCATGCGGATGGCCGACTACTCGTCCCCATCAACGCTTATGCGCTGTATAGTAGCACGGTCAACGCCGGCAAAAAACCCTCAACACTGGTTTTATACGTTCGAAAAATCTCGCGGCTGTGGATTTTCTCTTGGAGCAAAATACCGGGCGGCCAACGCCTACGGTCACACGCTCCTCGCCTAACCTACCAAAACCACCACAAGGGGGACAGGCACCTTTGTGGTGGTTTTTTATTGCTCCAGCATGCTGGGATCAAATTCACTCGCTGGGATAACACGGTACCCATTACGCAAGAGCAGGTCGACGAAAACGCCGTTACCCGCAGTGAGTGCGCCGCTGAATGTACCATCGTAGATGCGGCCCGCGCCGCACGAGGGGCTACGGTCCTGAAGGACGCACGTAGCGATCTCGGACGGGCCGCCAAAGTGCTCGCACATATCGAGCGCGCGTTGAGCACCCAGGCGAAACTCGCGATCGACCGAGGTGCCCTCGCAGGTGCGGACCTCACCGTCCACAATCTCGGACGGCTTGCGCGGCGTAGGCAGACCGCCAAAAACCTCGGGGCACACCAGCAGGACCTCGGTCCCCGTACGCTCGCAAGCCTCGACCAGCTTGCGATGGTAATTGTCAAGCCCGTTATATTTACAGTTCTCGCCCATCAAGCAGGCGCTCACCACGATCTTCATTTCCATCCCTCTCAAGCAAAACGCCCCATTTGAGAAAGCTGCTCAAATGGGGCGTCGGCGATCACTGGCTCGGCCGCGGCTTTACTGCTGCTTTGGCATCAGCGGATTCTCACGCATGAGGAGGTTCATGAACTCCTCACCCGTAATCGTCTCCTTCTTGTACAGATAACGAGCCAGCTCGTGAAGCTTAAACTTGTTCTCCTTGAGGATCTGCAGGGCGCGATCGTGCGCATCCTCGATCAGCTTGGCGACAATCGCGTCCACGCGCTCGGCCGTACCGGGAGCGCAGGTGAGCGACGTGTCCTGGTTGAGGTACGCGTTCTGAACGGTACCGAGCGCCATCATGCCAAACTCATCGGACATACCAAAACGCGTCACCATGTTGCGGGCGAGCTTGGTGGCCTGCTCGATATCGTTGGCCGCGCCGGTCGTCATCTCACCAAAGATGAGCTCCTCGGCAGCACGTCCGCCGCAGTAGACAGCGAGCTTGTCGAGCACCTCCTGGCGCGTGGTCAGAAAACGCTCGTCCTCCTCGACCTGCATGGTATAGCCAAGAGCACCGCTCGTGCGCGGCACGATGGTGATCTTGGTGACCGGAGCAGAGCCCTTTTGGCGGGCAGCGACAATGGCATGGCCAATCTCGTGGTAGGAAACAACCTGCTTCTCGTGGTCGGAAAGCACCGTGGACTTACGCTGCTGGCCGGCGATAACAACCTCCACCGACTCCTCGAAGTCGTCCTGGGTTGCACGCTTTCGACCCTCGCGAACGGCGCGCAGGGCGCCCTCGTTGATGATATTGGCCAGGTCGGCGCCCGAGGCACCGGGCGTAGCGCGGGCAATCGCGGTCAGATCAATCGGTGGCTGGGTCTTCACACTCTTGGCGTGGAGCTCGAGGATGTTCTTACGGCCGGTCAGGTCGGGCAGCTCGACGGGAATGCGGCGGTCAAAACGGCCGGGGCGCAGCAAGGCCGGATCGAGGCTGTCGGGGCGGTTGGTGGCAGCAAGGACGACAATGCCCTTGTGGTTATCGAAGCCGTCCATCTCGGTCAGCAGCTGGTTGAGCGTCTGCTCGCGCTCGTCGTTGCCGCTAAAGCCGCCGCCATCGCGCTTCTTACCGATGGTATCGATTTCATCGATAAAGACGATACACGGGGCCTTTTCCTTGGCCTGCTTAAACAGGTCACGCACCTTAGCAGCGCCGCGACCAACAAACATCTCAACGAACTCAGAGCCCGAAATGCTAAAGAACGGCACGCCCGCCTCGCCGGCAACAGCCTTGGCAAGCAGGGTCTTACCGGTACCCGGAGGGCCAACAAGAAGAGCACCGCGCGGCAGCTTGGCGCCGATCTCCTCGTAGCGCTGCGGCTTCTCCAGAAAGTCGACGACCTCCTTGAGGGACTCCTTGGCCTCTTCCTGGCCGGCGACGTCCTTAAAGGTCACGCCCACGTCCTTGGAGGCGATCACGCGCGCGCCGGACTTACCCAGTCCGCCGCCGCCAAAACCGCCGCCGCCAAAGTTCATCGACGGACCGTCATCGCCCATGGCCTTCTTCATGCGGCGGTTGAGCCACCAGCCAATCAGGAAGAAAATCACCATGGGAAGAATGAGGGTGAGCAGGTAGTAGGTCATCAAACCCGAGTTTTTATCGGGAACGACCGACTCAAGCGAGGCGCCAGATTCAAGCACGCGATCGGTAAAGCCCGCGTCATTCGGCACACCGGTCGTCTTGTAGGCAATGTTCTCGTCCTCGCCCTTCTTGGTGTAATAAATCGAGTAATCGTCCGTGTTGTACTCGACCTTGTCAACGCTCTTCTTATCGAGCGCTTTGACAAACGTCGAGTAATCGGTCTTCGTAATCTGCTGCGTGTGACCGATGTTGGGGAACAGAACGGTCGAGAGCACGAGGTAGACGACGAAGGCGATGAGCACGTAGAGGATCATATTCCGTCTACGTTTGTTGTCATCCATCTCCATCTGCTTGAACTCCATCTACTGGGGTTGATAATGTTTTTAGAATACCCAACCCGAACGGCGATAAACCGACGCCGGGCACGAAAGGACAGAGATGGCATCACTGGAAGTCGGCAAGGTTCAAATCTATACGGGCGACGGCAAGGGCAAGACAACGGCTGCGTTGGGGCTCGCCTTGCGCGCGACGGGCTACGGACTTAACGTGCTTATGCTGCAGTTTGCGAAGAAGCTGCACTGCGCCGAGCATGATGCGGCGCCCCGTTTGGGTCTGCGCATCGTACAAGCCGACCGCGACACGCCCGAAGCCTGTGCCGCACAAATCATGGAGCTGGCGCGCGAGCAGATTAGCCAGGTCGACGTGTTGATCTTGGATGAGCTGGGAGAAGCCATGCGGCGGGGCTTTGTGACGCGCAAAGATGTCGAAGCGCTGATCGCGATGAAGCCCGACACCACGGAGCTCGTACTGACCGGCCGAGGCTTGCTGCCCCTCGCCGACCTTGCCGATCTGGTAACCGAAATGCGCCCTGTCAAACACTACTTCGACGAAGGCCTCCTAGCCCGCCAAGGCATCGAATACTAATTCGGCACTTAGGGACGTTCCCTTTCTGCCGGCAGTTGGGGACGTTCCTTTTCTGCCGGCAGTTGGAGACGCTCCTGCGCCGTCACCAATCCAGTAACCTAAATCTTCTTCCAACCTGCCGTACCAGAAACAACTGACGTACGACCGATGCCAACGACCCTCACTATTTGATTAATCGTGAGACCCGCTCTTCTCATTTTGCAGAGAATGGGCTTTCGCTCAGATGGCTTCAAGGAAACAAGCTCGGGAAGTGATATAGGGGCGGCAACGCTTTTGGCGACCTCAAGAGCCTCATCATCCAGAATGCGCGGTCGAGGCTCAGCATCGTAGGGCGCTTGGTCAATTCGATCGGCAAGATAGTGCCGATACTCAAGAGATCCACCCACGAGATCCAAAACAATCCCGGGGTCACAAAATCCAAATCCATCATAGCCGTAAGCGTATGCTCGGTAACTGGACCAACGATATGTATCAACGGCGGAAATGCCCGCCTTGACCGGGTTCATATGAATATAGTCAGCAAGCGAAATTGCTTGCACGTCATTCTCGACCGGAATATTAGTAAATCTATCTTGGAACAAGTGCCCAACTCGGTCTGTTTTGCGATTGAAATACATCGCATACGACGTAAGAACGCCACTCATGCACGAAGATATATTTCCATGAGGATCGTCGACCATAAGATGAAAATGATTCGACATGAGACACCATGCGGTAACGCCAACGCCATTACCGACAAGTTTACCCTCGAACAGTGTAAGCATCCGATAGCGATCTTCATCGTCTTCGAAGATGCAAATGCCGCCATTTCCACGCGCGATAATGTGGTTATAGCCCGTTAACGAAACGACTCGACCAGTTCTTGGCATATCGCCCTCCCATCAAAAACCCACCGGGCAACATCTGATAGGCGCGGACGATCTAATTTGCTGAGCCCGTTTTGACAGTTTACAAGGGCACGGCAAACAGAGTCTCCGAAAAAGGCGAAATTGCTTCACAAGGAGTGTCCCAAAGTGCCGGCAGAAAAGGAGCGTCCCTTTGTGCCGGCAGAAAAGGAACGTCCCCAAGTGCCGGCTAGGCGGTGGCGCGGCCTAGCCAGTTGCCGCTGTGGTGGTAGATGGTGAACATGGTTGCGGTGATGAGCCAGGTTACGGGGTAGACCAGCAGTAGATGCTCGAGCGACGGATCAAAGGGCATAATCGCAAACACCCAGATTACCCTTAGGACGACGGTACCGAAGATGGTGAGAACCATGGGCTGGAAGCTCACGCCGGCGCCGCGGATGGAGCCCGACGCGTTCTCGATAATCGAGAAGATCGCGTAGAACGGTGCAATGAAATGGATGATGGTCGTGGTGTAACCCGAAATCGAAGCATCATCGACAAACAGGCGCGACAGGGGACCCGAGAACACCAACAGTACACCGGACAGACCGCCGATGAGCAAAAACGACAGCACGAGCGACGTGTGGTAGCCCTTGCGCATGCGCTCGTAATTGCGCGCGCCAAAGTTCTGCGCCGAGAACGTGGTGATGGATACGCCGAGCGCCTCGGTCACCATCCAGATGATGCCGTCGAGACGGCCCGAAAGACCCCACGCCGTCGTAACATCGGCACCAAACGAGTTGACCGATACCTGAATCAGAACGTTGGAAATCGAATACGCCGCCGATTGAAAACCCAGCGGCAAACCGCACGAAAGCATGCTCTTGCAAATACCGCGATCGATGCCGAGCTTGGATATCGACAAACGCCATGCGCCCGGAGCACGCATCATGCGAATCACAATCATCGTGGCATTAGAGCAAATGGTCAGTGCCACCGCGATACCGCAACCCAAGGCCTCCAAATGCAGCACGGCAACAAAAATGATATCGAGCACCACGTTCACGAGGCAGCCGGAAGCAATAATCACGGCAGGGCCACGCGTATCGCCCACGGCACGCAGCAGCGCGGTACCCATATTGAGCAGCAGCGCCGCAAACATGGCGGCAAAATAGCAGCGAGCATAGGCTACGCCCTCGGCGAGAAGCTCGTGCGGCGTATTCATCAAAACGAGCATGGGCTCGACAAGCACTATGCCAAGAATGGAAACGACGATACCGCCCACGAGCGCAAGCGTCATGGCTGTATGGATCGAACGGCTCAAGCGCTCGTCATCGTGCTGGCCAAAAAACTGCCCCGTGATAACGGCGCAACCGGCGCCAACGCCAACGCAAAAACCAATGCAGAGCTCCGTGAGCACCATCGTGGCTTGAATGCCGCCCAGCGCAAGCTTGCCGCCAAACTGACCGACGATATAGGTGCCGATAAGCGTGTAAGCCTGCTGGAAAAACGAACTAAAAAAGATGGGAACGCACAGCGACAGCAATTGCTGCCAAATGACACCTTGCGTTACATCGATAGCCGTAGATTTCTTAGCCACACGCCCTCCCCACTCGTATACGTCAAACAACAAATTAGCAATTTAAAACCAAAGTCAAAACCAGCTTAGCACCGACTGGCGGCTACCGAAACGCCCCGAATCAGAGCGCGGTGCGGAATATCTGCCTAGTGATACAAACCCGGCTGGTAGTGATACTCGTTGCTCACGTGCGGGCACAGCTGCCAAAAGGCGACGGCGCTCGCCGCAGCAACGTTGAGCGAATCGACCCCGTGCGCCATCGGAATGCGCACGGCTCGGTCGCAGCCGGCAATGGTCTTGGCGCCCAAGCCAGCACCCTCGGTGCCCATAAAGATCGCCAGACGGTCAATCTCGCGCAGCGCAGGGTCGTCCAGCGAAACGGAGTCGTCCGTCAGCGCCATGGCGGCACAGGAAAACCCGGCATTGTGCAGCGCCGCCAGGCCATCATGCGGCCATACGCGCGCCTCGCTGCCAATACGAGTCCACGGCACCTGAAACACCGTGCCCATGCTCACACGGGCGGAACGACGATACAGCGGATCGCAGCACGTAGGGCTGACCAAAATACCGTCAACATTCAATGCGGCAGCCGAGCGGAAAATCGCGCCCACATTGGTATGGTCGACAATGCCCTCAAGCACGCACACGCGCACCGGACGCTCCCCTGCCGCCTCAGCGACGCCGCCGAGAAACTCATCGACCGGAATCTGCCGCGGGCGACGAAAAGCCGCCAGCGCGCCGCGCGTCACATTAAAGCCCGTCAGCTGCTCCATGAGCTCCATCGAGGCAACAAACACGGGAACCGGGCCCTCACCGTCGCGAACGGCCAGACGCCCAAACAGCGGCATCATCTGATCGAGCCAGCGCTCGCCCAACAGAAAGCTCACCGGCTCGTAGCCGGCGCGTACCGCACGCTCGATGACCTTGGCGCTCTCTGCGATAAAGATGCCCTTTTGCGGCTCCAGCACGCAACGTAGCTCACGCTCCGTCAGTCGCACGTAGGCATCGAGCCGCTCGTCCTCGAGCGAATCGATTCGCAGCACCTCAACGGCATCAGTCATAGTAGCCAGCCCGCACCTTTCTTTGCAGCACCTATACAAATATCGGGGCAACGCCATGCGCCGCCCCGTCATTCATTTCATCCCGATAATACCGAAGGGATAATCGGTTTTACGCCTCGATGCGACGATACGTCACGAACTCATAATCGACGCCCTCGTCACCCTCACCGGCGGCAATCGTTGCGACCCCGCTACGCTGCGCAATCTCCCACGCAGGATCGGTTCCCAAATCGGGAAAGTACGTATCCACGACATGCACGCAATGGTTGTGCGTGACCTCGGCCTCGACGCAATACGGCAAAAACTGCCGATAGACATCGCCGCCACCAATCACCCACGCAACGGGCTCATCGGCAACCGCAGCGAGCGCCTCATCAATACTATGCACCACATCGACGTCCTCGGGAGCAAAGTCCACGTCGCGCGTGAGCACGATATTGCGGCGGTTCTTGAGCGGACGCCCCCCGGGAAAACTCAGCAGCGTCTTGCGTCCCATGATGACCGGACAGCCTTTGGTGCACGCAACAAAATGGCGCATGTCGGCGCGATTGGACACTACCATGTCGCCCTCGCAGCCAATGCCCCAGTCGTCACACACGGCGACGATGACAGAAAGCTTACACGTCATAAGCGCCACCTACACCGCAATAGGAATGTTCTTGACCTGCGGACCGTGCTCATAGCCCTCGACGATCAGATCATCGGTCGTAAACGCATAGAAATCATGCACGTCGGGGCTCAGCGTTACCTTAGGCGCCGCAAACTGCGGACGCTCGATAAGCTCGCGGACAATATCGACATGACGGTCGTAAATGTGAGCATCGGCAATCACGTGCAGCAGCTCGCCGGGAATCATATCGACGGACTGCGCAACCATCATGAGCAGAATGGCGTACTGGCACACGTTCCAGTTGTTCGCGGCCAAAATGTCCTGGCTGCGCTGGTTGAGAATCATGTTGAGCGTCGGTTTGTCATCCTGCGGGCGCTGCGTCACGTTATATGTCACGCTGTAGGCGCACGGATACAGGTGCATCTCGGACAGGTCGCTGAACACATAGGTGTTCGTCATGATGCGACGGCTATACGGCGTATGCTTAAGGTCGTACAGCACGCGGTCCATCTGGTCAAAGTCGCCCTCGGCATAATGGCTCTTCTGGCCAATCTGGTATCCGTAGGCCTTACCGATGGAGCCGGTCTCGTCAGCCCACTCGTCCCAAATATGGCTGTGGAGGTCATGGACGTTATTGGACTTCTTTTGATAGATCCACAGGATCTCGTCCATGGCAGACTTAAGCGCCGTGCGGCGCAGCGTGAGCGCGGGGAACTCCTCGCGCAGGTCGTAGCGCGCCGTAACGCCAAAGTTTTTAATGGTATAGGCAGGGGTGCCGTCCTCCCACACCGGACGGACCTTTTGGCCCTCGGTGGTGGTGCCATGGTCCAAGATATCGCGGCACATGGCTACAAACTGTTGATCAGCTTTGCTCATTGACCCTCCTGTCAGTCGCCTATAAGCAATTTTTATTGTAGCCCAGGCGCACAGCATCGGATGGGACACTTGGGCCGGCACACGCAATGCACGGCAGCTCACTCTCAGTCGCAACGGCTTTGCCTTTTTCTGACATATGCCAAAAATGCCTTGCGCTGGTCCGCAGGTGCGCTATCCTATTTTTGACATATGTCAGATTTGGAGTGTATATGGCAGGAAGACGCAAAAAATTGCGCCGTGTTGGGATTATTCCCGAATATCGCGGTTTTACCCCCGATGGCCTTGCCAGCGGAGACGCCATCGACATGACGGTCGACGAGCTCGAGGTGCTGCGGCTGTGCGACCTGGAAGGCCTCAATCAGGAGGCTGTCGCCCAGCACATGGGCATCGCTCGTGCCACCGTGGCGGCCATCGGCAGCCGCGCGCATCGCAAGGTGGCAAACGCGCTGGTCAACGGGCGCGCGCTGAGTATCGAAGGTGGCAACATCGCGTACTCCCCCATTACCACGACGACGGCCGCATGGCCAGCAAAGGAGGTTGACACTATGAGGGTGGCAACGACGTACGACAACGGCAACATCTTTATGCACTTTGGCCGCAGCGAGCAGTTCAAGATCTACGACATCCAGGACGGCGAGGTGATCGACGAGCAGGTCGTGGGCACCGGTGGCACCGGTCATGGCGCGCTGGCGGGTCTGCTCGCCAACGGCGGCGTCGACACGCTCATCTGCGGCGGCATCGGCGGTGGCGCTATCAACGCGCTTGCTCAAGCCGGCATCACCGTCTATGCGGGAGCCCAGGGCAGCTGCGATGCGTGCGTCGAAGCCCTTATCGCTGGCACGCTCGCACAGAACGGCGAGGCCACGTGCGGCTGCCACGGCCATGACCACGAGCATTCCCATGAGCATGGCGAGTCCTGTGGCTGCCACGGCCATCACGAGCACGAGGGCCATGAGGGCTGCGGCTGCCACTAGCGGCAGGCAATCGATGCCATCACGTGCCTGCTCACACAACAAATAACGCACCAACGACGAAGGCCGCCTGGAATACCATCCGGGCGGCCTTCGCCATACACGACTCAGCCAGTCGCTATTTTTTATTACGCATCTGCGCTTCCATCTGGCGCAGCAGATCCATATCGGACTTGGGGCCGCCCGTTCCCAGGCCGCCCATGCCGCCCAGGCCCATGGCATCCAGGCCGGGAATATTGGGCATGCGCATCTTTTTGCCCTTCTTACCCTTTTTGCCCTTCTTGCCGCCGGCCTGTGCCTGATTGGCCATCGTGCGCATGCGGCCCATCATCTTGTTCATCTCGCCCCACTGCTTCATAAGGCTATTGACCTCGGTTGGGGTTACGCCAGCTCCCTTGGCAATGCGGGCACGGCGCTGACCGTTGATGATGGAGGGACGCAGGCGCTCCTCCTTGGTCATCGACATGATGATGGCCTCGTTCTTATCGAAGATGCCCTCGTCCAGGTTGCCGCCCATCTGGTTGAGCGCGCGCTGGCCACCGGGAAGCATGCCCAGAATGCCCTTCATGCCGCCCATCTTCTTAACGGCCTTCATCTGGTCGAGCATATCGTTCATGGTGAAGCCCTCGCGCAGCATGCGCTCGGCAGCCTCGAGCTGCTCGGCATCGGCTGCCTCCTGGGCCTTCTCGATGATGCCGACGACGTCGCCCATGCCCAAAATACGCTTGGCCATACGATCGGGATAGAACGGCTCCAGCGAATCGGGCTTCTCGCCCATGCTCACAAACTTGATGGGCTTGCCGGTCACCTGGCGCACGGAAAGCGCGCCGCCGCCACGGGCATCGCCGTCGAGCTTGGAGATGATCACACCGTCAAAGTCGGTGCGCTCGGCAAAGGTCGAGACCACGTTGACGATATCCTGGCCGGTCATGGCATCGACGACCATCAGCACCTGATCGGGCTTGACGGCTTTCTTGATGTCCACGGCCTCCTGCATCATCTGCTCATCGATCTGCAGGCGACCGGCGGTATCGACGATGACCACGTCGCGCAGGTGGTCGACGGCCTCCTGGATGGCGCCTGTGGCAATGTCGACCGGATGCGCACCGTCACCGCGGAAGACCGGCACGCCAATCTCGCCGCCAAGCGTTGCCAACTGGTCGGCAGCGGCAGGGCGGTAGACGTCGCACGCGGCGAGCAGCGGCGAGCGGCCCTGCTTCTTGAGCAGGTAGGCCAGCTTAACAGCCGCCGTGGTCTTACCGGAGCCTTGCAGGCCCACAAGCATAATGACGTTGGGAATACGGTTGCTAAAGACGAGCTTGCTCTCGGTGGAGCCGAGCATCTCGGTGAGCTCGTCGAGCACGATCTTGACGACGTTTTGCGCCGGCGACAGCGACTCCATGACCTCTGCGGTCATGCAGCGCTCCTTGGTCTTGGCGACGAACTCCTTGACGACCTTAAAGTTGACGTCGGCCTCGAGCAGCGCCATACGGATGTCGCGCATGGCCGAGGTGATATCGGCCTCGGTCAGCTTGCCCTTGCCGCGCAGGCGGTCAAATGTGTCGTTGAGGCGATCGCTCAGGGAATCAAACACTAGTCACTCCTTAATTGGACTCGCCCACCAGGGCGCGGCAAAAATCTTTGGCATTGAACTCCTGCAGGTCATCGACCTGCTCACCCACGCCGATGCGCAGGATCGGGAGCTTGAGCTTCTCAGCCACGGCCATGGCGATACCACCCTTTGCCGTGCCGTCGAGCTTCGTCATGATAATACCGTCCAGACCCAGCGCCTCGTTAAACTCGAGCGCCTGGTTCAGACCGTTCTGACCGGTGGCGGCATCAATCACGAGGACAACCGAGACGGGCATGGGGCCGGCGGCCATATTGGCGGCGCGCTTACGCGTCACGTTGACCACCTTGGCAAGCTCTCGCATGAGCTCGGGGCTTGTGTGCAGACGACCGGCGGTGTCGATCAGCACCAGGTCGCTGCCGCGCTTATCGGCCTCGTCGAGCACGTCATAGCACACGCTCGCCGGATCGGAGCCGCGGTCGCGCTTGATGACGGGGACGCCGGCGCGCTGGCCCCACACATCGAGCTGCTCGATGGCGGCGGCGCGGAAGGTATCGGCCGAACCGATCACGACGTTCTTGCCGCGGGCGGCCATGGCGCTCGCGATCTTACCGACCGTCGTGGTCTTGCCGGCACCGTTAATGCCCACAAACAGCACGCAGCTCGGCGTATCGGAAAACGGATCGCGCTCGATGGGCACAAAGTGCTGCTCGAGCTGCTCGGCCAGGGCACGGCGAAGCTGCGGAGCGGTCTTGAGGTTCTTCTTTGCCGCGGCATCGCGCAGGTCATCGGAGACCTGAATGGCGACCTCGGCGCCCATGTCACCCATGACGAGGGTGTCCTCCAGGTCCTCCCAAAAATCCTCGTCGACCTCGCCGCCAAAGTAGAAGACCTCGTTGAGTGCCTCGCGGCTGCGCTCAAGTCCGCGCGAGAGAGCGTCAAAGAATCCCATTATGCATTCACGACCTTTCCGGTTTCGCGATCGAGTTTTTGCGAGACGACGCGGCTGACGCCGTCGGCTTGCATCGAGACGCCATAGAGAACGTCAGCGTCCTCCATAGTACGGCGCTGATGCGAAATGACCAAGAGCTGCGTATCGGAACGCAGCACATCGAGGGCGCCGATGAGCTTGGACAGGTTGGCGTCATCAAGCGCCGCCTCGACCTCGTCCAGCACATAGAACGGCACCGTGCGCGTGCGGTACACGGCAAAGAGCAGGGCGAGCGCCGTCAGACTCTTCTCGCCGCCCGACATGAGCATCATCTTGGTGATGCGCTTGCCGCGCGGCTGCGCCACGACTTCAATGCCCGTCTCGGCCGGATGCTCGGGATCGGTCATCTCCAGATGAGCCTGACCGCCCGGGAAGAGCATGGCGAAGATCTCGCGGAAGTTCGCGTCGACCTTCTCAAAGGTCACCAGGAACGCCTTGCGCATCTTGCGATCAATGGCCACCGTGATCTTGGTGAGCGCCTTGCGCGCGCGCTCCAGATCGGCCAGCTGCTCCTCGATGTAGTCGGCGCGGCGCTTGAGCTGCTCGTACTCCTCCATGGCAACTTGGTTCACAGGGCCCAGGTTGTTGATCTGGCGCACAAGCTGGTTGAGCTCGCGCTCGGCGGCATCGCGGTCCGTGGGCGCGGGCAGCATGAGCGCTTCCTCGAGTACCGTGGTGCCATCGGCGGTAATGGCCTTAATGGCGGCCTCTACCTGCACCTCGAGCTTGCCACGCGCGACCTTAAACTCGTTTTGCGTGGCGGTGGCGGTATCGACCCGCTCCTTAGCGCGGGCAACCTCTGCCTTGGCATCCTCGATGGTCTTCTTGAGCGAAGCGGAGTCCGCCTCTTCCAGAGAGGCCTGGTCACGCAGGCGCGCTGCCCAATCCGACGCGCGTTCCAACAGGGCAGAATATCGTTCGTGCATGGGGTCGACGCGCAGGCGCAGCAGCTCGAGCGAGCGCGAAGCCTGGCGTGTTCCGCGGATACGACGGTCGATGCCCTCAAGACGATGCTCCAGGTCGGGCACGCGGCCCTTCAGCGAACGCAGGCGCTCGCTCGTCCGAGCTAGGCGAACCTTGGCGTCGGCGAGCTTGCCAGCAGCCTCGGAATCGTCACGACGAACGCGGTCAAGTTCATCGTTGGCCTGGGCAATCTGCAAGCCCAGGTCGCTCGCCTGCGCACGAGCCTCGTCACGCGAACGAGCGAGCTCGTCCACGCGCGGACGCGCAGCGCGAACGGCTTCGGAAGCCTGCTCACGGCGCTTGGAAATGCGCATGCGCTCGACCTCTGCGTTGTTGGCGCTTTGCTCCAAGCGGCCGATCTCGGAGAGCAGCGAGCGACGCTCGCCCTCAAGACGGGCAATCTCGCCGGCGGCATCGCCCTCAGCGGCACGCGCTTCCTCAACGGCCGCATTGGCCTCGACGACCTGATCCGACACATGCTCAAACACGGCAGCCAGATCGGGCTCCAAGCCATCGAGCTCACGAATGCGGCGCTTGCGCTCCAAGGCACCCGATGCCTCACCGGCATCGAGCCCCACACGCACCAAGCCGCCGCAGGCAACGCGGGCACCATCGGGGGTCACATAGGTCACACCGTCAACGACCGGCGCCGACAGCGCGGCAGAAAGATCGTCCACTACGTAATAGCCGCCGAGCAGCGCCTCGACAATCGGACCATAACCGGCACGCACGGAAAGGCGATCAACCAGACGCGAACCGGCAGCGCCCTCGGCGGCAGCAGTGCCGCTCACGCCGCGCGCTACCAGCAGCGCCTCGCCCGAGGCCTTCTTCTGGTCCAGGGCCGCACGACCGGCACGCTCAAGCGCGGACGTATCGTCGAACAGCAGCGCATCGATATCGCCGGCGAGCAATTGCTCAACCAGGCCCTCAAGCTCACGCGGGGCCTCGAGCACGTCGCCCAGACGACCCGAGACATCGTCGCCCAGCGCACCCACCAGGCGGCTCACGAGCGGCGAGCTGTCGGCCATGCGGGCATCGAGTTTCTTTTGACTGGCAAGCTCCGAGCGCACCTCGGATAACTTGTTGCGCGCCTCGCTCTCGCGGGCACGCAGGCCCTTCAGGACCGCGCGTGCCGTCTCGGTGGCTTCACGCGCATCGACCTGAGCCTGGCGCGCTTCGTCAAGAGCGCACTCAAGCTCCTCGGCGCGGTCGCGACGGCTCTCGAGCGAAGCCGTGACCTCCTCGAGCTGTTCATCGATCTGCTCCAGGCGCGAGGCGTACATGTTGTCCTCGACCTCGGCATTGCTCAAGGAATCCTTCACCTTAGCGAGCTCGAGCGCGGCGTTATCGGCCACGCGCTGCACATCGCGTTGCTCACGCGTAAGCTGCGAAATCTGATTGTCGAGCGCCACGCGGCGCTCGTGGAGCTCGGCGGCAGCAGGACCAGCGGCGTCAACGTCCTCCTGGGCCTGCATGTGCGCACCAGTCACTTCCTCAAGCTGCGCACGCGCGTCCTCGAGCTCCTCGACCACGCGACGACGCTGATGCTCGGAGCTCGAAATCTGGCCGCGCATGTCGGACAGGCGCGACACCATGTTGTGGCCCTTTTCCTCGAGCAGGCGCATATCGGAGTTAATGCGGCCGACCACGTCTTGCATATGGCGGCGCTGCTCGCCCAGATCGCCCACAAACAGGCCCTTTTCCTCGAGCATAACCTGGAGCTTCTCGAGCTCGCGCTCCTTTTCGCCCATGCGGTACTGCGCAAGCTCCAGCTCGGCGGCACCTTCCTTGGAGCGGCTCTCCAAGTCGTTCCACTGCGACTGCAGCGAACGCAGCTCGTCGACAGCCAGCATCTGCGTAAGCTCATTCGCGCGCGAGGACAGCTCTTTGTACTTGCGCGCGCGATCGACCTGACGCTCCAGCGGTCGCAGTTGACGGGCGATTTCCTTATTGATGTCGCGGGCACGCGTCAGGTGCTCGTCCATCGACTTGATCTTTTTGAGCGCACGCTCCTTGCGGCGCTTGTGCTTGGAGATGCCGGCGGCCTCCTCGATGAGGGCACGGCGCTCCTCGGGGCGGCTCTGCAAAATGGCGTCGAGCTTGCCCTGGCTGATGATGGAATGCGTATCCTTACCCAGGCCCGAATCGTGCAGGATGTCCTGAATGTCCATCAGGCGGCACGGACTCGAGTTGATGAGGTACTCGCTTTCGCCCGAGCGATACATGCGACGGGTGATGGCGACCTCGTCAAAATCGACGGGTAGCACATGGTCCGAGTTATCGAGCACCAGCGTGACCTCGGCGACACCCACCGGCTTGCGAGCCGACGAGCCCGAGAAGATGACATCCTCCATGGCCTGGCCGCGCAGCTGCTTGGCGCTCTGCTCGCCCAGAACCCACAGGATGGAGTCGGAGATGTTCGATTTTCCCGAGCCGTTGGGACCGACGATGACGGTCAGGCCCGGCTCAAACGTCATATGGGCGCGGTCGGCAAACGACTTGAACCCTTTGAGCGTGAGGGACTTGAGATACACGGTTCCTCGCTTACACAGGCTTCTTGTTGAGAATCACGCCGTTAGTGGTGTAGCCCATGCGGTCAAGTGCCTCGAGTGCAGCGGCCCCCTCGGCTTCCTTCTTTGAGGAGCCGGAGCCGCGACCCTGGCGAATACCATCGATCAACACCACGGCGGTAAAGGTGGGCGCATGCGCCGGGCCCTCGGAGCCAACGAGCTTATACGCCGGGGGTTCGTGACCGTCGGCTTGCACGCACTCCTGCAAGAACGACTTGGGGTTCGCAGGGTGCTCGGCACGCTCGGAAGCCAGGTGCGGCTTAAGCGTACGGTGGATGAACTCCGCCGCCGCATCCCAGCCGGCATCCAGGTACAGCGCGCCCACGAGCGACTCGTAGACGTTCTCGAGCGCCGAATGCAGGCCGCGCGCACCCGTACCGGTCTCGGAGGCACCAAAGATGATGATGTCGTCGATGCCCAGCTCGTTAGAAACCTCGGACAGCGTGGCGCCCGAGACAAGCGACACCTTCAGGCACGTGAGCTTGCCCTCGTCAAACTCCGGATAGGACTCAAACAGGGAGCGTGCGACCACGGCGCCCAAAATGGAATCGCCCAAGAACTCAAGGCGCTCATAGCTGGCAGAAACCGGCTGGCCCTCGACTGCCGAGGGATGCGTAAGCGCCGCGCGCAGCAGCACCTTATTATTGAACTCATGGCCCAGAATTTCCTGGGCGCGCGTAAGTCGTTCAGACAAAGCCAAGACCTAGGCCTCCCTGGCGTTTTCGATCGCGTCGACGGCGTCGGCGACAGAGTTGAGCGAAAGCAGAGTCTCGTCATCGATCTCGAGGTTGAACTCGTCCTCGATAGCCGTAACCAGCTGCAGGCGCTCGAGCGAGTTGGCATCGAGGTCGTCAAAGGTGGTCTCATCGCTAATTTTGGCAACATCGACGCCCAGAACGTCAGCAGCGACCTCGGCGATCTTGTCGAAGATTTCGGAGCGGTCCATAGCGCTTCCTCTCATAGTGCATGAATACCAAAAGAATGGTACCGCCCGGGCGGCACCAAGACACGGTTCTGATTCTACCCCACGACGCACGCCCCGAGGCGCATAACAGCGCTCTAACTCGCTCTTATAAAACGATACCGTCCATAGAGTTGGCGACATTCTCGACCAGCCCGGCGCGCACGGCTTCGGCCGCCGCGAGCGTACCGTTTTTGACAGCTTCGACCGACGTGGCGCCGTGGCCAATCAGAACCACGCCGCGCAGGCCCAAAAGAATCGCGCCGCCCTTGGCGTCGCCAGAGAGCTTGGCCTTGATCTCGCGCATCTGCTTTTTAATAAGCAGCGCGGCGATCTTGGTGCCAAGTGAAGACATAAAGACGCCCTTGAGTTCCTGCAGCAAAAACTTAGCAGCGCCCTCAGTGGCCTTGAGCGCGATGTTGCCCGACATACCGTCGGCGACCACGACGTCAAAATTGCCCGACGTAAGATCGGTGCCCTCGCAGTTACCAACAAAGCCGGGAACGACGGCTTTCATGGCCGGGAAGCACGCCTTGGTAAAGTTGGAGCCCTTCTCGTCCTCGGTGCCGTTAGCAAGCAGGCCCACGCGGGGATGCTCAATGCCCAGGACGACGCGGGCATAGGCGCTACCCATCTGAGCAAAACGCACCATGTCATCGACCTCGACATCGGGGTTGGCGCCCATATCGCACAGCACCGTCAGACCGCCGGCGCGATTGGGCAGCGCATTGGTCAGACAGGGGCGCACCGGCTGCTTCTTGCCTTCGGCCTGATACCTAAACGGCGTCACATAGGCGGTGGCGGCGGCGGTCATGGCACCGGTCGAGCCGGCAGAGAAGAACGCGTCCGCATTTCCCTTCTTGATGGCACGGCACGACAACACGATCGAAGACTTGCGTTTGGTCATCACGGCGCGAATGGGATCGTCATCCATGGCGATAACGTCGGGTGCCTCAAGGGCCTCAACACGTGCATGGGAAGCTGCAAAGGGATTGACGATTTCGGCGGGGCCAGCTGCCAAGACCTCGATATCGGGATCGGCGGCAAGCGCAGCCTCGATACCATCGAGAACAACCTGAGGTTTCTCGTCTCCGCCCACAACGTCTACACAAACGCGAACGTTACTCATATACATGCTCCTTATACAAAAATGGCCGACTCATTGAGCCGGCCATTGTGGTTCCATTTGGAACGGCATCGCATCCAGAGTATACCGTTACTCGGTAACGATAACCTCGCGGTCCTTGTAGAAACCGCAGCTGGGGCACACGTGGTGCGGGAGCTTGACGGCGCCGCAACGGGGGCACGTGGACTGAGCCGCAGCCGAGATCTTCATGTTGGCGGAACGACGGGTGTGAGTGCGGATACGACCCTGCTTTTGTTTAGGTACGGGCATAGTGACCTTCCTTATGAACTATCCAGTGTGGCGATTACGCGCAAGTAGCGATACTACCACAGTTTTACTCGTCAAGCTTGAGATTCTTCAATGCTGCAAATGGATTTTCCGTGGCAGCGGCCCATTCGGCCTCCGTCTGGGCGGCGCAATCGCATTGCTCGACGTTGAGATTGCAACCGCAAGTGGGGCACAGACCGTGGCAATCGGGCTTGCAGAGCACCACAAACGGCGTGTCCATGACGACCGCGTCATTGATGGGCTCACCCAGATCGACGATGCGGTCCTCACCCAGGAGCTCGTAGCCGTCCTCGTAGGCCTCGGGGTCCTCGGGCTCCTCAAAGAGGTAGAACTCCTCGATCTCGCCGGCGATATCAAACGAAGCGGGCTCCAGGCAACGGTCGCACTCGCCGGTGGCGTGCGCGCGGACCATACCCGTGAGCAAGACACCGGTACCGGCGTTGGTAAAGACAACGTCGTAGTCGATGCCGTCCTGTAGCTGGTACTCCTTCTCGCCCACCGTGTAGGTGGCGACATTGACCTTACCGGTCAGCGGATACGAATCTCCAGGGAACTCGAGCTGCTCAGATAGATCGACGGTAACGCTCGGGAACTCAGCCATTACCACTGACCATTCTGTTGGGCGGCACCCTCGTTAAGCTGCTGACGGCAACGAGTAACGGTGCCGGTCAGGCTCTTGAGGTTCTCCTCCAGGTGCGTAAAGACCTGCTCTGCGTAGTCCTCGGCAGCATAACGCGTCTCGCGCTCGTACTGCTGGGCACGATCACGGATGTCGTCGGCCTGCTGCTGCGCTAAGCGGACGATCTCCTGCTCACCGGCAATGGTAAGAGCCTGCTGCTGAGCGTCGGCGATGATGGAATCGGCCTGAGCGGCAGCGGAAGCCATAAGCTCCTCGCGCTCCTTAAGGATACGGCGGGACTTCTGCCACTCCTCGGGATAGCTCATGCGGATCTCGTCGAGGATGTTGAAGAACACGTCGGCGTCGATGACCTTGAACTGAGCGTTCTTGCCGAAAGGCGGCTTGGCTTCCTCGATCAGCCCTTCGAGCTCATCGACCAAGCTGACGATCCTATCGCCAGGAAAATTCTCGCCCGGCATCCGGTCTCCTTTCATAGGTAACATATCATCGTGCTAGTTTACCACATGCCACCAGGCAATAAGAAACGTCACGAAAAGCGAAGTCTGAGCGCTTCGACCACGTTGGGCGGGACAAACGTCGATACATCGCTGCCGAGTGAGGCGATCTGGCGAACGACCGAGCTCGAGATATAGCCGTACTGCGGCGCACTCATGACAAAGATGGACTCCAGCTCGTTATCCAAGCGATAGTTGAGATCTGCCTGCTGCAGCTCGTACTCAAAGTCGGTCATGGCGCGCAAGCCCTTGACCACGGCCCCCGCCCCCTGCTCACGAGCGAAGTCGACCAAGAGGCCGGTGAAGGGCAGGACCTCGACGCCGTCGATATCGCCGAGCGCCTCGCGGGCCAGCGCCACGCGCTCATCGAGCATAAACGTCGTGCCCACACCGTTTTTACCCTGCGACTCGGCAACAGCGACGATCACGCTGGGAAAGATGCGGCGGGCGCGGCGGATTACATCGATATGGCCAAACGTAATGGGGTCGAAGGTGCCCGGAACGATGACGCGGTTAATGGTGTCACTCATGGGCGTCCTCCTGAAACGTCGTGGCATCGTTGTTGTCAGCATCGGTGCCGGCGTTATCACCCTCACCATCGTCATCGCCGACCCAACGAAGCAGATCGACCGAGGTGATGCCATAACGCTTCTCACGCACGGTCTCAAAACCTGCCGGATGCGCGCCCGCATCGGCAGCGGCATGCTCAAACAGGGCATAAGCACCAGATGCAAGCAGACCCTGCTGAGCCAGGTTCTGCAGCAGCTCCTCGACCGGCTCGGCACCAAAAGCATATGGTGGGTCGAGCAGGACCAGATCAAAGGGGCCGCCCGGCACACGACCGCGCGAAGCACTCGCCAGCATGTCGCCCGCTACCACGCGCCAACGCGCACGGTCACAGCAGAGCGACTCGATATTCTTGGTAATGAGCCGCGCGGCGTTGCGATCGATCTCAAACGTCGTGAGCGAGCGGGCCCCACGAGAGAGCATCTCTAACCCAAAGGCACCGGAGCCGCCAAAGGCGTCCAGCACACGGACCTCGTCCAAATCGAAGTCGAATGCCGACATGACCATAGATGCGCACGCCTCGCGTACGCGATCAGTCGTGGGGCGGGTGACATCGCGACCACGGGGCTCCTCGATCTTACGACCGCGCCATTCGCCGCCGATGATTCTCATCCTCCGCTGACCTCCTTAAAAATGTGTCGATATCGCATGGCGACCGCATCGCGCAGGGGGCGCGTCGCCACGGAGTCAAGGGTGCAAGCATACCGCAAGAGCTCGACCGCGTCCAAATGGGCCCACTCAATCAGCTCCTCGTCGGCATCCAGGTCGACAAAGCGCAGGGTCACACCGCCATGTTGGCGGTACCCCAGGATCTCGCCCTCGTGGCGCAGACGCAGGTCCATCTGGGCGAGCGTAAAGCCATCCGAGGTCTTCTCGAGCGATTGTAGGCGATCTTGTGCTGCCGACGCGCCGCCGTTGCCCTTGGAGTGCGTCATGACCAGGCACGTGCCCGACACGCTGCCACGGCCCACGCGACCGCGCAGCTGGTGCAAGGCAGCCAAACCAAAGCGCTCGCCGTTCTCGATAACCATGACGGTGGCATTGGGCACGTCGACGCCCACCTCGACCACCGTAGTCGAGACGAGCACGTCGATCTCGCCACGCTTGAAGGCATCGATGACCCGATCCTTCTCCCCCGCCGGCATGCGGCCGTGAAGGCGCTCGACGGTAAGCCCAGGCAACGCAAGACGCAGTCGGTCGAGCTCGGTTGCCGTATCGTGCAGCGGCACGGGGACCGTCACGCGGCCCTCGTCGTCGCGGGCGATACCGGGCACGTCCTCCAGCTCATCGGCCGAGTCACTCGGCTCCACGAGCGGGCAGATCACGTAAGCCTGCTGACCCTTTTCATGCGCCTCACGGATAGCGCCATAGGCGAGGTCACGGCTCGAATCGGTCAGCACGCGTGTCGTCACGCCAGCGCCAGGGACGGGCCGATGGCGGATGATGCTCGTGTCCAGATCGCCATAGACCGAAAGCGCCAGCGTACGCGGGATGGGCGTTGCCGTCATAACGAGCAGATCGGCACCGGGGCCCTTCGCGCGCAGGGCGTTGCGTTGGCCGACGCCAAACCGGTGCTGCTCATCGATGACCACGAGCGACAGGTGCTTGAACGCAACGTTATCCGAAAGCACCGCGTGGGTGCCAAAGAGCACGTCAAGCTCGCCCGATTCCAGCTGTGCATGGATGCGCTCGCGCTCTGCGGTCGGCGTGGCACCCGTTAGAAGCGCCCAGGACATGCCGGCCTGCGAGAGCAGAGGGCCAGTCTTATCGGCATATTGGCGCGCCAGCACGCCCGTGGGCGCCATAACGCAGGCCTGGGTGCCCGAATCGGCCGCGACAGCCAGTGCGCAGGCGGCGACGGCGGTCTTACCGGTACCGACATCACCCAGCAGCAGGCGGTTCATCACGCGCCCGCCATCACACATATCGCGCAGGATATCCTGGAACGCGGCCTGCTGCTCGTCGCTCAGCGAAAACGGCAGGGCCTGCTTGAGCGCGGCCAGGTGATCGCCCGCGGTATGGGCATAGGGCACCACATCGACCAGGCCGCCGTCGTTGCGCAGGCGCAGCGCCAGCTGCAGGTAGAGGCACTCCTCGTAGGCAAGCCGTGCGCGCGCGATATCGCGCTCAGCCATGCTCGAGGGAAAGTGGATCGAGTGCAAAGCACGGGCATTGCTCATGAGCTTCCGCTTTGCGCGCAGCGGTGCCGGAATGGGATCAAAGGGATTGCCGACAACCTCGAGCGCGCCGCTTACAATGCGGCGCATCCATGCCTGGCTCACCCCATCGCTCACATAATGGACCGGCAGGATCGTGCCCGCGGCACGCCCGTCCTCGAGCTTTTCGAAATGCGGAGAGGCCATCTGCTTAAAACCATAGGCAAACTCGACCTTGCCCATCACGGCCAGGCGGTCGCCCTGCTTAAGCTGCTGGGCAATCCAGGGCTGGCGGAAAAAGGCGACCTGCAGCACGCCCGTCTCGTCAACGAGCGAGACCTCGGTCACCTGCATGCGCGGACGCGGCTGCTTTTGGACGATACGGTCAACCGTGGCGATGATGGTGCACACGGTACC
This sequence comes from Collinsella sp. TM05-38, assembly GCF_003466445.1. NCBI lineage: Bacteria > Bacillati > Actinomycetota > Coriobacteriia > Coriobacteriales > Coriobacteriaceae > Collinsella > Collinsella sp. TM05-38. The sequence continues at coordinate 46,341 of NZ_QSPM01000005.1, read as the reverse complement.
GATGGGCGCCATCTCGATGGACCACGAGCGGGTAAAGTCGAGGTATCGATGAGGGATATGGAGAAGGAGGTCCCCCACCGTCCGAATTCCCAGACGGCGAAGGGCCTCCTCACGTTTACCCGAAACATATTTGAGTCGAGCGATATCCTCGTCGAGCGCATTGCTCTGGGCAAAGCGCTCCGAGACGCGCGGCACGGAGCACAGCTCGGACATGGGCAGTTGCCTACTCGATCGAGAAGATCACGGGATAGAGCGGCTGCTCGCCACGATGGGCGTCAATCTCCAGATCGGGCTGAGCCTCCTCAATGGCGTCGACGATCTCCTGGAAGGCTTCATCGGACAGCTCCTCGCCGGCCAGAATCGTCAGCGCGTCACCCTCCTCTTCCTCCTGCATGCGGTTGATGCAATCGAGCGTGACCTGCTTCACATCGGAGCCGACCACGTCAATGGAACCGGCAATGATACCCATAACGTCACCGGAGTGAATCGGCGAGCCGTCGGAGGCGCTGGAGTCGCGCACAGCGCGGGTGACCTCGCCATCGCGGACTTCGCTGATGGCGTCGACCATAGCGGCGACGGCTTCCTCGAGCTCGGAATCGGGCAGGACCGCGAACAGCGCGGAGAAGGCCTGCGGAACGGTCTTGGTGGGAACGACGGCAACCTTCTTGTCGGTGCAGGCAGAAGCGGCAGCCTCGGCGGCCATGCGGATGTTACCGTTATTGGGCAGGATGATGACCGAGGTCGCGTTGACCTGGTCGACGGCGCCCAGCAGGTCTGCAGTCGAGGGGTTCATGGTCTGACCACCCGACACGATCACGTCGACGCCGAGGGACTTGAGGATATCGGCCTCGCCGGAACCGGCGGCAACAGCGACAAAGCCCAGCGCCTTGGCGGGCTCGGCGGCCTTCTCCTGGTCCTCATGGATCTTGGCGGTACGGTCGTGGGCCTCCATCTCCATGTTGTGGATAAAGACCTCATAGATCTGACCAAGCTGCAGCATGTGCTCGAGCACCAAGTTGGGGGTGTTGGAGTGCACGTGAATCTTGTAATCGGGGTAAGCACCCACGAGCAGCTCGCAGTCACCCATGGAGCCCAGGAACTTAAGGCATTCGTCCTCGTCAAAGGGAGCGTCGGCCTTAAAGAGGAACTCGTTGCAGTAGCGGAATTCCGAGCCCTCCCAGTCGTCGTTGGCCTCGATCTCAACGCGGTCGAGGGCCGCGTCGCGGGCAGAGCCAGCGGAGTCAAACATGGTGGAGAAATCCTCGACAACGGTGCTGCGACCAAGCGCGGCGGCAACAAAGTTCTCAAGGAAGATGGCAAATCCAAAGGCGCCGGAGTCGACCACGCCGTTCTCCTTCAGAACAGGCAGCAGGTCGGGCGTACGGGCGACGGACTGATAGGCCTCGACAACGATAGCGTCGAGCGCGTCCTCGGCCGAGAACTTCTTCTTCTCGCACTCGTCTGCCTTGGTCGAGACGTCGCGCAGCACCGTGAGGATCGTACCCTCGATGGGCTTACGCACTGCCTGGAAGGCAACCTTGACGGCTCGGCGGAAGGCATAGGCGATGTTGGCGGACGTGATGGGCTCATCGGCAGAGACAAGGCCCTCGGCCACACCACGCAGAATCTGCGAGGTGATGACGCCGGAGTTGCCACGGGCACCCATCAGGGAGCCGTGAGTGATGGCGCCGGCGATGGCCTCCATGTCGGCGTCAGCAGGAAGGGCGGAAAGCTCCTTGGTCACCGAGGCGAGTGTGAGCGACATGTTGGTACCGGTGTCGCCGTCGGGTACGGGGAAGACGTTGAGCTTGTTGATCTCCTCGGCCTTGTCGGAAACAGCAGCCGCAGCGATCGGAAAACAGGTGCGAATGGTCTTTGCAATCATGGGTATTTGAATCTCCGTTTTCGGATGCTAGTTCAGACGGCTCTTGAGCGCGTCGATGTGAATGCCGATCTTAAGGCTGGCGGGATCGATCTGGGCGACCTCCTGCAGAGTGAAGGCAACGGAGCTCGAAAGATTGTGGCAGACGGACTTCATGTTGACGCCGTTCTCGAGCACGACGTGAAGGTCGACCGTGAGGCCGTTCTCGTCGGCGGAGACAAGCACGCCCTTGCGGAGGCGCTGACCGGCAAGCAGGCGCACGCTCTCGGCGCCCTGGAGCTGCTCGGCCATACCGACAACGCCATAGCACGTCATCGCGGCATAACCGGCAATATCGGCAATGACGTCGTTCGAGACGCTCAGGCTGCCGTTAATGGTCTCAGACACAAGAATCTCCTTATCTGGTGCTCGCGGCACCATCTCGTGGGAGCAATCATTGCAATATTCTACAACGAGCGCGCCATGTTGAGGTGGTGGGTCGCGGGATTACATCCTCGACACGAAATGTTGATATGGTAACGTTCGCGCCAGGCGATCGCGGTATGAAAAAACCCGCCGCATAAGCGACGGGTTTTACAACCTGGCTCCCCGGGTAGGACTCGAACCTACAACAGCGCGGTTAACAGCCGCGTGCTCTACCATTGAGCTACCGAGGAATTTAAAAGCCCAGCGGAATGGGCTGAAAAATTCTGGCTCCCCGGGTAGGACTCGAACCTACAACAGCGCGGTTAACAGCCGCGTGCTCTACCATTGAGCTACCGAGGAATTTAAAAGCCCAGCGGAATGGGCTGAAAAATTCTGGCTCCCCGGGTAGGACTCGAACCTACAACAGCGCGGTTAACAGCCGCGTGCTCTACCATTGAGCTACCGAGGAATAGGAGCGTGCTCTCAAGCAACGAAGTTTATTATACGGACGAATCAGCTCAGGGCAAGAACTTTTTTAAGAAATTTTCCGACCCAACCGTTGCGGCAAGGAGTGTCCCAAAGTGCCGGCAAAAAAGGAACGTCCCTAACTGCCGAAACGGAAACGCCGTGACTACTAAGACTCAATGTAGTCCTTGAGCTTGCTCGAGCGGCTCGGATGGCGGAGCTTGGCCAGGGTCTTGGACTCGATCTGGCGGATACGCTCGCGCGTGACGCCAAACTCGCGGCCGACTTCCTCGAGCGTGCGGGGATGTCCGTCGACAAGGCCAAAGCGCAGCTCGATAACCTTGCGCTCACGATCGGCAAGCGAATCGAGCACCTGGGTGAGCTGCTCCTGCAGCATGGAGAAGCTGGCCGCATCGGGCGGAACGATGGCCTGGGAGTCCTCGATGAAGTCGCCCAGCTGGGAATCCTCTTCCTCGCCGATGGGAGTCTCGAGCGACACGGGCTCCTGCGAAATCTTCTGGATCTCGCGGACGCGGTCGGCACTCATGTCCATCTCGGCACCGATCTCCTCGGGGGTCGGGTCGCGACCCAGGTCCTGGAGAAGCTGCCGCTGCACGCGGACGAGTTTGTTGATGGTCTCGACCATGTGCACGGGAATACGGATGGTACGGGCCTGGTCGGCGATAGCGCGCGTGATGGCCTGACGGATCCACCACGTGGCGTACGTGGAGAACTTAAAACCCTTCTGGTAGTCGAACTTCTCGACGGCGCGGATCAGACCGAGGTTGCCCTCCTGGATCAGGTCCAGGAACAGCATGCCGCGACCGACATAGCGCTTGGCGATGGAGACGACCAAACGCAGGTTTGCGCTGATGAGTGCCTGCTTGGCTTCTAGGCCCACGTTCTCAATGCGCGTAAGACGACGCATCTCGGCACGCGTGAGCTCAAGCTCGCCCGCCTCGGCAGCCTCGAGCTTCTCGGTGGCCTCGAGACCGGCCTCGATCTTCATGGCCAGATCGACTTCTTCGGAGGCGGTCAGCAGGTCGACCTTGCCGATCTCCTTGAGGTACATACGAACCGGATCGCCAGTCAGCATCACCGTGGAGGCATCGATGCCACGCACGCGGGAGCGTGAACGGGACGTGCGCACGGTGCGCTTCTTCTTGCTCTTGGAAGAACCCATCTCGGCGTCGGCCTGACGGGCCATCTTGAGCTCATGATCGTCGAGCGAGCCGGAATCGTGCTCGTCGTCGTCATCGAAATCGTCGGTATCGGTATCGTTATCGTCATCGTCGACGTCCATGGGGGCGTCGTCGTTACCGCTCGCGGAGATAATCTGGATGCCGCTGTTGCGCAGCGCGGAATACACCGCGGTGAGCTGCTCGTCAGAAACATCGATATCCTTCAGGGCGACCTGAATCTCGTCCTCGGTTACCGAAGTCCTGTTTGAGCCGTTGCCCATGAGCTTTGCAACGCAGGATTCCAGCCCAGTACCCGTGCTCTCAGTCTTTTTTGGCACAGATTCTCCCTTCATAGTCCACAGGACTCAATACTTTAGCACACACATAGACGTCTATACCCAAAAAGAGAACTGGATATAGGCGAGAATACGCTGGTTGACCACAACATCTAGGCCTGTTCGGTGCCCGCGGTCTCCAAACCGATCAAACGGAACGGGTCCGCCACGCCGCCGATAGACTTTTGCAGCTCGCGTTGACGCTGCGAATCCTGCGCGGCCTGCACGGTCAGCGCGCGGCGGGCCTCATCATCGAGCGATCGATCCTGGCGCAGCTTGGCCTGTGCGGCACGCATGCGGCGCTTAATGGTGTAGAGCTCGAGCGTATCGAGCATGAACACGATGTTCGTCTCGGTAGGGTGTTTGCTCGTCGCGGAGATGCGCCCGGCACTCACAAGCGTTGCCGCCTCGGGACACACCGAGCGCGCCGCATCCATGCAGGTCGCAGGATCGGTACCCGGCGGCGTTGCCAGCACGGCCCACACGATGGACTCGTGGCGCGGGTCGACCCACTCGATGGAGCAGATGCGGTCAGCATACGTGCGGAACAGGTCGGGGTAGCTCGTGAGCATGGTCAGCAGCTCGCGCTCCCCTGCCAAGGACTTGCGCTCTAGATCGGTCAAAACCATAGGGAACGAGGCGTCTACCGGAGCACCGGCGGGCGCAGAGCCCATACCATCAGGCACGTCGATCGGCGGCAGGTCGTCGACGACCTCCACAGGAGCGGCACCGTAAGCATCGAGCGGGACATAGTCGTACGGCTCTTCCTCGACCGGCGCCGCTACTGCCGGCGTCGCGCCCGACGCCCAAGCACCACGAGATGTCCCTTGCAAACCAGACGACCGACCGCCCGCGCTACCAGATCGCTCGGCTTGCGCCCGCTGGCGTTCATAATTCTGCTCACGACGTCGTTCCGCATCTTCGCGCTTGGCGACATCGCGAAACACGCGACCCGAACTCGCGCGCACCGTCTCCAAATCCAAACCCAGCAGATCGGCAATCTGGATAAAGTACGTGTCGATCATATAGCTATCGCGCAGCGGATAGATAAGCGTCAGCGCATCTTCCAGCGCCTTGGCGCGACCGCCCGGCGTGGTGATGTCGCTCGCTTCCTGCAGCGAACGGTACACGAAGTCCATGAGCGGCTCGGCGGCGTCGATGCGCGCCTGCAGCTCCTTTCCGCCGTGCGCCGTGATGAACTCCATGGGATCGTTGCCGTCGGGCAGCACCACGCAGCGCAGGTCCATCGAATCCTGCTCGATAAACTGTATCGCGCGACGGGCGGCCTTCTGGCCCGCGGCATCGCCGTCAAACATATACACGATGCGCTTGGCAAAGCGGGTGAGCGTCTTGACGTGATGCTCCGTGAGCGCAGTGCCCAGCGTGGCGACGACGTTTTTAATCCCCGCCTCCCAACAGGCGATGCAGTCGGTATAGCCCTCTACCACGATAGCGGTATCCTGCGCGACGATAAACTCCTTGGCCCAATTAAAGCCGTAGAGGTTTCGCTTTTTATGAAACACGCTCGTCTCGGCGGTGTTGAGGTACTTAGGTTGGCCGTCTCCCATGATGCGACCGCCAAAGGCGATGTTATGCCCCTGCTCATCAAAAATGGGAAACATCACGCGGTCGTAGAAGCGGTCGGCAAGCTGCCCGCGCCCGCGACTCACAGCCACGTTGGCGTCGATCATCTCCTGCGGAGTAAAGCCCGCCTGCGACAGATGAGCCACCAGCATGTTACGACCCGGTGCAAAGCCCAGGCAGTAGCGGCGGCAGACGTCGCCACCCATGCCGCGGCTGGCGAAGTACTCACGCGGACGGCCGTCCTTACCGCGCATGAGCATGGTGTGGTAGAACTGGGCGGTCTGGGCGCACAGATCGTAGATTCGGGCACGCTTAGTACCGCGCTCGCGGCGGTCTCCGGTATCGTGCAGCTCAATACCCGCGCGATCGGCTAAATAACGGATTGACTCGGGAAAGCTCAGGTTCTCGCGCTTCATGATATAGGTGAAGACGTCGCCGCCCTCGCCACATCCAAAGCAGTGCCACACCTGCGTGGCAGGGATAATGTGAAACGACGGGGTCTTTTCGCCATGGAAGGGGCAGCAGCCCCAAAACTCATGGCCGCGGGGCTTGAGCTCAACCGTTTCCTGCACGATGGCTACCAGATCGGACGCAGCGCGGACCTGGTCTTTCTCCTCATCGCTAATCACGGATACTCACCCCCTGCTCACCCAAGTTATGACGGATATCATCGATATTACCCTCGACGGTCGCGATCAACTCGTCCAGGGAATCGAACACGCGTGACGGACGCAGCCAGCGCGTAAACGCCAGCGAAACGGAAGCGCCGTACAGGTCGCCCATATACCCAATTAAGTTGGCTTCGAGATGCGCAGATGCCGCATCGTCGGCATACGTTGGCGGCAGGCCGACGTTGACAGCAGCGGGCCACACGGTGTCATCGACCAGCACCAGACCCTCATACACGCCATCGGCAGGCACCTGAATGCCGCTGGGAACCTGCAGGTTTGCCGTGGGAAAGCCCATGCCAGAACCCTCGTGACGACCGCGAATAACACCGCCACGCACCATATACGGGCGGCCGAGTAACCCAGCAGCAAGCCCCACATGGCCCTGTCCCAGCTCGTGACGAATGCGGGTGGCGCAAATGGCCTCACCGCCCTCGCAAAGCAGGTCGTGACCATACACATCAACGCCGCGCTCGGAACCCCAGACGCGCATCTCGGCAACACCAGAAGCACCGCCGCGACCCAGCCTAAAGTCGCTGCCAACGCGAATCGAACGAATGTCGACCACGCGTGACAACAGTGCGAGAAAACCGACATGGTCGAGTGCCGCAACCTCAGGCGTAAAGGGAACGGCCACCACTGCATCGACCCCGGTTTGAGCCAAGGCATGCAGACGGTCGGCCGTCGTCATCAATTTTTGAGCGGGTGAAGGGCTCACGACAACGTCCGGGTCGGGATCGAAGGTAACTACGACCGCCTTGCAGCCATGGGCACGGGCATCACGGACGAGCGCCGCAACAAGCTCCTGGTGTCCACGGTGCACACCATCAAACACGCCGATGGCGATGGAGGCAGCACCCAAGTGCTCGCACTCATCAAACACATCGGCAGTAACGATGCGAGCCTCGTCCGACTCGCCCGCGAAAAAGATACGCGCGAGCTCGCGAGCGGAAAACATCATCGAACACCGCCGATTGCCTGCGGAAACACGTGATCCATGACAAAGCGGCCACTCTCAATGCGGGCGAGCGCCTTGAGCCCGCCATCGAGCACCAGCGCGAACGGCGCCTTCGAGGAATCGAAATCGGCAAGCGCACGCTCAACGGGAATGCGTCGGCCGCAGAGCAGGTCGTCGGCAAGATTGCCCGGCAAGTCAACACGCGTGGCGCCCAGGGCCGCAATGGGATCAAGGGCAAAGCCAGCCGCGGACTCGGGAGAAAGCTCCTCGACCGCATGACAAGCGCCAATGGAAACAACACCGGAGGCCGTGCGGCGCAACGCGGAAATGTGCGCGGCGCTCTCACAGGCGCGGCCCAAGTCGCGAGCGAGTGCACGGATATAGGTACCCTTGCTCACCGAGAACGCCACGGTCCACACACATGTATCACCTTCACCGCCCACGGCGATCAGGTCGGCGGCATAGACCTCGACAGGGCGCGGAGGTAGGTCCACCGCATTGCCCTCTCGAGCAGACTTGTAGGCGCGAACGCCATTTACCGAGATAGCCGAAAAAGCCGGCGGCACCTGCATCTGCGGGCCCAAGATGGCGGCCAAGCGCTCGCGGGCATAGGCCGGATCGCGCAGCTCGGGTGCAACGGGCACCGTGCGGACCGCCTCGCCCTCCGCATCATCGGTATTGGTCTCGGCGCCAAACGAGATGTCGGCGACGTAGCTTTTGGTATCGAGCGTGAGCATGCCCAGCAGACGGGTGGCCTGGCCCACACCCACCACCATGACACCCGATGCCATGGGGTCGAGCGTGCCGGCATGGCCGACGCGCCGCTCATGGAGGGCACGCCGGCATTGCGAAACCACATCGTGGGACGTGCAGCCCACCGGCTTATCGACAGCAAGCAGCATATTCAGTTGAGAAGGTGTACGACGAGCCATGTACCATCCAAAAAATTAAAGCTCGACGGTCACCGAAGCGGGATCCTCCCCCACCAGCTCGGCCAGCATGGGAAGTGCCACGGTAAGCGTCTCGAGAATCGTTCCGTTGTTGGAGAAACCGGCGGCAGCGGGATGTCCGCCTCCGCCAAAAGCAGCAGCGATCTCAGACACATTGAGGTCGCCCTTGGAGCGCAGGTTGCCGCGCACCTTGGTATCGCCCTCAATGCCCTTCAGAAACAGGCAGACCTCGACGCCCATCACCGAGCGCACCACGTCAACTAGGCCGTCACACTCATCCGAGGTGACACCGCAAGCCTCAAGGTCACTCTGGTACGCGTAGCTATACGCGACGCGTCCGTGGGCCACCGTCTTGATGCGGCCCATAACGATGGACTTGAGGTGCAAAAACTCAACGCGCATGCTCTGGTAGACCTCGAGCGCAACACGGGCCGGATCGGCACCGTGAGCAACCAGACGCGAGGCCGCATGGAATGCGGCGGCATCGGCGTTTTGGTACTGAAAACGACCGGTGTCGGTAACCAGGCCACACAGCAGACAGGTCGCAACGCCATCACGTGCGACAATGCCGCAATTGTCCAAGAAGCGGTCGATAATCATAGCGCAGGCTGCAGCTTCGACGCGTCTCAGGCTTAGCTCGGCAAACTCCTCGCGCGCCGGATGGTGATCGAAGCACACCACATGCTTGGAGCGGCGAAGCACCTCGGCGGAATTATTGAGGCGCTCGACGACCGGTACGTCCACCGAGATGAACAGGTCAGGATTGCCGGTGTACGCAGATGCCGGCACCAGGCGATCGGAGCCTTCCATAAAGCGGTAGATGCGCGGAACCGGGTCATCGTCTGCTAGCAGCAGGGCAATGTCCTTGTTGGGGAAAAACTTCATAAGCGAGAGGCCCAGACCCAGCACGGAGCCCAGGGCGTCGCCGTCGGGAGAAGTGTGTCCCGAAATCGCAATGGAGGACGCATCCTCGATGAGCTCGAGGATGCGTCGCTGAATATCTGCAGACTCGCACGAGGCGAGGTCGGCGGAATTAGTCATCTAAAGCTGCCTCCTGGGCGGCATCCGCTATGGGGTAGCCGTCCTCGTCCTTTTCGATCGCAAGCGTGGCGGGAACGTTTTCCAGCGCACGCGTGATGCGCTCTGCCTCATCGGTCGAGCGATCGATGCGAAAATCGAGCTCGGGCGTAACACGCCAATCGAGCGAGCGAGCCAACAGGCTGCGAATACGGCCCTTGGCGCTTGCGAGCGCCTCCATGACCTCATCGTAGCGGCTCGCATCGCACGACACGTACACGCGCGCGAACGAACGGTCCACCGCGACCTCGACCGCGGTCAAAGTAACCAGGTCGAGACGCGGATCGGAAACCTCAAAGAGCAGGATATAACCGAGCTTCTCGCGAAGCTGCTCGCCCAGACGGCGGGTTGCCTGCGTTTGCTTCATAGCGCTACCCCCTACTCGGTGCGGGCAACCTGGTCGATGCGGTAACCCTCGATCTGGTCGCCGGGCTTGATGTCCTGGAAGTTCTCCAGGCCAATGCCGCCCTCGGAACCACTCTTGAGGCTCTTGGCCTCGTCCTTGTAGTGGCGCATCGAGGCGATCTTGCCGTTAAAGACCACGATGCCGTCGCGCACCAGACGCACGGAATCGGTCGCGGCGATCTCGCCCTCTTCGACGCGGACACCGGCGGCGATACCGACTTTGGGCACCTTGAAGGTGTCCAGGACGGTCGCGGTACCCGTGGAGACCTCGACCTCGGTGGGCTTGAGCATGCCGATACGGGCAGCGTCGAGCTCCTCGAGGCACTTGTAGATGACATCGTAGCAACGGATCTCGACGCCCTCGCGCTCCGCAGCGGAGCGGGCCTTACCGTCGGGACGGACACCAAAGCCGATGATGATGGCGTTGGAGGCGTCGGCCAGGACGACGTCGGTCTCGTTGATGGCACCGACTGCGGAGTGGATCGTGTTGATGCGCACCTCGGACTGGTCCATCTTGTCGAGCGAGTCCTGAAGGGCCTCGATAGAACCCTGAACGTCGGCCTTGATGATCAGGTTGAGCTCCTTGACCTCGGCGTCGGCAATGGTCTCGAAGAGGTTCTCGAGCGTGACGTGCTTAACGCGACTCTGCTCCTCGATACGGGCCTTGAGCGAACGCTCGTCGGCAAGGGCGCGAGCCTCGCGCTCGTCCTCGAACACGCGGAACTCATCACCGGCGTTGGGCACGGACTGAAGACCCAGAATCTCGACGGCGTCGGAAGGACCGGCCTCGGTGACGGCGTTGCCCTTCGGGTCGAGCATGGCGCGGACGCGGCCGTAGGTAAGGCCGGCGACCAGCGTATCGCCCACGTGCAGGGTACCGCGGGTGACGAGCACCGTGGCAACCGAGCCGCGACCCTTGTCGAGCTTGGCCTCGAGGACGTTGCCGGAGGCAAAGGTGTCGGGATTGGCCTTGAGCTCGAGCACGTCGGCCTGGAGCAGCACGGTCTCGAGCAGATCATCGATACCAATCTTCTGCTTTGCCGAGATGTTGACGAACATGTTCTGTCCGCCCCACTCCTCGGGGATGATGCCGTACTCGGTGAGCTCTTGGCGCACGCGGTCGGGGTTGGCACCCGGCTTATCGATCTTGTTGACGGCGACGACGATGGGTACGCCGGCGGCCTTGGCGTGGTTGATCGACTCGATGGTCTGGGGCATGACGCCGTCGTCGGCAGCCACGATCAGAATGACGATGTCGGTCACCTTGGCACCACGGGCACGCATGGCCGTAAAGGTGGCGTGGCCCGGGGTATCGATGAAGGTGATCTTGCGGTCGTTAATCATGACCTGCGAAGCGCCGATGGCCTGGGTAATGCCGCCCGCCTCGCCGGCAGCGACACCGGTGTGACGGATGGCGTCGAGCAGCGACGTCTTACCGTGGTCGACGTGGCCCATGACGGTGACGACCGGTGCGCGCGGCTTAAGGTCGGCGGGATCGTCGTAGAACGAGAAGGTGTTCTCCTCCTCGGGGGTGATGATCTTGATCTGACGACCCAGGTCGTCGGCAACGAGCTCGACGAGGTCGTCGGACATGGACTGCGTCATGGTGAGCGGCGTACCCAGCAGGAACAGGCGCTTGATGATATCGTTGGCCGGAACGTCAAGCGCCTCGGCGAGCTCCTGGACCGTAACGCCCTGGGAGACCTTGATGGCATCGAGCTCCTCGGGGTTCACGCCCTGGGCCAATGCCTCCTCTATCTTGCGCTCCTCCTGAGCCTTTGCAGCCTCGCGCTCGCGCTTCTCCTTGCGCTTCTTGCGGCGACCGGTGGACTCGCGAGAGGCCTCCTCGACGGCGGCACGGGCCTCCTCGAGCACCTTCTCGCGGCTGTACTCCTCGGCCTCGCGAGCCATGCGGCTGTAGTGGTCCTCTTCGTTGTTGTGACCGCCCTTGCGCTTCTTACCCTTGCCCTGCTTGTCGGGGTTGGGGAAGTCCATGCCGGCAGCGACGTTGTTGCTGGCGTTGGTGCGATGGCTGTGCGGGCGGCTCTCGGAGACGTTGCGCTCGGAGTTGTTGTCGGAGGCGTTGCGGTCGTTGCGACGGCCACCGCGGCGGTCGTTGTTACCGCCACGACGGTTACCGCGCTCGGCGGCGCGCTCGGCCTTGGCCTTGTCCTCGGCGTCCTTCTTCTCCTTGAGCACGGTCTCCTGTGCGGCGATCTGGTCGAGCAGCGAACGGAAGCGCGAACCGGAGTCCGAAGCGGGAACGGCGCGGCGCTGAGCCTCGCGGGCTGCCTCCTCCTTCTCGCGGGCAAGGCGCTCCTGCTCGGCCTTCTTTTTGGCCTCGGCCTCGGCGCGCGCAGCCTCCTCGGCAGCCTGGGCTGCGGCAAACTGGCGGCGCTCCTCCTCGCGGGCCTTCTCGGCGGCGATGCGCTCGCGCTCGGCCTCGGCGGCGCGAGCGGCCTCCTCGGCGGCGGCAGCCTCCTCCTCGGCCTGCTTGGCGGCCTCGACTTCCTGAGCGCGGGCCTCGATCACCGAAGCGAGCTGCTTGCGGACCATAGCGACATAGGCGTCCTCCAAGGTGGAGGAAGCGGACTTAGCGGGAATCTTCATATCGGCGAGATGACCCATCAGTTCCTTGGAGGTCATGCCGAACTCTTTGGCCAGGGTGGACACACGGACTTTTGCCATATGACTTCACCTACCCTTTCTGGCACCTTGGGTGCCTAGAGACTGAACGAGCGTGGGAGATGCGCCGGGACCCGCCCGGCGCGACCGCGCGCTAGATCAGGTCCTCCGCATCATCGAAGGCGTCGGTGTCGTGGACACCGCAGAAACGGGAGCCGGGACGAGCCTGGTTGCGGCACTGGATGCCGTCCTCGGACACGTACTCGCAGCGGCGGACATCCTCGTCCTCCTCGTCACCGATCAGGTCGGCGGCGGGCTCCTCGTGAACGGGAACGTTCTTGAGGATGTCGGCGGCAAGCGTCTCGGACTTGATGTCGATGTGCCAGCCGGTCAGGCGCGCGGCGAGGCGGGCGTTCTGGCCCTCCTTGCCGATGGCGAGGGACAGCTGGTCGTCGGGCACGATGACGCCGGCGTAGGCCTTCTCCTCGTCGATGAGGACGCGGGTGACCTTAGCGGGCGAAAGGGCGTTGGCGACGTAGACGGCAGGATCGGCATCCCACAGGATGACGTCGACGCGCTCGCCACGGAGCTCGCCCACGACAGCGCGAACACGGCTGCCCTTGGGGCCGACGCAGGCGCCCACGGGATCCAGACGATCGTCGAGCGAGTGGACGGCGACCTTGGAGCGCTGGCCGGGCTCGCGGGCGATCGACTTGATCTGGACGGTGCCCTCATAGATCTCGGGCACCTCCTGCTCAAACAGACGACGCATGAGCTCGGGGTGGGTACGAGAGATGACAATCGGCGGACGGCTGTGTTCGCCGCGAACAGGCTGCAGGTTGGAGTTGGGGTCGCGAACGTCGATGATCACGGCCTTGATGTGCTGGTTGTGCAGGTAGCGCTCGCCCATCGGACGCTCGTTGCGCTCGTTCTCGTAACGGCGCTGGTCGAAGTGCGGAAGCTCGGCCTCGACGCCCTCGCGAATCTTGACGATCGTAAAGTCGGGGGTGGACTGCAGCACGGTACCGCTGATGAGGTCGCCGATGCGGCCGGAGAACTCCTCGTAGATCTGCTCGCGGGCGGAGTTGCGAACGATGGCGTTGATCTCGGCCTTGGCGTGCTGGGCGGCGATGCGGCTCGTGTTCTTGGGAGTGACGTCGATCTCCTCGAACTCGGTAAAGTTGCCCTCCTCGTCCATGGAATCGTCGATCGGCTCCAGGCGGTAGACATAGATCTTGCCGGTGGTGCGGTCGATGGTCACCTTGGCGCCCCACTCAAGATGCAGGATCTCGGCGTAGCTCTTGGCGAGCGACTGCTCCAGGCGGTCGATCAGGTAGAGCTGGTCGATGTGCTTCTCCTGGCAAAGCTCCATCAGGGCGGACATCATGTCGGATGCTGCCATCTTACTTTCCTTCCTTCGCGGGCTTGAAGTCGTAGGTGGGCTTCAACTTGCACTTCTTAACATCGGAGAAATCGAGGGTAACGGACTCGCCGTCCTCGAGCTCAAGGGTCACGTTCGTCTCGGTGGCGGCGGCAATCTTGCCGGCGTACTTGCGACGGCCCTCGGTGGCGGTGGAGGTGAGCTCGCAGTCCTCGCCCACAAAGCGGGCAAAGTCGCACGGGCGGCGCAGCGGGCGCGCCATGCCCGGGCTCGACACCTCGAGCATATAGCTCGAAGAGATGGGGTCGAGCTCCTCAATCACATCGCCGACCCACTTGGTGTTGGCTGTGACGTCGTTGAGGGACAGGCTCTGACCCTCGGCACCCTCGATACGCACACGCACGCAGGGGGCCTTGGTGGCACCCACGAGCTCGACGTCGACGATGTCGACATCGTGCTGGGGAGCGACGGCCTCGAGCGCGTCGATGATCGCCTGCTCGGTCTTGGTCTTGACCATTGCGGCACCTCCATCCATACAAAAAAGAAGCGGGGCCGAGACCCCACTTCTTTCAATTACAACTTCATTTGCAAGCAAACTATACCAATACCTGCGGAAACACGCAAGTGCCACAGAAACCCGCAGGTCAGCGTGCCCACAGCATCTCCACAAGAATAAGACAATTGACCGCAGGCGCTTTGGGCAGACAAAACAAAACGGGGGGCAACCCAGCCGGATCGCCCCTCGTCGTTTATGCGTCAGCTATGCATGCAGCGTTTACTTGACCACCAGGTTGACCAGCTTGCCGGGCACGCAGATGGCCTTGACGACCGTCTTGCCCTCAAGCCACTTGGCAACGGCGGCCTCGGCGGCAGCCTGCATCTCCTCGTTGGAGGCGTCGCGGGCGACGTCGATGCGGCCACGGACCTTGCCGAGCACCTGTACGACAATCTGCACCGTGTCCTCGATGGACTCGGCCAGGTCAAACTCGGGCCAGGCGGCGGTGTAGGCGTTGCCCTCACAGCCGAGCGCCTCATGCCACAGCTCATCGGCCCAGAACGGGCAGATGGGGGCAAGGACGCTCACGATATCCTTGGCCACGCCGTAGCACAGGGCCTTGTCACGGAAAGCGCCCTCAGTAGCGTTGAGGTAGGCGCTCGCGGCGTTGACGAGCTCCATGACGGCCGAGATGGCAGTGTTGAACTGGCCGCGGTCAAAGTCCTCGGTGCACTTGGCGATGGTGCGGTGACGCTCGCGATAGAGCTTGAGTGCGGCCTCGTCGAGCACGGACTTGTCGAAGACCACGTTGGCATCGCCAGACTGGACGAGCTGCCACACGATACGCCAGGCGCGCTTGATAAAGCGGTTGGCGCCCTCAACGGCCTTGGGATCCCAGTCAAAGTCCTTTTCGGGCGGGGCGATAAACAGGATCGCCAGACGCATGGTGTCGGCGCCGTAGGGCTCGATAACCGAGCTCGGGGGCACAACATTGCCCTTGGACTTGGACATGGTGTCGCCGTTCTCGTCCTTGACCATGCCCTGGCACAGCAGGTTGGTGAAGGGCTCGTCCACGCTCAGCAGACCCAGGTCGCGCAGCGCCTTGGTAAAGAAGCGGCTGTAGAGCAGGTGCAAAATGGCGTGCTCGATGCCGCCGATGTAGTTATCGACGGGCATCCAACGGTCGGCAGCTTCCTTGGAGAAGGGCAGCTCAGTGTTGTGCGGGTCGGTGTAGCGCAGGTAATACCAGCTGGAGCAGGTGAAGGTGTCCATGGTATCGGTCTCGCGCTTGGCCGGGCGACCGCAGACTGGGCAGGTGGTCTCGTAGAAGTCCTTGCACTCGGCGAGGGTCTCGCCGGCGCCCAGGTCCAGGTTCTCAGGCAGCGTCACCGGCAGCTGATCCTCGGGAACGGGCACGATACCGCAGTGCTCGCAGTGGATGGCCGGGATGGGGTTGCCCCAATAGCGCTGACGGCTGATGAGCCAGTCACGCAGGCGGAACTCGACCTTGCGACGACCGCAGCCCATGGCCTCGAGGTCGGCCACGATGGCAGACTCGCCCTCGGAGTGCTTACCGCCGCGCATGCCGGTGTACTTGCCCGACTGCACCAGCGTACCCTCGGCGGCATGGGCGCAATCCCAGTCGACGGTCTCGGCATGGAAGGTGTCGATGGTCTCGCCGCTGGCCTCGACGGCAGCGCGATCCTCATCGTCCAGAATGATCGGCACGATCGGCAGGTCGTACTTGCGGGCGAACTCAAAATCGCGCTGGTCGCCGCAGGGAACGGCCATGACGGCACCGGTGCCGTAGTCGGCCACGACGTAGTCGGCAACCCATACGGGGATCTTCTCGCCGTTGACGGGGTTCACCACGTAGCGACCCGTAAAGGCGCCGTGCTTCTCGAGGGTGCCCTGGGCGCGCTCGACGGCAGAGATATGCTTGGAGTCCTCGACGATCTTGGTGACGGCTTCCTCGTACTGAGTGCCCTCGACGAGCTCGTGCAGACGAGCGTACTCGGGAGCGAGGACAAAGAAGGAAACGCCAAAGAGCGTGTCGGCGCGCGTAGTGAAGACGGTGATCTTGCCCTCGTCGCCCTCAATGGGCTCGCCATCGGCATCGCACAGGGTAAAGTCGACCTCGGCGCCCTCGGAGCGGCCGATCCAGTTAGCCTGCATCTGCTTGACGCGCTCGGGCCAGCCGGGAAGCTTCTCCAGGTCGTCGAGCAGCTCCTGGGAGTACTCGGTGATCTTGTAGTACCACTGCTCGAGGTCGCGCTTCTCGGGCTCGGTGCCGCAGCGCCAGCACTTGCCCTCGGTTACCTGCTCGTTGGCCAAAACGGTCTTGCAGGTGGGGCACCAGTTAACCGGGTTCTTCTTGCGGTAGACCAGGCCCTTTTCCCACATCTTCTCAAAGATCCACTGACCCCAGCGATAGTAGTCGGGGCTGCAGGTCTTAACGGTACGATCCAGATCGTAGGAGAAGCCCATGCGCCTCATCGTGGCGAGCGCCTGGTCCATGTTCTTATACGTCCAGGCGGCAGCCTGCGTGTTGTGCTTGATGGCGGCGTTCTCGGCGGGCAGGCCAAAGGCGTCAAAGCCGATGGGATGCAGCACGTCAAAGCCGCGCATGCGGGCCTGACGGGCCATGGCATCGCCGATGGTGTAGTTGCGCGCGTGGCCCATGTGCAGGTCACCCGACGGATACGGGAACATCTCGAGCACGTACTTCTTGGGCTTGGTGGCGTCGGTGTCGACGGCAAAGAGGTTCTCGTCGTCCCACGCCTTCATCCACCGGGACTCAATGGCCTGCGCGTCGTAAGCAGGGATCTCGTCCTTATGATCTGTGCAATCGCACATATCAGCTCCTTTAATCTTAGCTGGGGTCGGACGGCTTAGCTTTATTCGCTACTGCGGACAGTCCTGCGCAAGACGAAGAGCACATTAAGTGCTCTTCTTTGCGTGCGGAACTTGTAGCGAACAAAGCTAAGCCGCCCGACCCTAAGGTTAACTTGGTTGATGATAGCAAATACAACAAGCGAGATGTCTGCGACTTGCAGGCATCTCGCTTTATCTAAATAACGTGGTTGCGAGTCAACCGTTATTTGTTACCAGTCCTAGTATGAACGGGTTTTCCAGGTGCCGCAGATTGGGCCGAAAGAGGAGCGACGCGTACTTTAGTACGCGAGCGACGGTTTGAGGCCCAAGATGCGGTGCCTGGGAAAGCCGCCTAGCGGTACGTGACGCTCTGCTGGGAATCCTTGACAACAACGTCGTGGGCTCCGCCTTCGACGATCGAGGTCGAGCTTACCAGCGTCAGGCGCGCCTTTTCCTGGAGCTCGGGGATCGAGAGGGCACCGCAGTTGCACATCGTGGACTTGACCTTGTAGAGCGTGCCGCCCACGCCGTCCTTGAGGGAGCCGGCGTAGGGAACGTAGGAGTCGACGCCCTCGACGAAGCTAAGCTTCGCGGCGCCGCCCAGGTCGTAGCGCTGCCAGTTGCGGGCACGCGCAGAGCCCTCGCCCCAGTACTCCTTCATGTACTGGCCGTTGACGTTGACGCGCTCGGTCGGGCTCTCGTCAAAGCGGGCGAAGTAGCGGCCCAGCATCATAAAGTCGGCACCCATGGCAAGGGCGAGCGTCATGTGGTAGTCGTAGACGATGCCACCATCGGAGCACACGGGCACGTAGACGCCGGTCTCCTCGTAGTACTCGTCACGGGCGCGGCAGACGTCGATCAGCGCGGTGGCCTGGCCACGACCGATACCCTTGGTCTCGCGGGTGATGCAAATGGAGCCGCCGCCGATACCGACCTTGATGAAGTCGGCACCGCAGTCGGCCAAGAAGCGGAAGCCTTCGGCGTCGACGACGTTGCCGGCACCGACCTTGACGTCCTCGCCGTAGTTGGCACGAATCCACTCGATGGTACGCTTCTGCCACTCGCTGAAGCCCTCGGAGGAGTCGATGCACAGGACATCGGCACCGGCCTCGATAAGCAGCGGCACGCGCTCGGCATAGTCGCGGGTGTTGATACCGGCGCCGACCATGTAGCGCTTATCGCCGTCGAGCAGCTCGTTGGGGTTGGTCTTGTGGCTGTCGTAGTCCTTGCGAAAGACGATGCCCATGAGGTGATCGTTGTCGTCGACGATGGGCAGAGCGTTGAGCTTGTTGTCCCAGATGACGTCGTTGGCAACCTTGAGGCTGATGTTCTTGTCGCCCACGATGAGCTGCTCACGCGGGGTCATGAACTCGGAGACCTTCTTTTGGTGATCATCGCGGCTGGGGCGATAGTCACGGCTGGTGACGATACCCACGAGCTTGCCCTTGGGGGTGCCATCGTCGGTAACCGGCATAGTGGAGTGACCGGTCTTTTCCTTGAGGGCGATAACCTGCTCCATAGTCATGTCGGGAGTCAGCGTGGAATCGGACTGGACAAAGCCGGCCTTGTGATCCTTGACGGCCTTGACCATGGCGGCCTCGGACTCGGGGGTCTGGGAACCGTAAATGAAGGACAGGCCACCCTCGGTAGCGAGCGCGACACCCATGTCGACGCCCGAGACGGACTGCATGATGGCGGAAACCATGGGGATGTTCAGGGTGATTGCCGGCTTCTCACCGCGCTTAAAACGGGTCAGCGGCGTCTTAAGAGAGACGTTGTTGGGGATGCACTGCGAGGACGAGTAACCAGGGACCAGCAGATACTCCGAAAACGTGTGGGACTCACCGGGAAAGAACGTAGCCATGTTTCTCCTTTTTCCATGCGACCGGTCGGCTGCAGGCCTCGTAGGACCCAGCCCAACCTTGGGCGCCCAATACTGGGGAAGTATCTTAACGCACTTTGACTGCTACAAAGCATGAATTAAGAAGAGCACACGAGGGCTTGACGCAGGCTTTGTGTTTGCCCAGCAAACACTTTAGCGGGGAGACGTGGAGCATATGGAGTACAAGACTACGGCGCGACTGGTCATTCAATCGTGCGACAACGATCTGCCGGGCGTGTTCGGCCACGGCTGCGTCTTGCTGCTGCAGGGTATCGCCCGCGAGCACTCGCTCAACCGCGCCGCCAAAAGCATGGGCATAGCGTATTCCAAGGCCTGGCGCATCATAAATGAGGCCGAAGGACAGCTGGGTTGCAAGCTCATCGAGCGCGACGGCGCCCGCGGATCCACGCTCACCCCCGCCGGCGAGCGAGCCGTAGCGGTCTACGAGGGCCTGCAAGCAGAAATCAACCAAGTGATCGCCACCAAGGCCAACAACCTCATCGCCAGCATCAAAGAGTAGCTAATTTGGGACGGGGCTTTTTTAGCTACCCATCCAGAGCATTCTTGACTCATAGCCAAAAATAGACATTGGGTAGCTAAAAAAGCCCCGTCCCAAATTAGCTACTTGCGGAGGGCGTGGTCTAGGGTGGCCGCTACTGCCAGAGGATCGTCGGTGCCGGCGAAAAGGCGGATGGTACTCCCCTGCTTGCCGCGTGGAGCAGAAAGGCGCGTCGCGGCGCCGCCGGCGGGCGATGTGCGAAACTCCCCCGGCAAAGCCTCGAACAGCTCACCTGCGCTGCGCTCGATAAGGTCAAACTCAACTACCGGACCAAAGCCGTGCTCGAGGATTCCCGTTGCAACTGCATGATCGGGATGCGAACTCAGCCCGGGGTAACGCACATTGCGCACCATCTCGTTCGCAGCCAAATACTCGGCCAGCGCACGGGCGCGATCGAAGTGAGCCTGAATGCGAGCGTCGAGCGAGGAAAGCCCACGCTCCAGCACATCGGCCTCGTCAGCAGGCAAATCAAGCTTAGCCAAGCCGCAGCCCTCAAGCAGGGCATGTGCGCACTCGGCAGCAGCATCCACACGATGGCGCTTGAGCTGCGAACGCGCCACCGAAGCGGCAACTAGCTTGCGCGGAGCTTTGCCGGCGCACACGCGATCGAGCGCCTCGAGCGACAGCGCAGCACCCAGCCGCAGCGGATCGCAGCCAAAAGCAGACGCCACGGTGTTATCTACAACAAGCAGCGCGCGGGCTTCGCGAGCCACGCGACCCAGAGCGCGAAGATCGGGGACGCGCAGACCAAACCCGCCGATAGAGTTGACGAACCACCACAGGTGCGGCCCCTCGGCATCAAACGAAGCATCAAAACCCTCGGACGCGGCGGCAAATGCCTCGGCGCACGGATCCCCCACCAGCACAACGTCGCGGCCATCAAAGCCGTGCGCAAACGCATCGACAAAGTCATCGGCAAACGCAACTAGGCGGTCACCGGGGCGCACAATCCCCAATTGCGACAACGCTGCTGGCACATGCGAGGCCGTGAGCAACCGCGCTTCACGCGCGCCGGTCCTCAAAACCCAAGCCTCTTCTAGCTGCTGTACGCTCATACGGCACCGTCCCCTCAAAACAAAAACCCACGCTGCGGGTGTTCCCCGCATCGTGGGCAACGGCTGCAGTATAGCGCCGATATGAGACGAATCACCTAGATGATGAGCGTGTGATAGTTCACGCTCGCACCCGGAGCGTCAACGGTCACGCCATAGGCCTCGGGATAGATGCGTGTCGAAAACACGAGCGCGCCATCGTTCACAAACACCTCGACCGACGAGACATCGCCAACAACGCGCACGTTACGAACCTCGTCGACGGGCTCCCAGCGCACGGTACGACCGCAGCCGGCAGAAGCGCGGCCTTCATCGGCAAATCGCATCTCAAAGCGCGCGGGCAGCTCGCCCTCGGCGGGCACAAACGCCAGCTTCAGCTCGTCATAAACGGTCGCGGTAAACGCGTCGTTGACACCGTCGACAACAACGTCAAAGCAGGTATCGCCGGCAACCTCCAACGAGCCCACCCCCACACGCACCGAGGCATAATGGCGCTCGATCTCGCGCGCCGGCTGCTGCAGCACCACGCCGCCGGCACCGGCTGTAAGCTCACGCGGCACCGTCATGCAGTGCTGCCAGCCGCACACCACGGTGGGCGCGTTGCCATAGGTCGGCTCATCGGGCATGCCCATCCAGCCGATCAGCATGTGGCGACCGTCCTCGGCCGTGAACTCCTGCGGAGCATAGAAGTCAAAACCGGCGTCCCACAGGCGGAACTCGCCCAGCTCATAGGCACCGTCGCCGCCGGTAATGTCGCCTGTTACAGGCATGTAGCCAGCAGCGTATACGTTGCCGCGGTCCCAACGACCGCCTTCGAGCCCCTGGGGAGAGAAGGACAGCCACTTCGCCGGCGCACCGCCATCCGCCTCAAGCTCAAGGTATCCCGGGCACTCCCACATAAAGCCAAAACGCTCGGGCGTAGACACACGGCTCTCGAGTTCCCAGCTCAACATATCGGCCGAGCCATACACCAAGATCTCACCCACATCGCGCCCGGCACCCTCGCCGTGCATCGCACAAAAATGGCTTTCGATATGCGGTCCATCCACGCGACGACGGGCGCCCAGCACCATGTGATAACGCCCGTCCGCGTCACGCCACACCTTGGGATCGCGCACGTGGCAGGTCAAATCCTCGGGATAATCATCGGACGCCAGCACCACGCGCTTTTGGCTGAACTCCCGACCGGCAAGACCATCAATGCTCTCGACATAAACAGTATCGGCTCGTCGACCGGTATTGACGTAGTCGTACGTGCCGTCTGCATCGGAAAGCTTAACGTTGCCCGTGTACAGCACGCGAATGCGGCCGTCCTCAGCAAGCGCGGAGCCCGAATACACGCCATGGCAATCGAACGGCTCGTCGGGCAGCAGCGGGGCGCCAACGTAGTCCCACGTCATAAGGTCGCGGCTCGTCGCATGACCCCAGACCTTAACGCCACCCTCGACATCAAACGGCGCATATTGAAAATAAGCGTGGAACACGCCGCCCGCTTGGCAAAGACCGTTGGGGTCATTGAGCCAACCCGCCGGCGGCATAATATGGAAGTGCTGGCCATACGCGCCATGACCGCACTCAGAGGCGGCAGCGTCAACAGCGGCAACCAGCTTTACAAGGTCGCGACCAAGTGCATTAGACATATCAAAGTCCTAACGGATCGAAAGTTACTAGGCACCAGATATCGGCACCAGATACGGGAAACGCCCGCGAGCATACAACCCGCGGGCACCCCCTCAATCAAAAGCCCTTAGGCCTGCTCGGAAGCCTTGGGCTCGTCCTTGTACAGGACAAACGAGACGCCAAAGGAAACCAGCGCGGCGACCGCAAACATGATCGCGTACTGCACGGGCTGGGCCAGGCACAGCAGGATACCGAAGATACCGGTAACGCCCGTGCCGGAGGCAGCCAGCGAGGTGAGCGCGCAAACCAGGGCACCGCAGCCGGCGCCGATGCAGCCGGCGATGAAGGGCTTAAAGAAGCGCAGGTTCACACCAAAGATGGCAGGCTCGGTAATGCCCATAAAGGCGGACAGAGCCGAAGGAAGCGCCAGGCCCTTGATCTTGGCATCGCGGGTCTTAAAGGCAACGGCAAGCGCGGCGCCACCCTGGGCGATATTGGCAGCGCTAGCGATGGGCAGCCAGTAGGTCACGCCGTACTGGGCGAGCTGGCCCAGGTCGATGGCGGTGTACATCTGGTGGATACCGGTAACGACCGTGGGGGCATAGAACAGGCCGACGATAAAGGAACCAATACCGAAGGGCAGGGTCAGCAGGGTCTGGATCAGACCGAGGATGGCGTTCTCGGCCCAAACAAAGATGGGGCCGACGGCAACGAGCGTCACGAGCACGGTCACGAACACCGAGACAAGCGGGGTCACAAAGAGGTCGAACATCTCGGGGACAACCTTGTGGAGACGCTTCTCGAGGAAGGCGAGAATGGCGCAGGCGATAACGATGGGAATCACATGGCCCTGATAGCCGACCCACTCAAAGCTGTACACGCCGGGGATGACGGTGACCATGGTCTGCACGCCCTCGGAGGCAACCGTGTAGGCGCTCTGCAGCGAGGAGTTGATGAACGCACCGCCGACGACGGCACCCAGGTACGGGTTGGCGCCAAAGGCCTTGGCGGCGGAGTAGCCGATCAGGATCTGCAGAATGCCGAAGGACGTTCCCGAGACCAGGTCGGCGATCTTGTAGATAAAGTTATTGGTGTCGAGCGCGATAAAGCCGTTGGAGGCCATAAAGTTGAGGGCGCTCATGATTCCCAGCAGCAGGCCCGAAGCCACGATGGCGGGGATGATGGGGACAAAGACGTCGCCGAGTACCTTAATGGCGCGCATAAAGATGTTCTGCTGCTGCGCCGCGGCCTCCTTGACCTCGGCCTTGGTGGCAGCCTCGACGCCACTAAGCGCGATGAACTCCTCGTAGACCTTGTTGACAGTGCCGGTGCCAAAAATAATCTGAAGCTGGCCCTGAGCCTCAAAGACGCCCTTGGCGCCGTCGACGTTCTCGATGGCCCCCTTGTTAACCTTGGCGTTATCGGCGATCACCAGGCGAAGACGCGTAGCGCAGTGCGCGGCCGAAACAACGTTGTCGGCGCCACCGACGTTGTCGAGCACCTCTTGGGCTGATTTGCGGTAGTCCATGACTTCCCTTTCCTCCAACGGGCGTATGTGCACCCGGCCATCTTTGACACTTATACTGTAATCGTTTTCAGTTATATAAGTCTGTAATCGTTTTCATAGTAGGGTGAACGGTAGGAAAAAGCCGGCGAAAGGTAGTTTTAAGGCAAAAACAGGCGACTCAGAGGCAGACAGACGTGCCCAAACCCTAGACATTCATAAGCTGATGGCCGAGCTTGAGCGTCTTGAGACCGCTCTCCCCCTCCACGCCATCGAGCGTGTTGAGCAACATATTGGTCGCCTCGACGCCACTGGTCAGGTAGCCATAGTGCACGGTGGGAATGCCGCCCGTCAGCGCGCGCAAAAACGCGTTGTCACCAAAACCGCTTACGCGGTGCATGCCCTCGCCCACGCCGCGAACCTCATCGATGGCACGCAGCGCACCCGCCGCCATGGTGTCGGTCGCGCAGGCGATAAACGAAACATCGGGAGCGACGGAAAGCAGTTCACGCGCCGCACCATAGCCCGAGTCGAGCGTAAAAGACCCCTGGCGAATCAGGCTCGGATCAAGCGCCACGCCCGCGGCGCGCAAGCCGGCCTCAAAACCGCGACGGCGGTCATAGCCAGCAGCGCGGTCCTCCTCGGTAACTCCAATGTAGGCAATCTTGCCATCCACGCGACCCGCAAGCGCATGACCCAGCTCAAAGGCGGCCTCGTAATCGTCGTGATAGACGCACGCCGCGCCCTCAACATTCTGACCGATCAGCACGATGGGCACGCGGCACGACTCAATCGCCCGGCGATGCTCGTCGGTAATCATGGTTGCCACCAGCACAATGCCATCGACCGGGTGGTTTTGGAATAAATCGAGGTATTCGAGCTCGCGATCGGCAGCGTTGTCGGTATTGGCAAGCAGCATCTGGTAGCCACGGCGACCGAGCACCTGGCCAATGCCGGCGGTAATGCGGCTCACGGATTCCGAGTTAATCTTAGGTACGATGACGCCGATGAGCTTGGTGGAACCGGTGCGCAGCGCGCGAGCCTGGCTGGACCGCACGTATCCGGTCAGCTCAATCGCCTGCTTAATGCGCTCGCCCTTGTCCGTCGATATGTAGCCACCGTTGAGGTAGCGCGAGACGGCGGCGCTCGAAACGCCGGCCAGCTCGGCCACATCTTTCATCTTTACCACGAGTACCCCTGTCGTTGAAATCGCTTTCACCATAATACCCGTGCGGAGCTACATGCGTGTCGCAAGACGGGACGTCACGGTCAATTTAGCTGTCGCAGCACGGGCATCGCAGGGCTTCAACTAGAAACTTCGAAATATAAATGCCGAATCAGTCAAACTACCGATTCGGCACCCCGTTACATTTGCACACAGCGGCAGGCAAAATCCAACTCGAGAACAACTTACTCACTTTGGAAAGACGCGTCGCTGTCCGCCGCCAATTCCGAAGGAAGAATAGCCGGCAGCGTCAAAGCCCCCATGGGCGAAAGCCCAGTAACGACCATAAGATAGCTCTTTGCGTGACCATACGCCATGGAAATGGCATTAGAGAGGAGATAACGGCGCCCCTCCTCGTCTGACAGTTCGAACGGCAATTTTGTAGACACCGAAATAGCAACCGTCACATCAGCGCGCATTTTTTTTCTTTTGCATCGTCTCTATCAATCAAGCTGCCACACACATACAGCTTTAAATCTGCGCGCTCGCCCGCCTCGTCCCTCAATAGATGGACGTCCTGATAGTTAACGTCAACTTTTAAATCCATATTCTGGGATGGCTCATTCTCAATATGAAAAGTTGAGTCGACAACAAACAAATGAACAACCTGAATAGGCGCAATGAAATCCTTGCTCATGCAGCCAAACCTCCCGGAATCATCTCAAAGTTCAATCGTTTAGCCGAGCAGTCGCTGTTAAATGAAGATCATTGTTCACGGACAGAATTATTAGACGAAGAAAACGGCGCCTCATTCGAATAACTGGAAATGACCTGAGGAATGATTTTGATACCCAACGCAAGCTCAAACTTTGCGATTGTTTTCAGCGTCATGTTGGGCTGAGAATTCAACAATTTCGAAAGCGACTGAAGACTCACGCCCATGCGCTTTGCCAGCTCGCTTTTGCTTAAGCCCGAACGCTGCATCTCGCGATGAACAATAAACTCAATATCCAACGCGTGCTCATAGGCACGCGTTTCACTCGTTTCCGTCTCCGCGTAAAAGTCCGATAAATCGACCTTAACCATTACAAGTCTCCGTTTCGTAAGCGGGCCAAAATAGCCGACGCTATGACCCCAAAAGCTGTTTTGCTATCGCGGCCAACTGTTTTGCACGTTTAATTTCTTTAGAAATATTTCCCGATCCTTGATGGCCCTTAAAGCAAAACAATCTTGTCCACGCCTTGGCAAATCGCGTAGACCATCTCTCGATTAACCCCATCAAAACCCTTGAGTTCGTATAGTCCGATCTTAGGGTCGATACATCGAAGCTTTGAGGTTCCACTGACATTCTTTAGCCCGTAATCATAGATTTTTGAAATCTGATTGATCATTTTACGGGCGATAAGCTTCGTTTTAGGATCAGACATCATCTTCTGAAATTGAGAGTTCTCAGGGGAGGTGGTTAGTTCCCAAAAAGGTCGTCCCTCGGGATCAGCATATTCGACAAGTTCATAGTCACTAACCAAAGGCCACCCCCTCCGCTTCAGAAGAAACCAAATGTGGTTAACTTATAAGTTAAGTTTACTCGAATTCAAATACATGCAAGCCCCAAGCCGAGTTCAAGCAATCTGCATTATTGACTCAGAGAAATGTAGGAAAGAAGCGGCAGAAACTACATTGGCAAATAAGGCCCTCAGCGAAGTGCCCAAACTTTTATGGTGACCAACAACATACCAAGATAGACGAAGGCAAGGCACGCAACCGCCCAGTCACCGTCGCCGGACTTGGTCTCATCGCCAGGCTTTTCTTCGCTGCCAGGCTTCGTGTCGCCCGCGGGATTACCGCCAGTGGGTTCATCGGTACCAGGCTGGGTCTCCCCCGCAGGCGGCTGGGCGCTTGTGGGTTCAATTACCACATGCTGCGCTACGGCTCCGTTGGCGTCCATCACGCAGGCGGCACCAAAGGCCCCGCCCGTCGGCGCCATAAACTGCGCGGACGTAAGTGAGCCGCTCTCGCAGGCAACACCCCCGCTGGCGCCGGTCGCATCCACCCAAGAAGCGTCCACGGCAAACTGGCCATCGGAGGCGTACACGCCAAAGAAGAGGCAACTCTCGCCCGATCCGCTGCCAGAGGCAACCACGTGCGTGCCGCCCCGCACAGTAACGGTAGCCCCGCGTACACCCGCTACCGAGGCATCGTTCATGCCCTTGCCGTCTGCCCGGCCTTCGACCGAACAGCCGTCGATTACCAGCGCGCCCAGTGCAAAGACGCCGCACTGCGAACCCGTCGCGCGCAGCGAGCCCGCGCCGCAAAGCGTAAGGTTGCCCCACACCTCAAGGCCGCTCGTGCACATGTCCGTATCCTCGGTCTACGCCTCGTCTACAACGTTTTGGCCCACCAGCGTTACCGCCAGATCGCCTTCCGCGCCAATGGCCTCGCCCGCGTAGTCATTAAGCTGCAGATGGTCAGCATCAATCCAGGCCCAGCCGGGGCCCGAGACACCCGGCTCGTCGTACGTCTGGCCCGCGATGGTGAGGCTATCCGCGCCCGCGGCCTAAGAAGACCCGCCCAGCAAAACGCAGAGGCAGGCCACAGCAGCAAACAGAATCTGATGACGATGATGACTGGACAAAACGACTGACATGACCGCTCCAATCCCTACGGAAAGCCAATAGAGGCGCACCAGAAATGGACTGGTAGCAGCAACTATTAGTGTATCGAGGTTGAATCCGTGGCATATCGAAGTACGGCGGGACAAGCGAACAATTCGGCGTAAATCGTTTTTGCAATCGGTGGACGGTGAGAGCGATGATTGGCAGCCCGGCAACGGACGACTTGCCCGGATAAAGTGCAGCGATTTGCCAGGTTAACACGTCAGAACGCACCTCGTTGAACCATTAATTCCGGAAGTATGCGGCAAATTTGAAACACGCCGACCACGCGGCAACACCGCAATCAATCTACCTGCGGGTTCTTTGGACAAAATAGGGCATGTGCTCAGAGTTTCCAGAATTTGCCGCATACTTCCGGCATCGGTTATCAGAAGTGCGGGCAAAAACGACTTCAAGCCAACCAAGCCACACTTTTAAACAATTGTGGCCTGGGGTTTTGATGACGAACAACCGGTTGTGCTCGACAGGTCTCGATTCTTCCCCGAACTTCCGGAAACAGCTCATGTAATAAGCCTTCAACACAACAGAAAACGTTACCCGAAGGACCCTCAGCTTTCAGTTGATGCGAAACGCTCCAATGTAAACCCATCCTCGCAGTAAATGGCAGAGCGACAAGCGTCCTATCGGAATATACGCCACTTCGGCCATAAAGAAAACGGGGACACACTCAGCGAATGCGTCCCCGATAAGAAGATCTCAACCAACTTCTTTGTATTGATTACCATTGTATGCGAACTTCGATTTCAGTTAGCGCAATCTCTTTTGGAGCTGAGCATTGAACTCTCGATATCCAAGTCCAGACAAGACGTGTCCGATAGAGGCGTCGTTAACACCCGTAGAAATAAGCCCCAACAAGTCCTTCAAATACTCCATAAATTCCGAGTGAGTTAAGTAGTGCTCGAGCATCCAGGTCATCTTGAGGTAATTAACGTCTTTTCTTCCACCAACCTTGGCGCAGTACAAGCGCTCGTCATGAGCACAAATATTGCGAAACTTTACAAGCACCTCCAGATGCGTCCTCATGTCATTCACCTCAAGGAAGCCCGGATTAGGGGCGTTGAGTTCACGAGTTGAAAGTGCAATCATCTTAGCGACGTCTTTCTTTTCTTGAGGTTTCATTAAATTAAAAAAGTGCTCGAGATTACCGAAGGTTAGATCATTGCAGAGAACCCAAAGGGGAACCGCGCCGTAAACGTCACGATAGTGAACTATAAACTCGGCCTTACTCTTTCTGGCGCATTTTCCAAGCAACGCGGTAAGCAGGGACACTTCGGACGCGTATTTGCCGGCATCCATTCCATAAGCAGCGAACTCATCGACCGTACAGTAATTCTGTTGAAGTAGATAATCCTCAGAACTGCGATGCGCCTGCGAAAAGGAGTGGGAAACGGCAGTCCGAATGGTTGCTTCTGCTCGAATCAAATAATGAAACGTTAGCTCACGTAACTGCCTATCGAAAGAAAATAGCTCATAGATATTTGAAAACGACGTTCCTTTTGCATACCGATCGTCTCCGGAGGAACGAGAAAGTTGAGCATCAAGAAAGGGGTTTTTATAACCATTGATTATGGAGTAGTACCCCTCTCTCATCAAAAGGCGATCAGTTTCCGAATCGACGATGAGACCACGAGAAGTAAGCAATCCAACCTGCTCCTCAATCGTAAGAAACGGCTTAGACACAAGTCCTCCTAGAAAATGCGAAAGGCGGCCGCCAAACGGAGACCGCCTTTCAGGTGGACGTGGTTCCCGTAGGAGCTCCACGTCAATTCCACTGACACAAATTTACTCCAATTTTTGACTTGACACAAGGCAACCGGAAGTCTCCATAGCTTTTCGCCCGCACATCGAAGTGACAACGCCACGCTCATGCATAAATCTTTGGGCCATAAATGATAGGCGCATTTGTGTCCGCACGAATCTTTAGATTCCTTACGTCATGCGAAGCCATAACGCGAAAGGAATCAACATGCTGTTTTGCAAAGAGGTACGAAGCCGGCTCGACATGCTTGACGATGCAGGAGTACTGCTCCGTCGACTAGAAATACTGGAAAATCTGATCGGCAAATGCTCCTGCGATATCCCGCTCTCGGGATGCCGATTCATGGACGATACAGCAGATGGATATGACGGGAGCGAAATGCTGCTGTTTCTCGATGAATCCTTAGAGATCCTTATTAAGGAATACAAAGACCAGATTAGGAAATACGAACAGGCATACAAAAACAATACTGGCAAAAATCAGGCTATCGCCGGTAAAAACAAAAGAACCATGGCGAATAAATGGCCCGAAACCGATAAAGCCGCTTGATCAATTTGGAAATACTTCCTTAGGTCGGCGGCACTTGACTCGGCACGGTTACTCCTAGGTCATCTGCAAGAGTATATCAATGCCCTCGCACGGGGCACCAAAACCCAAGCACCCCATTGCCATACACACCTGACGGGCATGCATTAATAACGTCAAAAGCCCAGCGCCGCATGCCCTACTGCCCTTGCGCCCTGTACTTGGCCTCGGTGGCCTCCTTGGCCGGGCGCCACCAGGCCTCGTTCTCCACGTACCAGTCGATGGTCTGCTTCAGGCCCCCGGCGAAGTCGGTGTGAGCCGGCCTCCAGCCGAGCTCGCGCTGGAGCTTGGTGGAGTCGATGGCGTAGCGGCGGTCGTGGCCGGGGCGGTCGGCGACCCAGTCGAAGTCCTCGGGGTCCCTTCCCATGGCCTCGAGGATCATGCGCAGCACGGTGATGTTGTTCTTCTCGCCGTCGGCTCCGATGAGGTAGGTCTCCCCCATGCGGCCCTTGGTGAGGATGTCCCAGACGGCCGAGGAGTGGTCCTCGGTGTGGATCCAGTCGCGGACGTTCTCGCCCCTCCCGTAGAGCTTGGGGCGGACGCCGTCGATGATGTTCGTGATCTGGCGCGGGATGAACTTCTCCACGTGCTGGTAGGGGCCGTAGTTGTTGGAGCAGTTGGAGATCGTGGTGCGCAGGCCGTAGGTGCGGGTCCATGCGCGCACGAGCATGTCGGAGGAAGCCTTGGTCGAGCTGTACGGCGAGGACGGGTGGTACGGCGTCTCCTCGGTGAACTTCGCCGGGTCGTCGAGCGCCAGGTCGCCGTAGACCTCGTCGGTGGAGACGTGGTGGTAGCGGACGCCATATTTGCGGACGGCCTCAAGCAGGCGGAAGGTGCCCTCGACGTTGGTGCGCAGGAAGGGCTCGGGGTCTGCGATGGAGTTGTCGTTGTGGCTCTCGGCGGCGTAGTGGACGATCGCGTCGTGGCCGGGGACGATCCTATCGAGCAGCTCCGCGTCGCAGATGTCGCCCACGACGAGCTCGGCTCTGTCCTCAGGCAGCCCGGCGATGTTCTCGGGGTTGCCGGCGTAGGTCAGCTTGTCCAGGACGGTGACGTGCACCCCAGGGTGGTTGTCGACCACGTAGTGCACGAAGTTGCTGCCGATGAAGCCGCAGCCGCCCGTGACGATGATGTTCTTGGGATTGAACGTTTCAGCGATGGTCAATCACCTTCCTACACGTAAAAACTACCGCGCTGAAAATGCTTGCGCAAGCGTAGCGCCAAAACGCCAGTTTGAATAAAGGCAACCTACGTCCAAGAATCAGAGATTCCAAAAACATTCGCAGCTTGCGCCGGTGTATTTACGACATGCGTACCCAAGCTTCGCCCCCACAACCTTGAAGACACGATTGAAAGCATCACGCAGCTCAAACAAGTTGACCCCTGAGTTATATCTCTTCGCCAAATCGATTAGATCCGCAGTGAAACGGAAAGAATGGATACAGATTCTCTAGAACCTCATTAAGGAAAACATAAAGCCAGGAATTCGAATAACAGAGGTGAGCGGTTTGGACAGTCACATCGATAGCGTATATTACGGCAAGCCACTCCCAGATAGAACCAAGATCGATATCTGGGAATGCTGTGCAAGACACGTTCTGCAGTTTATCGATAGCAACAAATATGGAAATCTGACTTACAGTGACAAGCCAGATCTGATCGATAGGACACGGTCTCTAGGCATCGAGGTAACAGATGCCCAATCACGAAAAAGCAGGGAAGCTGAATCCCTCTATTCCAGGCTCGCATACATCGATAACCAATCTTGGAAACAACGCCAAATCGAACGAATCGAACAATGCGGTGCGCATTATGAAGGTGGAATACTGATTGGTCCAAGGGGCACTGATTCGTTCGAGCTGGTTTATAAAGCCCTTAACAAAAAACTGGAGAGACTCAACTCCGACGATTATGAAATCTTTAGAAGAAATGAGCTGTTTGTCAGGTCAACTATTCTTGCTGACGAGGAAATGCTTCGCGAAGCACTCTTGAAAATGGAAATACAATCCCGCGATTACTCGCGGCGCTTCGCATCCGTCACAGTCTCGGTGCCAGGACACAATTACGTGTTCGACATCGATGCATCCTTATACAAATCCCTTGAATACGGAAGTTACGACCAGTTCCGAACTGCCGATAACGCACGGCGGGAAGTGATACGAGCGGAATTGAGCTGAGGCAAGAGCTGCCGCTTAAATCAGGGACCCTGCACCTCCGCGCCTGCAACACCATTCACAATGCAATCAAAGTGGGCCGTGTGGCAAAGATCGCGCGGCCCGTCATTCCTTCACAAGCAACTCAAAGCACTCGCGGTCTCTTGCGATAAGGAAATCCCAGGAGTCATTTCCATACATAAGCGCGCGATTGAACACATCGACTGCGGAGCCATCAATGTGAGAAATACTCACCAAGCGGTCATTCTCTGATTTCTGCTTTAAAACCACTCCATATCGAGGGCTCAACGGAAAGTAGATGCTGTAGGGATCGCTTTCCTGAATGTCCAACCACTCAGGGAAGATGGGCAACGACGAGGTTATAAACTCTGACCCCTCAGGCGCCACGAAAAAGCCGCAATCCATTCTAAGCATCAAAGAAACCAGCGAATGAAGCGGGGCACCCTCACAGAACTTAAACAAGGCAGCATCCTGAATAGCAAGCTCTACAATCGATTCAAACTCCTCGCCAAAACCCTCGGCGCCCATCTCTTTTCGATCAACTTCAGTAAGGAATCCTTCTGCTTCCAACTCAACCGCGTAGGATGCAGCATTACTTCTTACCCTCTTGAGATATTTTGGGCTCCTTACTAGTAATAACGAAATAAGAAGTATAAGACGTTCGAGCAGCTCACAGGTCTCATCAGTGTCAGAAAACCCGCCGGCATCCAAATGCTCTATAAGCAGTCTGTAATCGTACGCAAGGTCATTCTCCATCTTGCTTAATGCCTTTTCAGCAGACCCCTGTTCAATAAATCGTTCCCCATCTATTGGGGTCCGTCTCTTCACCTCATGAAGGTACTTCTCGAAACAAATGCCTTCCGGTTTAGTTTGAAATATGCGACCCAAACCACTTGGCTCACACTTTACCGCATAAAGAAAACCATCTTGATTAGTAAACGACTTCAGATAAAAACGCGGCACGTAGTGCTGTTTCTTAACATCAGACATATAATCGCCCCTACAAAGCGTCCTTACCCCTGCCGAAACACCAGGAAGAAGGTCAACGTAAAAATCATGGAAAACAATAGCCCAAAACCCGGCAACCGTTATGCCGACAGGCCGAAGATGGCAACGCGCCGCAATATGCGATTAAAAGCAACCCGCAGGGAAAATACTTGGTGAGCAGCACGGTCACCTTCGGCTATTGCCAGTTTCCAATTTACTTCATCTATGCGATAAGGGAACGCTACGCCCCAACTAAGAGCCTGATTGGCAATCCATTCCTTGGCAAATCGTATCGGCTTTTGTCAAAACGACCGGATACGTCAACTCGCAGAGATACCGCATCATCCGGGGTCGGCCCTTGAAAACCGAGACTCGGAGTCTAGATGAGGACGGTTCGGCCTTTGTTTCAGCTAATTCGGTCATACCTACAAAACACTACACGAGTACCTGGACCACTTGAGCCTCATACATCAGGCAAACCAGAACGAATATGAATCTCTTTGGCAGAGACCCCACATCAATACCCGCAACGGTTGGCACTACAGCGAGGCCCAATCACACGGCACCACTCCCAACACGCGTCTGGGGAACTTAGCCCCGCTGAGGTTGCGCAGGACAGCCTCAACTGTGGGCTCGACCCAATTTCGTTATTAGCTGACAGCAGCCGACACTCCCCTGCCCGGAAACAGCCCCCGGAACGCTCCACAGACATGCAACCCCGGCGCCGAGGGCGATCACAACCCCAGCAAGCGCCAGGCGCGCACCATTCCCGCACGAGGGCCCCGCCTGACACCCTTACCTTGGTAGCAAGCAACCCGGACACACAAAGCGACCCAGAGCATCACTACCCAAGAAAGGAAACACCATGTCCAACAACAACATCGCCTACCTACTAAAGTTCGCATCCAAGGAGGTGTACATCGACGACCTGCTGAACGGACATCTCTATATGAATGCAGCCGGCTACTATCATGGCCTGCCTGGCGAACAGGGCGATCCGCTCGAGGCGTCCATGGTCCTCCCGGCATGCATCTACGGCAATTACCGTCTGCCCATCTACTGCATGTACACGGTCCGCGAGAACGACATCGTCGACGGTTCTGTCCAAATCCCGAAGCGCATGATCCGGGAGTTCGGATGTGCAGACGGATGGATCGGCATCCTGCGGTACGACAGCTTCGCGCGCCTTATAGACAGCCACACCACCGGCGGCGAGGAGGTATACACCCACGGCGCCATCTCCTATGGCATCCCCGGACCAAAGCGGATCGAGGAAATTTTCCAAGGCACGATCTGCAACCTACTTATCAAAACGCCCAAGTACGCTTACCAGCAGGAATATCGAATCATCGGGTCGAACCCGGTCGAGTGCCGCCTGAGGCCCGATACCAAGCACCCTGGATGCAAAATCGAAGAATATGGCCACGCAGAGCTGGATCTGGGTAGCCAACTCACAGGCTTTTCTTGGAAGACGCCCGTGTCGAGCCTCACGGAGGAACAACACAGACTCGCACTGAAGCTTCCGCAGCACGCATAGACAACCCAACGCATGCCGCATAGCCGCCAGATGGGAAAACAGAAAGCCACCGCCCCTCCCCCTCCCCAACATCCCCCAAAAAGTTCGCTGATGTTGACTAGTATTCCCGTAAAATAAACCCAACAAAATATGTGCGAAGTGCTGGCCTGGAGCTGCCTTCGGACCCTATTGGCTGCTCACCGAGAGGCTCCGCTATGAAACGACCCCTTTACTACCTGCTCTGCGCGATCGCGTGCACGTCCATGGTCGGCGCGACGATGCCCATGGCGGCCATAGCAGAAGCCATGCAGTCTCAAGCAACAGCCGAGCAACAGCCACAAACCGATACCGCAACCAGCGACACCGACAAGATCGAAGAAACCACAAGCTCAAACGCCACCGACTCAAGTGACCCCACATCAGATACGCAGGGCAACAGCGACACCCCCGTCGACGCGACCAACGCGACCGACACGCCCACCCCAGCAACCCCCAATCCCCAACCATCCCTCCGCGCCCAAGCCAACAGCACGCCCGAGGCGATCACCACAGCGGCAGAAACGGGCTATGCCCATAATGTTACCGCCAATCAAAACGGCGTCACGCTCACCCTCAGTTGGGACGATGCCGCCGCAGGCGAGCCCACCAGATTCCACCTGAGCGCCACGGGCGGCTCGGGCGCGTACAAGTTTCGTATGGACGCGCCTTTCTACATGAACCCAGGCGAGGGCTATTTCGGCGAAATGGTTGCCGATACCTCCCGTGGCCAGTGGATGACGTGGACCAGCTCCGATACAGGTTGCGACTACGAGTTCACCATGACGGCCAGCGGACGCTACTACTACCGCTTCTACCTACAGGACGCACAGAGCAGCGTCTGGAGCCTTCGCGTAGCCGCCGAAGCTGAGGTCTCAGACGATGCACATCCCTCGATTGATCAGATAATCACGAACGCCGTGGCCCAGTGCCGGCAGGAAACCTCCGGCTCGGAATACGACATGGCGCTGTGGCTCCACGACTGGACGCTCGACCGGCTGGAGTACGACCACAGCCTCAACTGGTGCTCGGCCGAAAGCGGCCTCACGCGCCACCAGGGCACCTGCGAGAGCTACCAGCGAATCTACTCCAAGCTCCTTAACGCCGCGGGCATCGCCAACGGCCGCATCACCGGCAACGGCCACACCTGGAACGCCGTAAAGATCGACGGCAAATGGTGCCAGATGGACCTAACCTGGGACGACACCAGCGACAACTGGTACGGAGACCTGGACCAGCGCCATCTGTACTTTGGCCTGACCGACGAGCTCATGGCAATCGCCCACTCCGACCACACGGCTAACTACCAGAAGGACGGCTACGCCTACCGCTCGACCGACCTTTCCAACAATTACTTTGTGCGAAATGGCAAGGCAGACGAATGGGCAGAGAAGTATGCCGACCGCATTCAGGAGCATCTGGATGCCAAAGAAGAGAGTTTTTCCATTGACGCTGATAACCAGTCGTTCCCGCCGAGCATCTCGGGGATTCAGAATGGGATTGTTGCTTATGCGATGAATCAGAGGGAGTGGAAGACCGGTGGCGCCAAGGTTGAGCTTACTGCGGCATCTAGCGTCACAAAAGAATCGAACAGCAAATGGAGCGCCAAGTACGACCTCACAGCAAGCTATGAGACCACGTACGCCATAACAACCATGCCGAAGGACTGTGAAGTATACAACGGAGCCCAAGCCGAATTCACCGTAACGGCACCAAGCGCGACATCGTTCCAATGGCAATGCTCCGACAACGGAGGTTCAAGTTGGTACAACACGGGTATAGGCGGCGAAACTTCCAGGCAGAAAACCCTGAGGTTTGCATCCAATGCCCAGCTCGCGAAGAGGCTCTACCGCTGCCTAGTCTCGTTCCCGAACAGCAGCACCCTCGCAAGCGAGCCCGCACGCCTCGTCCTTGTCGCCCGATACGCCATCAGCTCCCAGCCCGAAGACTGCACAACTGCCGCAGGGTCAACAGCGTTCTTCGCCATCGAAGCAGAGCGGGCTACTTCGTTCCAGTGGCAATGCTCCGACAATGAGTGCAGATCATGGTACAACACGGGGATCGGAGGTGAGACTTCCACGCAGGCGAGAATCGAGTTCACTGCAAGTACGGGATTGTCAAAACGCCGCTATAGATGCTTGGCATTCTTCCCTGATGGGACTAGCTCGGCTTCAAACACTGCGCAACTAAAACTAAGCGCTAACCAAATAACCGGGCAACCGCGAGACACGGCCGCCTCGACTGGATCCGAAGTGTCTTTCTCCGTGCGAGCCCTAGGTGCCATCTCGTACCAGTGGCAATGTTCCGACAATGATGGGAAGGGCTGGTACGACACCGGGATTGGCAATGCCGCCTCAAAGCTGCCTACGCTGCGGTTCACCGCCAGTGCCGCACTTGCGAAACGTCTCTACAGGTGCGTTGTCACCTTCCAGGATGGAACAACAGCTGCGACTCAAAACGCCAAACTCTCGTTATTGTCGAATAAAGAGAGGATCACCACGCAGCCGAAAGATTGCGCAACGAGCGCAGGAATTGAGGCCTCGTTCTCAATCGACGCTGAGCACGCGGCCGCATTTCAATGGCAATGTTCTGACAACGGAGGCAGGACCTGGTACAACACCGCAATCGGAGGTGTCACCTCGAAAAGTTGCACCATAAGTTTCATTGCAACCGAAGGCTTGGCAAAGAGGCTGTTTCGATGCTTAGTCTCCCTCGAAGACGGTTCGACGCAAGCCTCCGAGGCAGCCAGGCTGCTTCTACGGTAAAGGAGATCTCATACTTTGAAGCGCCCGCAAAGCCGCTACCGGATATCACAGACCCCACGGCCACCGGAGACGTACAAAGTATCGCCAACGACCATGTCGCCCATGGGGCTGGCCAACATCACGGCGAACTCTGCGATCTCCTCGGGCATGGCGAACCTGCCAAGCCTGTTGTCCTCAGCGGAGATGCTGTCGCCCTTCTCGACGCCAAGAAGAGGAGTCGCCGTACTGCCGGGCGCAATCGCGTTGACTACAATGCCATGAGGAACCAGGGCGGATGCCATGCCCTCAGTGATGCCCTTCAGACCCCACTTCGACACGCGGTAGGGAGACCATGCGGGCTCGTTGCCGGCCGAGGATGAGACGATAAGGATATGCCCATTGCTGACCTTATCGGAAATCATGCGCTTTGCAACAGACTGCACCATGAAGTAGACGCCGCGCAGGTTGATGTCCAAGATACGATCGTATTCCTCAACTGAAAAATCGAGAAACCCGCCCATGGAGACGTCCTCGGTGTGAACGCCGGCAGAATTGACTAGGATATTGATGGGGCCGTAGAATGCCACCGCCTCGTCGATGACTTTCGAAAAGGTCTCTGGCTCGGCAAGGTCGACAACAACCCCGGCGCAATTCCCGCCAAGCTCTAACACCACCTTGTCGACCTTCGCGCGCCTAGTGCCGGCGATGACAACATTCGCGCCGTTCTTCAGGAACGCCTTGGCGACCGCCTTGCCGATTCCGCCTGAGCCTCCCACTACGAGGGCGGTCTTCCCCTTGAGCAAGCATTCATCGCCGACGGTCTGCATCACAGGCTGTATATTCTTGGCTTTGAGAGCGACGATGCCCTGCTTGATTGCGTGCTTTAAATTCGCCATGCACCTACTCCTCGACATCCATAAACTTGCCTTTATCGGCCTCGAGCCCCTTCCGATTTCGATCTATGACCAGCTTCGCGTAAAGCACGGGTGCCATGCCGCAGCATGCAATCTTTACTTTCTCGGAACGGCCGACCTCGCTGTTCTTGAACACGGACAGCCAGTTCTTCCTAACGTACGCCGTACATTCTTTCACGAGTTCACCTTCGGAGTCCATTTCATCCGCACCTATTATCTGAGTGAGTAGGAACTCGTAGTTTCGCCAGATATGCCAATCGCATGCGTGGCGAACCATCGGAGTGTCCAGAGTCAAGTTCTCTTTAATGAATTTAATATTTCCAAGGGCGTTCTTGCCATTTTGAACGTTGTAGTTGGTAAGACCGCTACCCATGTTATTCAGACGGTAGTTGTAGACCTTACGTCTACCGACGCCCACATGATTAGAGTGCTGTGCAACCTCGGTAGCAAAGTACAGACCCTCGCCGAACCAAGGAACGGAAAACGAAATATTGTTGTCGACAACTACGGAACGTTTGTACAACTTATTCCAAGGCCCTAGTCGCATAAAGGGATAGATGATGGCAGAGGTAGCGCGCTCTGCCGACCAGGTCTCTCGGACATCCTCAACAATCTGCTCCCTATCGCGCGTTGTAAAGAGATTCACCGAGTAGGACATGTCGGAGCCGGTGCTCTCTGCCAAGTCGACCAAATATTCGACACAATCGGGCTCCAGCCAGTCGTCACCGTCCACAATCATGAGATAGTCACCCGTCGCGACACCAAGTCCCGCATTCCTAGCGGAGCAAGTGCCGCCATTAGGCTTGTGAATAACAATAGCCCTAGGGTCACGTGTAGCATAGTCATCGCAGATGCGACCGCTGTCATCGGGAGAACCATCGTCAACGAGAATAATCTGGAGATTCTTATGGGTTTGAACCTCAAAGGAATGAAGAAGCTTCGGCAGAAATTGTTCAGATTTGTAAACAGCGACGATGATGGAAACAGATGGCTGACTCAAAATACGACCTTCCATTCATTATTCTAGCGAGCAAGACGGGCGGAGAACTCGCCAACGGTGTCACAAAGGAACTCCGAGGAGGACTCACGGTTGACGGCAAGCGACTCATTGACGCCCGCCCAATCAAAATCGTTGAGGCAAAGCTCTTCTGGCTGAAGCTCCGTGCTTATGCGGGAATCCAACCCGTAGCGAGAAAGAATTGCTTTGTTACGCTCCGCATACTGCTCAGGCAGAATATCGACAAAGGGCGTATTGAACAGCAACGAAAAAGCAGTCCCGTGGAATGAATCCGTGAGCACGCAGGTAGCATTGTCAAACAGCCAAAGGAATTCATGAAGCGACGGGTAGAACAAATTCTTCCCCATCGTCTTACGAAGCGACGGACGAATGCTAACGACCTCGAGGCCGAGTGACTTGCATGCGGCAGCAGAATAGCGGTCGAATGCATCGCTTGGATGCAGGTTGTAGATCAGGCAGTACTTCCCATTCACCCCGCGGGGAGCACGAGGCTCAACACGATCAAACCAGGCCTCTTTTGAGAGCAGGTGCACGGGGTCGACAACGGTTTGCGCCTCAAGTCCCATTTCCTCAAGAGTTTTCTGCCCACTTTCCTCGCGCACTGAAAGCCTATCAAAGCGCGCAAACGCTTTGGCGGCACGTTCGCGTTCGCGTGGATCGAGGCCATTTTTACCAAAGGAGGAAGAGAAGGAGAACTTGTAGGCATCGTCTGATGCGCCCTCCAAAAGGTAGGCGCCCTCGATGTTTCCATCAGACATGATGTTCCACACTTGGTCGCCTCCCACACAAAGGACAGGGTACTCCGCAAGAAGCTTACCGAGCTCTTCTGAGTCGGTAACCCTACGGCTCTGCTTCAACAAATCACTCCTCATCGCCTCGAACTTACGGGCACCAATCGCTTTTGGAATCGCACGAATCGGACCGAGCGCGCCAGAGGTCCTCATGGCATCTGCTAAAGGAAAGTCCCGGGGGATGCGGTAGTCAACATACTCAGCATTGATACCCATTGAGGCGAACGCATCCTGAAGGGCATATGCTTGCAGAATGGAACCGTAGTTCGGCACTGCATGGCGTGACAATATACCGACGCACTTTTTCATTTCTTATTCCCTACCTTTCGCAATCGGCGGTAACACTTCGAGACGGAAACAAGTATCCGCGCGCGAGCCAAATGCGACTCACGCACATAATTGCCTCAGTAAGGCAACGGATGATGCAAATGACCTGCAAACTCGCGACTCCTATTGCAGACACGGTCAAAAGCGAAACAATGCAAAATACAGCAGATCCAACTGTGGTGAAGGTAACCTCAGTGACTTTGCCAGAGGCACCAAGAATCGGCCAGCCGACCATCGTTGCATAGAAGGAAAACAGGAGTACGGGTGAAGCCCAGGCGATAACCCAGGAACCTGATAGATAGTCCTTGCCACCGAGCACGAGCATAACTACATCGGAAAGCGCTGCGAAAGCGATGGTGCCAATGAGCAGAACGGGTATAGAGACAAGGAGCAACTTCCTTGCAAAACCGTAGTCACCCCCCTTGACCATATGGGGGTACAGACTGTTCACAATTGGCGAATAAAGGGACTGGATGGCATTAATTGCAGTCACAGCAAGGGACCAGTAGGAAATCATCGCCTTGTTGGTAATCACGATACCAATCAAAAGCGTAGTGAAACCGGAAAAAACGACGGAGGCCATGTTCGAGAAACAATAGAGCGCGGAAACCTTCAGCTCTGAAAGCGCCTCGCATAGGGGGACGAACGTAATGGTGGTACCGAACATTCGCTTGGCGGAAATGAAAGACCAGGCAAGGGCAATAACGCTCGAAAGGATGTCGAGAATAGGAATCCACAGAATGTCATCGATAGAATGGACAACGACGAACGTCAAGGCAGTAGAGACACCCTTCGAGACAAAATAGCGAGTCGTCAATGGGCCCATGTTTTCATGTCCCTGGAAAAGAAAGTCCGGAGCAACTGCCTTACCGAATACAGCAACAAATGCAAGCATGGTATATAGCATGTTCGAATGAGTAATGGGGATGAACCAGGCCACAACAACAACGACAGCGCCGGTCACTACACCAAGCAACAGGCGAGCCTCTGTCACAGCGCCGATAGCCAGGTTCTCCTCTTCGACAGTCTCGGATTTTGCTATGCGTTTAGTACCGGAAAGGTTGAAGCCAAAATCGACGAAAGTCTGGGCGAAAGTCATGAACGACACAACATACGCGTAGATCGCGTAACCCTCCGGCAGAAGCACACGTGTCAGATAAGGCAGCGTAATGAGGGGAAAAATGTACTTAACAATCTGCAGTCCGTACTGCCAAACGACATTGCTGTAGAAATGTTTGTGTTGAGAAATCAAAACTAAACTCCGAACAAACCATGAAGAATAAAGCAGGACATATCGGCGACGCTTGCGAGATAAGCCCACTGAACGACAAAACCGATAACCGCAATAATCGCAAGTGCGATATCTATAAATAGATTTACGGCATCATCCTTATGACTCAAAGAAGCTAAGACAAACAACGTTGAGCAAGGCATCGCATACCGAAAGAAAACATCTGCGGCAAAAAATACTGAAACTGCAATGCATAGGGCAGACCAAATGCCTGAAAAAACAAGCAAACCGGATTTAGAAACGTCGTAACGCCTAAACACCAAAAGGATGCAGAAAACAGCGATAGCTTCAAAATAATATCGGTACCCCATAAGCAACACACTATGTTGAGATGCTGCGGCCCATCCCCAATCGCTGAACTCGCTATATACAGAAAACTTATCCAAAGCGCTCATAAATAGAGAAAGAACAGGTATCGTCCTGAAGGAGGCCGGTAAGGCGGCGGAAAGCATATTTGATAAAGGAAGTAATGCAAGACTGATGCCGTAAATGGCAATCTCATTTTTTACGAAAAGCAGCACAACTCTTAAAGCTATCACCGGTAAAACAGATGAATGAGTAGAGGCGGCAAAGGCGTAAAGCAAAATCAATACAACCGGCCCGGTACGCTTCCCAAAGTCCAAATAGAGTGCCAACAGAAGCAACGAAAAAGCCGGGGTACTTTTTGCATAAGAGAGAACGTTGAAAAACGGTGGGATTGCCACTGAAATCAAAAGGGCGGCACAAGTCCTCCTAAACGACCACCCCTGAAGCACGGCATAATCGTCAACAATAAAGGCCAAGACTGAGTAAAAAGTTG
This sequence comes from Collinsella sp. TM05-38, assembly GCF_003466445.1. Lineage (NCBI taxonomy): Bacteria > Bacillati > Actinomycetota > Coriobacteriia > Coriobacteriales > Coriobacteriaceae > Collinsella > Collinsella sp. TM05-38. The sequence goes on along the minus strand of NZ_QSPM01000005.1, from coordinate 3,660 downwards.
CTGTAACTGCGCTTCGCAGAAGATGGTCATCATTAAATCTCGAAACAATCCAAGCAAAAAGGTTGTAACCATGAGACCCCACAGAGGAATAGACACCCTTGATTGAAAGGAGGTCCCAAAATGATGTCTCACGAAAGATAGGCAGACTGTTGGTATATCGATCAATGTCAGCCATTAATGTCGTATTAACCCCATAGGCAATTGCGCCAGAGCAAAGACCAACCAGAATCGCCAGGCCCACACTCGAATGCTTCTCGGACCTAATATAAAGAATAATGAAGAAAATCGAAGCAAAAGGAAAGAGAAAGCATGATAGAAGGGCGAGGAGAAAATAGGCGTTGTTATATGCACCGGCGTCAGATTTGCGAGGAACAATGCGATGCGAGTTTGTCAAATCAAGCTCGAGTGTATCCATCATCCTACGACCTTTCCGGTCAAGTTGCCGTAAAGGCTGTATACAAGATTATGAAGTGCTGGCGAAGATGCAAAAAGCCCGCAGCGAAAGCGCCAAGTCTTGCTCGCAAGAGGGTTGCCGGCGACCTTCCTGCAGCGTTTCCTCGCATTAAGGACATAAGCCTTAGCCTTGCGCCTGTCGATGCATTTATTCAAATCCAGCCTCGACGCAACGCGAAGAGAGCAAAAAGCCTCAAAGCAAGCAAACGCATCTTTCAACTCAGGTCTATCATCAACCACGTCTCTCACAGTTGACAAAGACGCTTCCATGCCCTCAAGGTGCTTGTCTTCGTATTTCTTATTCGTAGTAATGGAACCCTCGCGGGCAAGATAGCCATAAAGCTCTGCGCCAGAAATACAAGCCTTATCAACGCTAGAGAAGACAGTAGCTTCAACGCCAAAGTCCTCGAACAGTTGCCCCTCGGGAAACGCAAGGAGTGGGAATAGTTCCCTAGCGTACAGCTTCGCGCAGGCAGAGCCGGACTCACCGTTAAGCAGAAGCAACATTCCAAGAAGTTCGTCGCCGGAAACGATCTTGCCTTCACCAATCTCTTGACAACCAAAGTCTTCAGTCGAATCAATTTTCTTATATTCACATGTGACAAGGGGCGCACCGGTCTTCTGCGCAAGGGCAACCATATGTCCTACAGCCCTCTCGTCCAGAACGTCGTCACCGTCCACAAATGTAACGAAGTCACCTGTGGCGCAGGCAAGGCCGAAGTTTCGAGCGGAGGATAGGCCTCCGTTCTCCTTGTGCACAAGCTTAACGCGATCGTCATCTGCAATGGTACGGACACAGATATCTGCCGTATTGTCGGTCGCCCCGTCATCAACGACCAAAATTTCTATATTTTTATACGTCTGGCCCATAAGGGAGCGAAGACAAGCCGCGGCGCATTCGCCCACGTTATACATGGGGACGACGATGCTTACCTTTGGGGTCTTACCGTTTTCCACTGGGAAGCCACCCCTCACCGACAAATCGTTTAATGGGTTTAGCGGGAACCCCGGCAACGATTACGTTGTCGGGAACGTCGCGAGTCACCACCGCATTGGTACCGATAATCACACCGTTGCCAATGGTCACACCGGGCATCACCGCTGCACCTTCGCCTATCCACACGTTATCGCCAATGCGCACGGGCTTAGTAACTATCTTTCGATCATCAGGCGCCATATCGGGCAACGAGGGATCGTCGCCATAGGACCCATGACTGTTATCAGATATAAAAATATTCGAAGCCATGAGCACGTTATCTCCGATAACGACACTCTCATGCGCAGAGATATGAACTCGATCGTTTATCTTGCAGTTCTTGCCGACAATTAGAGGGGTGCCGTCACCAGCAAGGTCGAAACGACAAGAATAACCACAGGTGAAACCCTCACCATAAACGAAGCGGCACTTGCCACCACGAAGGTAAAAGGGGCGGCGGACAAGTCTCGCACCAGGGAACAACACCTTGGTGAGAAGTAGCGCCCACACATTTTTAAACGTCTCAGAAGGACCATATTGACCAAACATTAGGCTTCACCATCCTGCATGGCGAAAGTCTTGAGGTACTCCCCCAGCTCTTCTTCCCAGTCGGGCATGTGGAAGCCGGCGGCCTCGAGCCTGGACAGGTCGAGCGCGGAGTGGACCGGGCGCGGGGCGATGGGGCCCTCGGCGTTCGCGTAGTAGTCGGCGGTGCTGACCGGCACGACCCTGTCGCCGTTGCCGTTGGCGGCCCCGAAGACGGCGCGGGCGATGTCCGCCCAGCTCTTCACGGCGCCGGAGCCGGTGCAGTTATAGGTCCCGTAGGGGGCGTGCGTCCCCAGTACGTGGAAGATGGCCTCGGCCATGTCGCGCGTGAAGGTCAGGCGGCCCAGCTGGTCGTCCACGACGGTGCCCTTGTCCAGCTTGTCCTCGGGGTCGGCGACGCGGTCGGAGAGCGCCTTCATGGTCTTGACGAAGTTGTGGCCCTCGCCGATGACCCAGCTGGAGCGCATGATGTAGTGGCTGGGGCACCCCGCTACGGCGATGTCGCCGGCGGCCTTGGTCTGGCCGTAGACGGACAGCGGGCTGAGGGGCTCGTCCTCGTCATGCACCTCGGCGGTGCCGTCGAAGACGTAGTCGCTGGACACGTGGACGAGCGTGATCCCGTGCCCGGCGCAGGTGCGTGCGAGCAGCGCCGGCCCGGTCGCGTTGGCCTTCCAGGCGGTCACGCGGCCCTCGGGGGTCTCCGCTTTATCCACGGCCGTGTAGGCACCGCAGTTGATGACGGTGCCGTAGAGCGACCAGTCGTACTGCGAGTAGGCCTCCGGGTCGGACATGTCGAAGGTGTCGATGTCGCAGAAGTCGAAGTCCTTCGCCACGCCGCGCTCCTCGGCGAGCGCACGCACCGCATGGCCCAGCTGGCCGTTGCAGCCGGTGACGAGGGTGCGCTTCGGCGCCATCGGGACGACGTCGGCGAGCATCGGGTGGTTGAGGTCGGCCTCGGAGACGGTGGCCTCGTCGAGCGGGATCGGCCACTCGATGGCGAGCTCGGGGTCGGCGAGGTTCACGAAGGTGTAGGTCCTCTTCAGCTCGAGGGACCAGTGGGCGTCCACCAGGTAGGTGTAGGCGGTGCCGTCCTCGAGCGCCTGGAAGGAGTTACCAACGCCGCGCGGGACGTAGATGGCCTTGCTCGGGTCGAGCGTGCAGGTGAACACCTTGCCGAATGTCTCGCTGCCCTCGCGCAGGTCCACCCAGGCGCCGAAGACCGAGCCACGGGCCACGGAGATGAACTTGTCCCAGGGCTCGGCATGGATGCCGCGCGTGACGCCGCGGCTGTCGTTGTAGGAGATGTTGTTCTGGATGACGCGGAGGTCCGGGATGCCCAGGGCGCACATCTTGGCGCGCTGCCAGTTCTCCTTGAACCAGCCGCGCGAGTCGCCGTGGACGGCCAGGTCGACGACCTTGAGGCCCCCGATGCCGGTCTCGGCGACGGAGAGGTCCTTCTCGAATGCGATGTCTGCCATGTCTCTCCCCTCCTACTGGCCCTGCGCGCGGTAGCGGGCCTCGGTGGCCTCCTTGGCCGGGCGCCACCAGGACTCGTTGGCGACGTACCAGTCGATCGTCTGCTTCAGGCCCTCGGCGAAGTCGGTGTGGGCCGGCCTCCAGCCGAGCTCGCGCTGGAGCTTGGTCGAGTCGATGGCGTAGCGGCGGTCGTGGCCGGGGCGGTCGGC